>JBBROG010000222.1:0-14607 GCA_038229635.1 Gemmatales bacterium
CCCATCTCCCCCGTCCCCTCTCCCCGGAGTACCGGGGAGAGGGGGGCATCAGGGGGCGATTATGACACACCCGCGGGGGTTCGCGAAAGGGGGCCGCGTCACTTTCCCAGGAAAAACAGGCAGAGTTGCCGGCGGGCCGCGAGAAAACCCTTGATTTTCCGGGAATATGCGGTTGACAAGGAAGGCAAGCCGGTCTAATCTTCCCTCTTGGCGTGCCTATTTGTCTCTCAATCTGTCCGCGAATGATGCGAGGGAATCGATGGCGAAGAGCAAGCCGGCGGCCAAGGCCAAGGCGATGACCAAGTCCGCGGTGTACGCGGAGCTCGCCGAAAAGGCGGAGATTTCCAAGAAGCAGGTCCAGGCGCTGTTCGAGGCCCTCGGCGGCCTCATCAAGCGGCAGCTGAAGAAGGACAACGACACCTTCACCGTCCCCGGCCTGCTCAAGCTGCGCCTGCGGCGGCAGAAAGCCGTCAAGGGCGGCAAACAGGTGCCGAACCGCTTCAAGCCGGGCGAGATGACCGTCACCAAGGACCGGCCCGCCCGCAACGTCGTCCGCGCCCGCGCGCTGAAAGGCCTCAACGAACTGGTGCAGTGATTCGTCGCGCCGCCGGGGGCGAAGCGCGAGCGCGGGGGGTCGTCCTCTCCGGGCTCGCGCTACGCCCCCCGGCGCGAGTCGGAATGATGAGGACGACGCACCTTTCCTGGCGGCGTCACGGCGTCAGCACGATCTTCCCCGACAGCGTCCCCGCTTTCTGCAGCGTGTTCTCCTCCTGGAGCCGATGAGCCTCCGCGGCCCGCGCCAGCGGAAACGTCCGGCCAATCAGGACGTGCAACTTCTTCTCCGCCAGCCAACGATTGATGTCCTCGGCGCCGCGGCGCTGCTCTTGCGGCGTGGCGTTGAACATGGCGAAGCCGTGCAGCGACAGGTCGTTGACGTAGAACGGGCCGACCGGGAAGACCGGCTGAGCCTGCCGCCCCGCCATGACCACGAGGCGGCCGCGCCGCGCCATCAGCGGCACCGTCGTCAGGAAGTCCGGCTCGCGCTGCGTCTCGTACCAGACGTTGACGCCCTTCCCCTCCGTGAAGTCGCGAACCGCACTCGCCACGTCTTCCGTCTTGTAGTTGACGACGCGGTCGGCGCCCCATTGCCGGCACAGGTCCGCTTTCTCGGCCGAACCGACCGTGGCGACGACCTTGGCTCCCGACGCCTTGGCCATCTGCACGACCATCGAGCCGACGCCGCCGGTGCCGCCATTGACGAACGCCGTCTCGCCCGCCTTGAGGCCGGCACGCTGGAACAGGCCCAGGTGAGCGGTGATGCCGACGAGGGCCAAGGCCGCCGCGTCCTGGTCCGGGACGCCGGCGGGCGTCGGGTAGAGCCAATCTTCGTGGACGCTGGCGTACTCGGCGAAGGTGCCCTGGCGGCCGAGCAGCCCCTGGTTCGAGCCCCAGACGCGGTCGCCGACCTTGAAGCGCGTGGCGCCGGGGCCGACGGCCTCGACGGCGCCGGCGAGGTCGCAGCCGATGATAAACGGCAGCGGCAGCGGCATCGCGACTAAACCCGAGCGGACGTAGGTGTCGATGGGGTTGACGGCGACGGCGCCGACGCGGACAAGGACTTCGCCGTCCTTCGGCGTGGGGCGCGGCAGGTCGCCGTAGCGGATGACGTCCGGGGCTCCCGTGGCTTCGAGATAAGCGGCTTTCATGGTCGGACTTGGGGTAAGAGTTCGGGCGAACGCGATGCGCGGGCTCGGTTGTCTTGGCGCGGCGGCGAGGATAAACTAGTTTACGGCGGCGGCTCTCGGCCGGACAGGTTCTCCGCCATCATCAGAAGGGCAATCGTCATGGAAAAGAAAGACGCCGTACTCGTCGAGTACGGGGCTCCGATCGACCCCCAGACGATGGTTCGGCCGCGGGACGTGACCGAACTCGAGTTGGAGCCGGGACATCCGGGGCTCGGCGACGAAAGGTACATCCGACGGCGGAACGAGTTATTCGCCCTCTGCCGCCGCCACCGGCTGGAGCGGCTCGGCCCGCCGATCATCCCTTACACCCCGGAGGAAACCCGCATCTGGCGGGACGTCAGCCCGAAACTCGACGAGCTCCACGTCAAATACGCCAGCCAGCTTTATTTGACCGCGAAGCGCGCGCTCGCCATCACGACGGAGGAGATCCCGCAGCTCCGGCACCTCAGCGAGCGGCTGCGCCGGGAAACGAACATGCACCTGGTGCCGGCCGAAGGCGCGCTGCCTTACCGGACCTTTTACGAATACATCGGCGGCCGCGGGTTCCCCGTGACCCAATTCCTCCGCCACGGCTCGCACCCGGAGTTCACGCCCGAGCCGGACATGATCCACGACTGTCTCGGCCACGTCCCGCCGCTGATGAACCGCGACTACGCCGAGTTGCTCGTCCTCATCGGCAAGGCGGTGGCGAGTTGTACCCGCGGCGACCACGTCCTCGCCCTGAAGCGGTTCAGCTGGTTCAGCGTCGAGTTCGGCCTGGTCGAGGAGGCGGGCGAAACGAAGGTGTTCGGGGCCGGCATCCTCTCGTCGACCGGCGAGATCCCCTATTCGCTGCTCGCGCCCGAGGTCACGCGCCGCCCGTTCGTGACCGAAGAGGTCGTCGGCACGGACTACGACCCGTCGCGGATGCAGGACCGGCTGTTCGTCGCCCCGTCGCTGCCTTTCCTCCGCCGCGAGTTGGAGGGGTTGGTCCGCCGGTTCGGCGTCCCGGTCCTCTGAGCCGCCTCTCGCCCCCCAACGCCAGGGCAGATTCATGAATCCTTCCGACCCGATTCCCCTCCGCCGCGTCGACCATCTCCGCTTCTTCGTCGGCAACGCCCGGCAGTCGGCGTACTTCTACCGCAACGCCTTCGGCTTCGACGTCGTCGCCTACGAGGGCCTCGAAACCGGCGTCAAGCACGAGGCCGGTTACGTCCTGCGCCAGGGCGAAATCACCTTCGTCTTGACGTCGTCGCTGCGGGCCAACGACCCCGACAACATGCGCCTCATGTTCCACGGCGACGGGGTGAAGGACATCGCCTTCGACGTCGCCAGCGTCAAGGACGCCTTCGACTACGCCGTCGGCCACGGCGCCGTCGGCGTCACCGGGCCGACGAAGCTCCAGGACGAGCACGGCACCTACGAGTACGCCACCATCCGCGCCTACGGCGACACGACGCACAGCTTCGTCAACCGCGACGCCTACAAGGGCGTCTTCGCCCCCGGCTTCAAGAAGCTCGACGCCGACCGCTACAGCCCCAGCACCTTCCGCCCCGTCGGCCTCAAGGCGGTCGACCACGTCGTCGCCAACGTCGAGGAGGGCAAAATGGAGGAATGGGTGGGCTGGTACGAGCGCGTCCTCGGCTTCAGCCAACTGGTCCACTTCGACGACAGCGACATCAGCACCGACTACACCGCCCTGATGTCGAAGGTGATGCAGAACGGCAGCGGCCGCATCAAGTTCCCGATCAACGAGCCGGCGAAGGCGAAGCGCAAGTCGCAGATCGACGAGTATTTGCAGTTCTACGGCGGCCCCGGCGTGCAGCACATCGCGATGGCGACCGGCGACATCATCGAGACGGTGAAGGCGATGCGCGCCAACGACGTGTCGTTCCTGCGCGTGCCGCCGGCGTACTACGAGCTGCTGCCGGAGCGCGTCGGCACGATCAGCGAGGACATGAAGGAACTCGCCGAGTTGGGCATTCTGGTCGACCGCGACGACGAGGGCTACTTGCTGCAAATCTTCACGAAGCCGGTGGAGGACCGGCCGACGCTGTTCTTCGAGGTGATCGAGCGTCACGGTTCGCGGAGCTTCGGCAAGGGCAACTTCAAGGCGCTGTTCGAGGCGATCGAGCGCGAGCAGATGCGCCGCGGGACGCTGTGACATCATTGAGGAAAGAGGAGCGACCATGTCCGACCCGAGGCGTCTCAGCCGCCGCGACCTGCTCCGCCTGAGTGCCGGCAGTCTCCTCGCGGCCGGCCTGTGGCCGGGCGCCCTCCGCGCCGAGGGCGTGGGCACGTCGAAGGAATTTCACTTCGTCGTCGTCAACGACACGCACTACATCGATAAGCCGTGCGGCGACTGGCTGGAGCGCGTCGTCGCGCGGATGAAGGCGCACGAGCCGAAGATCGACTTTTGCCTGCACCTCGGCGACGTCGCCGACCACGGCCAGCGGGACGAGCTGGAACCGTCGCGCGACATCTTCAAGGCCCTCGGCGTGCCGATCCATTACGTCCCCGGCAACCACGACCACAAGGCGCGGGACGACCGCAAGGCTTACGAGGAGACGTTCCCGAAGAGCCTCAATCAGCACTTCGAGCACGGCGGCTGGCAGTTCGTCGGCCTCGACACGACGGACGGCGTGGGCTTCGTGCGGACGACGATCCAGAAGCCGACGCTCACCTGGCTCGACGAGGCCGTGCCGAAACTGGACAAGAAGAAACCGACCATCGTCTTCACGCACTTCCCTCTGGGTCCGAGGCTCATCCAGCGGCCGCTGAACACGGACGACGTGCTGAATCGCTTCAAGGAGTACAACTTACGCACCGTCTTCTGCGGACACCACCACGCCCTGACCGAGCGTCCCATCGGCGAGGTTTTGCTGACGACGAACCGCTGCTGCGCCTTCAGCCGGCCGAACCACGACGGCAGCAAGGAGAAGGGTTACTTCCTGTGCAGGGTGAAGGACGGTAAGGTGACGCATACGTTCGTCGAGGTGAAGACGGCATAAGGAGCGGTCATGTCCCAGAGTAAGCTTGACGGCGCGAACGGGGGAACACAAGCGGTGAAGGGGAAATACTTCCTCTCGCTTACCTTGAAAAACATTCGTTGCTTCGGGAAAGAAACTCAGCGGCTGGATCTATCGGACGGCAACGGCCGTCCAGCTCGGTGGACGGTCCTCTTGGGGAATAACGGGGTAGGAAAAACTACAATTCTGCAGGCCCTGGCCCGTCTTCGACATTATTCGACAGGTGACGAGCATCTTGAGGAGAGCGCCATAGGTAAGACGTCATGGATGCCAGGTGATTTCGACATTTCGCTACTACGCCGAGGGGAACAGTCTGTGGGTCGTCTCGAGGCGTCAGCTATCAGCACCGCTCACTTGTTATCCGCGTCGAGACAGTCTCCTGAAGAAAAATGCGACATTCAAATTACAATATCAAAATCCAATAATTTGATCTGCTCATTCGGGCCTAGCGAGGTCAAAACCCCATACTGCTTCGCTTACGGGGCGGGCCGACGGATGGGCCGGGGTGCGCTCTCGGAGCCCGAAATTGATGATCCTACGGCGAGTCTCTTCACAGACCGCGTTGAACTCCGTAACGCGGAGGAGTGGTTCCTCCAGACGGACTACACCGCCAGTAAGCCGTCGGAATACCAGGAACAACAGAAGAAGTACCTGAAGTGGGTGACGGATCTCCTCCTTCACATCTTCCCTCCGGAGGAAGTGAGCGACATCCGCTGTGTCGTCTCCGGCGGCGCCTGGGCCAAGACTCATGTCGAATTCGAGACGCCTTACGGCTGGGTGCCACTACGCCAACTCGGCCACGGCTACCGCACCCTCATCGCCTGGATGGTCGACTTCGCCAGCCGCATGGTCGAGCGCTACCCCGACAGCCCCGACCCGCTCGCCGAGCCGGCCGTCGTCCTCGTCGACGAGATCGACTTGCACCTGCACCCGACCTGGCAGCGACAACTCCTCGGCTACCTCACGGAGCGCTTCCCGAACACGCAGTTCATCGCGACGGCGCACAGCCCGCTCATCGTCCAGGCGGCGGGCGACGCGAACCTCGTCCTGCTCCGCCGCGAAGGGGATCACGTCGTCATCGACAACAATCCGGAGAATCTGCGCGGCTGGAGCGTCGATCAGATCCTCACGAGCGACCTGTACGGACTGCCGAGCCCTTATCCGCCGCGCTACGATGAACGGATCGCCCGGCGCGAAGCCCTGCTCGACAAGCCGAAATTGACCAAGGCCGACGAGAAGGAGTTGAAACGACTCGACGAGGCCCTGGGGGAACTCCTCATCGGCGACACGGCGACGCGCGCGAAGGACACGCAAGCGATCCGGCAAGCGATCAAGGCGTTGCAAGAGGGAGCGGAAAGGAAGCCGTGATCCGGATTTACAAGTCAAAGCGCGGCCCCGACGTATTGCGCGAGAAGGGGCGGGTCGCGTGTGACGCCGACTGTAGGAATTACGACGGCGCCCCGGCCGGCTACGTCAGCGGGGCGAGCACGTTCTCTTTCGACCGGAAGGTCTACGCCGCCGACGCGGTCAAGCGAGCCCTTTGTCGGGCGCAGCATGGCAAGTGCTGCTTTTGCGAGTCAAAAGTCTTGCACGTTGCTTATGGCGACGTCGAGCACTTCCGGCCGAAGAAGGGTTACTGTCAGCGACCGAGCGACCCCCTGAGCCGGCCCGGCTACTACTGGCTTGCCTATGCGTGGGCGAACCTGTTCTTCTGCTGTCAGATCTGCAACCAGCGACACAAGAGGAATCTGTTCCCGCTCCTCGATCCGAAGGCCCGAGTCCTCACGCACAAAGACGATCTCACCCGGGAAGAGCCGCTGTTTCTCGACCCGACGGCCGACGACCCGGAGAGGCACGTCGAGTTCCGCCGCGACAAGGCCGTCCCCCCGGAACGGCAGTCGGCGCGGCCGGGCCACAATCACCGCGTTGGGTCTCAATCGTCCGGCTCTGAGGGATCGGCGGAGCCGGGTCTTCGAGGATCTCGTGGCCTTGAAGCAACTCCGAGACTTGCTGGACGAGGCGGTTCGCCTTGCGGAAGGAGCCGGGGGTAAGGCATCGGCTCACCAGTATGCGGCCTTTATGGAGGTGGAGACACGGCTCGCGGCGCACCAAGAAGTTTCCGCGGAATACGCCGCGATGGCCCGTGACTTTCTCCGCTGAACGCCGCCGGCCTCACGCCTGCGCCACCGGCTCCCGCCAAAACGGACTCAGGATGCGGATCTTCTTCACAAGCTCTTCCCTGGCGCGCGGCTCTTTCGCCCGCGCCAGCTTCGTCTTCAGCTTCGTCAGCTTCGCCTTGCGGTGGTAGCGCCGCTTCAACTCGCTTTTGCGCTCGACCATGTCTGCACGTTCCTCGACTGAATTCCTGGACTCGTAAGGCGGGACGCGCCCCGCCCGGATTTCCGCGACCGTCATGTTGGCAGGCCGACGCCGGCCTCGCAAGGGGGATTCGCCCCCGGCCGCTACTTTCGCAGAATTGAGAATTGGGAATGAGGAATTGAGAGCGAGCTCGCAAGGGGGATTCGCCCCCGGCCGCTACTTTCGCCGCAGCAGCAACAGCGTCAGGTCGTCTTGCAGGTCCGCCGACCCGGTGAAGCGCACGACCTCCGCCCGCAACTCCTCCGCGCACTTCTCCAGCGGCAGCGCCGTCCGCGCGCCGCCCAGCGCCACGCCCAGCCGCTCCGCGCCGAACATCGCCTCGCCGTCGGGAGCCCGCGCCTCGGTAAAGCCGTCGGTGTACAGCGCCAGCGTCTCGCCCGGTCCCAAAAGGAACGTGGCGTCCGTCAGCCGCAGGTTGCCGCCCGGATAGCCCAGCAGCCGGCCGTTCTTCACCGGCGCCTCCTCCACGCTCCCGTCGGCCCGGCGCAGCAGCGGCGTCGGGTGGCCGCCCGACGCCAGGACGATCGCGCCGCTTTTCGGGTCGCAGGCGCCGTGACACAGCGTCACGAACATGCACGACGGGTTGTCGACCGACAGGGCCTCGTTGAGCCGGGCGAGCGTCCGCGCCGGGCTGCCGCCTTCCGCCGCCAGGTGCCGCGCCAGCGTGCGCACCGCCACCATGAACAGCGCCGCCGGCATCCCCTTGCCCGACACGTCGCCGACGAAGAACGCCAGCCGGCCGTCGGGCAGCGGGAAGAAGTCGTACAGGTCGCCCGACACCTCGCGCGCCGGGTGGACGCGGGCGTACAACTCGAAGGCGTCGCCCAGCACCGCGAAGTCGGTCGGCAAGTAGCCCTGCTGGATCTCGCGCGCCAGCGCCAGTTCCTGGCGCAGCCGCTCCTCCTGCAACCGAACCGCGTGCAGGGCCACGTTTTCGAGGACGACGGCCACTTGCAGCGCCACCGCCGTCAGCACTTCGAGTTCGTCGTCGCCGAACGCCATCCCCGCCGTCGTGCAGTCGAGCTGGATCACGCCCAGGCGCCGGCCGTCCGGCGCCAGCATCGGCACGCACAGGAACGAGCGCAGTTGCAGGCCGACGAGCGTGGCGCTTTTGACGAGGCGCGAGTCGCTCGCCACGTCCTCGCTGAGGAGGCCCACGCCCTCCGCGAGCGCCTGCTGAACCACGCCGCGGCTGTAGGGGGCGTCGCTGACGTTGGCGCGGCGCCCGCGAAAGGCGCGCAGGACCAGCCGGTCGCCCTCGCACAGGATCACCAGGGCGCGGTCCGCCTGCGGAAACAGACGCAGCAGATGCTCCAACAGCTTTTCCAGCAGCGGCTCCAGCTCCAGCGTGCGCGCCAGGTGCTGGGCGATTTCCAGAACCACCTTCAGCTTGTAAGCCGGGTTTTGCAGGAACAGCGTGTGGTTGGCGGAGCTGGCGCCGACGCGCGCGCGGACGATCGAGGGGAGTTCGTCGGCGGCCGGCGCCGGCACGCCGCGCAGGGCCAGGACGTAGGGGCCGATTTGCAGCGTGTCGCTCTCGGTCAGCGGCGAACGGCCGCTGACGCGCTGGCCGTTGAGGAAGGTGCCGTTGCTGCTGTCGAGATCCTCGACGAAGAAGCTGTTGCCGGCGCGGAGGATCTTCGCGTGCTGCCGACTGACCGCCAGCGAGTCGAGGTGGATCGTGGAATTCTGCTGCCGGCCGACGAGCGCGCAGCCCTCCCCGAGCGGGTACTGGCGCCCGGCGTTCGGCCCTTCCAGGGTCACGAGCAGCGTCGTCATGTCCCCCTTTTTACCCCGAAGCGGACGGCCACGCCAGCGGCAAGTCGCGCGAGATCGCGTATAACTTCGGCAGGCCCTCTCAAGGAGATTCTCATGCCGACCCTGATCGCGCAGCCGACCCGCATCCAGGCCGCGGGCAATAAGCCGAAGCGGATTGACGAGTACGTCGGCCGCGTCACCACAAAGGACGCGGCGCTCAGCGTCGCCCACATGCACAGCCCCGGCGGCTGGGTCGAGCCGGGGCAGACGCCCGAGTTCGACGAGTACACCGTCGTGCTCAAGGGGATGCTGCGCGTGACGCACCGCGACGGCGTCCTGGAAGTGCGCGCCGGGCAGGCGGTGCTGACGCGCCGCGGCGAGTGGGTGCGCTACGACACGCCGGAGCCGGACGGGGCCGAGTACCTGGCGGTCTGCCTGCCGGCGTTCGCGCCCGAGACGGTCCACCGCGACCCGGCGTGAGCCCTCGGCGAGGGGGCGTCGTCTTCATCGTATCTTCTCCGTTTTCTCACATGACTTGCCGCCTCCGCCCGTAGAGTAAAGGCACTCGCAAGCTCTGACATAAGAGGCGCCGTCGCGAAGGAGAAGGCCATGAATCGCACACTGACGCTGACCGTGCTGGGATGGGGATTCGTCACGCTCGCCGGGTGCGGGGGCGGCACCGGAACCGGGGCGAGCAGCAAGCCGGCCCCCAAGGCCGCCAAGTCGCTGACCGGCGGCGGCTCGACGTTCGTCGAACAGATGATGAAGACCTGGAACCCCGCCTACGCCAAGGCGCAGGGCATACAGGTCGATTACAGCGGCACCGGCTCGACCAACGGCATCAACGCCATGATCGACAAGAAGAACGACTTCGGCTGCACCGACGCCTTCATGAACGACGAGCAGCTGAAGAAGGCGACAGCGGCCGGCGGCGACGTGCTGCACCTGCCGTTGGTCATGGGCGCCGTCGTGCCGATCTACAACCTGGCCGGCGTCGATAAGCCGGTCCGTTTCACGGGTCCGGTCCTCGCCGACATCTACCTCGGCAAGATCAAGAAGTGGAACGACCCCGCCCTGGCCAAGATCAACGAGGGCGTGGCGCTGCCCGACAAGGACATCACCGTCGTCGCCCGCGGCGACGGCAGCGGCACCAGCTTCATCTTCACCGACTACCTGTCCAAGGCCAGCCCCGAGTGGAAGGACAAGGTCGGCACCAGCACCGCGCCCAAGTGGCCGGTCGGCGTCCAGCAGCCCAAGAACCAGGGCGTCGCCGGCCAGGTCAAGAACACGGCGGGAGCCGTCGGCTACGTCGAACTGATCTATGCCCTCAGCCAGGGGAGCGAGATCAAGTACGGTCCCGTCCAGAACAAGGCCGGCGAGTTCGTCGCGGGCAGCCTGGACGGCACCACGGCGGCCGCCGCCAACTTGAAGGACATTCCCGACGACCTGCGCTTCTCCCTGACCGACGCCGAGGGGAAGGAATCGTACCCGATCTGCGGGACGGTGTGGATGGTGCTCTACGCGAAGCAGTCCCCGGACAAGGCCGAAGCCCTGTCGCACTTCGCCCGCTGGCTGATGCACGAGGGACAGGACATGGCCAAGGACAAGCACTACGCCCGCCTGCCGGCGCCGCTCGTCGACAAGGTCGTCAAGAAGATCGAGACGATCAAGGGCGAGTGACGTTCCTTTGCTCCCCTCTCCCCTTCGGGGAGAGGGGAGAAACGTCGAGATTCCCGGCTCGCGAGACTCATCTCATGTCCGTGAATTCCCCCCCGGCCCCGCCCGCCGCGCCGCGCCACTCCCGCTCCCGCCCCAACTACACCGGCCTCTGGCTGGGCGACCTGTTCTTCCGGACGGTGACGACCGCCGCCGCCCTGCTCGTGCCCCTCGTCCTTGTGCTGCTCATCGTCTTCCTGGTCCGCGAATCGAGCCTCGCCTTCGAGCGGCTCGGCCTGTCGTTCTTCACGCGCAACAACTGGGACCCGATCAAGGCGGACATGGGGGCGGTGCCGTTCGTCTTCGGCACCCTGGTGACGTCGGCGCTGGCGATGCTCATCGCGGTGCCGCTGAGCGTGGGGGCGGCGACGTACCTGGCGGAGATCGCGCCCGGCTGGTTCCGCCGCGCCGCGTCGTTCCTCATCGAGTTGCTCGCCGCCATCCCGAGCGTCGTCTACGGCTTCTGGGGCTTCTTCTTCGTGGTGCCGCTCATGCAGTCGGTCGGCGGCTGGTTCGACGCCGCCAACAAGTCCGGCAGCGGCATCCTGACGGCCAGTATCATCCTGGCGATCATGGTGGTGCCCTACATCGCCGCCATCACCTACGACGTCTGCCGCGCCGTGCCGAGTTCGCAGCGCGAGGGGGCGCTGGCCCTCGGCTCGACGCGCTGGCAGATGATCTGGCGCGTCGTCCTTCCCTTCGCCCGGCCCGGCATCGTCGGCGCCTGCTTCCTCGCCCTGGGGCGGGCGCTGGGCGAGACGATGGCGGTGGCGATGGTGATCGGCAACCGCCCGCAGGTCAGCGACAGCCTGTTCGCCGCCGGGGCCACCATCCCGAGCATCATCGCCAACCAGATGGGCACGGCCGCCAGCGACCTGCACGCCTCGGCCCTCGTCGCGTTGGGCCTGGTGCTGCTGTTCGTCACGATCGTCGTCAACTGCCTGGCTCGCCTGCTGCTGTGGCGCGTCGGCCGCATGCCCGGCCGCGGCAAGGCGTCGGCCCCGACCGAGCCCGAACCGATCCCGGCGCGCGGCCCCCGCGCGACGCAACGCCCCGCGGATCCGCCGCCGCGGCGGCTGGTCGTCAGCCGCGCCCAGCGCGGCGCCGCCAACACGGTCGACGTTCTGATGACGGGCGTGCTGGGCGCCTGCCTGTTGACGACGCTCATTCCGCTGTTCCACATTTTCGGCTACATCACGCTGCGCGGCTTCCGCTCCGTGGACGTCGCGTTCTTCACCAACACCCCCTACGACGACCCGCCGGGGCTGGGCCACGCCATGCTCGGCAGCGCGATCATGGTGAGCCTGGCGACGGCGGCCGCCGTGCCGATCGGCATCCTCGCCGCGCTGTTCCTGACGGAGTATCAGACCAGCCGCCTGTCGCCGGTGGTCCGCTTCGTCGGCGAGCTGCTCGGCGGCGTGCCGTCGGTGATCCTCGGCATCTTCGCCTACGCCCTGCTGGTGCGCCCCTACGGCTTCTCGGCGTGGGCCGGCGCACTGGCGCTGGCGGTGATGATGGTGCCGATCGTCATGCGCGGCGCGGAGGAGGCGCTGAAGCTGGTGCCGCTGGCGCTGCGCAACGCCAGCAGCGCGCTGGGGGCGTCGCACTTCCAGACGGTGTGGCGCGTGCTGCTGCCGACGGCGCTGCCGACGATCATCACCGGCGTCTTCCTGGCCATCGCCCGCGTCGCCGGCGAGACGGCGCCGCTCTTGTTCACCGCCTTCAACAGCAACTTCTGGCCGAAGGACCTGGGCGAGCGCACGCCGTTCCTGACGTACTACATCTACAATTACTCGATGGGCGAGTCGGCCGAGGAGCAGCGTCAGGCGTGGGCCGGCGCCCTCGTGCTGCTGGTGCTGGTGATGGCCGTGAACGTCGGCATCCGCCTGATTACGGGCAAGCGCGCCCTGTCGGCGACGCGGGCGGACTGACGCGGCGGTCCCGCGGCCGGCAAGTCGCGCGCGGCGCGAGATTGTTACGGATCGAACGCGGCGCGATCCAAGTTGAAGCGATTCGCTCGAGAAGTTAACCTATGGCGGCCGGCGTACCCGAGTCGAGTGTCCCAGGGGCAGCGGACCAAGTCCTCGACGTGCAACAGACCACCTGCTGTGTCGTCGGCGGCGGGCCGGCCGGCATGATGCTCACCCTGCTCCTGGCCCGCCGGGGTGTTCCGGTCACGCTCCTCGAAGCCCATCACGACTTCGACCGCAACTTCCGCGGCGACACCCTGCACCCGGCGCTGCTGGAAATCCTGGATGAGATCGGACTGGCGGAGCGCCTGCTCCGCCTGCCTCACGTCAAGGGGTACGGGCCGACCCTGCTGACCGCCGACGGCCCGTTCCGCCCCGTGGACTTCACCCGGCTGAACTCCAAGTTCCCTTTCATGGCCATTATCCCGCAGGAACGTTTCCTCGCCTTCTTGGCCGCGGAGGCGGCCCACTATCCGCACCTCCGTCTGGTTATGGGGGCGAACGTGCAGCGGCTGGTCGAGGATGCGGCTGGGGTCCGTGGCGTCCGTTACCAGGGAGCGGACGGCTGGCACGCTGTTGATCGGCGACGCGGCTCACCCGATGACGCCCGCCGCCGGGGCCGGGATCAAGTATGCGATGGAAGACGCCGTGGAGGCGGCCAACGTGCTAGCCGGCCCTCTCAAGGCCGGCCGGCTGCGTACCGGGAACCTGGCTGCGGTCCAGCGCCGACGAGAGCGGCCAGCCCGGCTCATACAGGCAGGCGCGGGCCTCGTCCAACGGGTGGTCGGCCCGCGGTTGGCCCGTGGCCGCCTGCCGCTGCGGGTTCCGTGGCTGCTCCGGCTCCTGTTCCGCCTGCCGATCCTGCGCGATTTGCCGACCCGGCTTGTGGGGATCGGCCTGTGGCGAGTTCATGTGCGGGGTTGAGGACGGTTAGAGCGCGACAGCCTTGGACCCCCATCGCCTAGCCGAACACGGGGACTGATCGGGCCGGAAGCGCCGCACGCGGTTCGGACGTGAGCCGGCCTTCGTCGAACTCCACACCTCGGGACGGCCGATCCGGCTCCGGAATTCCTTTTTTTCTCCAAGAGTGCCCTTGATCCTCACGTAACGTGAGGCCGTATCATTCCGTCGTGGTCCCTGTTCCCGAAGGCGCCGGCAGGAGAAATCGCCATGCGGTTCGCGGCTCTCCGCGTGGGAGAACTGGCGAAGCGGACGGGGTTGACCGTCCGCACGCTCCACCACTACGACGCGATCGACCTGCTGAAACCGTCGCTGCACACGGAGGCGGGACATCGCCTCTATACCGGCGGCGACATCGCCCGCTTGCAGCAAGTGATTTCGCTGCGCCAACTCGGCTTCTCCTTGGAAGAGGTCCGCGACTGCCTGAAGCGGCCCGACTTCTCGCCGTTGGAAGTGATTCGCCTTCACGTCGCGCGCCTGCGGAAGCAGATCGATTGGCAGCGGCAATTGTGCGAACGGCTGGAAGCGCTCGCCGAGCACTTCGGCACGGCGGGGGAGGTCTCCGCCGACGAGTTTCTCCGAACGATCGAGGTGATGAACATGATCGAGAGCTATTACACGCCCGAACAACTGGAAACCCTGAAGAAGCGCCGCGAGGAGGCCGCCGCGGCTGGCGTGGATCTCGCCAAGCAAGGGACGGCCGACTGGGCGGAACTGTTCGCCCAACTGACCGCGGAGATGGAGAAGGGCACCGACCCGGCCGACCCGAAAGTGCAGGGGCTGGAGAAGCGCCGGCAGGCCCTGGTGAATGCGTTCACGGGCGGCGACCGGGGGATCGAGCAGTCCTTGAAGCGGCTGTGGACCGAGCAGGGGTCTAACCTCGCCGCCCAGTACGGCTACGATCCGAAGCTGTTGGAGTACCTCGCCAAGGTGAGCGAGGCCGCGAAAGGTTCGGCCTGAGACACGCGCCGGAAAGTCGCCGGGGGGGCGGTAGGTGCCGCGAGCCGAGCGGGGCCTTGTGCCCGGGTGCCGCTCGGCTCGCGGCACCTACTGCTAGATAACACCTTCTAC
>JBBROG010000223.1:0-14540 GCA_038229635.1 Gemmatales bacterium
CACCCGCTACGCGGGTTCAAGACACCACCACACCCTAGTTTAGCAGCCGCGCGGGCTCGTGGCGCGACTGTACACTTCCGCCGCAGCGGCCGTCGAAGAATCGAACACCGGACGACTCCCGTCCCCAACCCCCACTCTGTCGCCTGCCACAAGGTATTGATGCCGGACTACTTGCGATCATTCCGCGCGAGGCCCCTTGTCGCCGGCACGCCTCTTGCAAAAGAGTGGTGCGCTGACGCACGATCAAACGTCCTTCGTAACCTTGCTTGTCTTTGTCGTTCGGTGAAACTCGGGCGCCCTGCCGGGTCGATCCGGGCGCGCGGGGACGCGGCCGCGCGGTCGCTTCGGGAGAGACGATTTTTCTTGTGCGCGCCGGCGCGAGAACGTATTCTTTACGTGAGCCCCGCGCTACCCGTCCGCCCCCGTCCCCGACGTCGTCGTTCCGTGAACGGCCGCGACGCCGGCGGCGGTCCCCGGTCGAGAGGAGAGCGCGGATGAATCGCTTGTGCGACGTCGCCAGCCTGGCCCCCGACGACTGGGACAACTGGAACCTCGAGCAAAGCCGTCTGTCTCGGTTCGAGGACTGGCGCGGCGCCAACCCCGCGGCGGGGACGAGGTATCTGAACGAGTTCCTGCCGCCGCCGGGCGACGCGCGGCGGCCGCCGAGCCTGCTCGAGTTGATCAAGACGGACCTGGAGATCCGCTGGCGCAACGGACAGCCGGCGCTGCTGGAAGGCTACGCGGTCGAGTTCCCGGAGTTGGGGTCGCCGCGCGAGTTGCCCCTCGCCCTGATCTACGAGGAATACCGCGTCCGTCTGCTGTTCGGCGACAGGCCCGCTCCGGAGTCGTACCGCGAGCGCTTCCCGGGGCGGTTCGAGGCGTTTCACCAGGAGTTGGCCCGGCGGATCCAGGAGGGGTCTCTTGCGAGGAGGACACCCGTGCCCCAGAATTCCGGCCCATCCGCGTCGGTCGTGTCCGTCGGCCCCGGTAGCGTCGTCGGCAAGGGACAGTACACGCTCCAGGAAAAGCTCGGCGAGGGGGCCTATGGCGCGGTCTTCGCCGCCGTGAACGAACGCGGACGGCCCTTCGCGGTCAAGATCATCAGCTCGTCGGAGGAAGAGACCGAGCGGAAGGCGGTCGAGGAGGTCAAGGGCATCCCGCGGCATACGTACCTGCTGCACGCCATCGACTACATGTGGGAGAATGGCCTGCTCCTCATCATCATGGAGTTGGCCGGGGGGACGCTGGACGGTCTGAGGAAGCGGACCGTGGAGGAAACCGGGAAGGGCCTCCGCGTCGACCTGTTGCTCGGCTACATGACGGAAGCGGCCGAGGCGCTGGACTACCTGCACGGCCGGGGCATCATCCACCGCGACGTCAAGCCGGCGAACATCCTCGTGATGGAGGACGGGCATGTGCGCGTGGCCGACTTCGGCTTGGCGAAGGCGCTGCCGGAATCCGCGAGTTCGATGATGGCGAGCCAGGCGCTGGGGACGCCCGCCTACATGGCGCCGGAGACGTTCCGGGGCAAGAGCGTCCACGCCCCGGGCGACCTGTTCAGCCTGGCGGCGAGCTACGTCCACCTCCGCCTGGGTCACTTGCCGAAGGAAGCCGACTCGAACGACCAGTGGCTCGCGGTTTTGGGCAAGGAACCGAACCTGAACGCGCTTCCGCCCGCGGAGCGGAAGGTGCTCTTGAAGGCGCTGTCGATCGACCCGCGGGCGCGCCACGACTCGTGCGGCGAGTTGGTGGCCGAGCTGCGCAAGGCGGTGGAGCGAAAATCCGGGCTGCTGCCCCGCGTCGCGGACTGGGTTCTAGGTGGGTCGAAGGAGCCGTCGTCGAAGCCCAACGTCCGGTCCGGCGCGGTGCGAACGCCGAGGCCGAAGGCCCCGTCGTCCGACGGCGGGTCGGTCGGGGGTCTCGTCGCCGAGGGGAACTCCACGCGACAGTTCCCGTCCGGGGGCACGCCGGGCGAGATCCCCGCGGCCAAGGTCAAGGCGGGGCCGTATGAGACGCCGCAGAAGAGTAGCTTCGGGACGATGATGTCGCTGAAGGACGAGGCCGTAGCGACACCGTCGGCCGGCAAGGACTCCCTGGAGGGATTCGACTCGGAGTTTGAGGTAGAGCCCTGGAAGAAGAAGAAAACGGCGAACACGAGGCAGACACGCGGGCGCACGGTCACCCACAAGGCCAAGGAGACGATGCGCCCGCCGGAGCCGCCGAAGTCGCGGCGGTGGGTGCTGGTCCTGGCGCTGCTGGCGGTAGGCGGGGTCGTTGTCGGGGGGTGGCAGTACCGTGAAGAACTCACGCGGATTATGACCGCGCTTTCCGGTCGCGGAGACGACCCGGCCAAGAAAGACACAGACGAGAAGGATGGTTCCACCGACGTCCCAGGGACGCTGTCTCCCGTTCCTAATTCTCTTCCGGTCAATTCGCTTAAACTGCCCAAGGAGCCCGATTCCGCCACGTCAGCCACTGCGCCTAAGCCACCGCTGATGCCGACCCCGCCGATTCCTCGCGACCCGGCGGCGGAAGCGCGGCGTGAGATCCTCGACGCGCTCAAGGCAATTGATACGGAGACCAACGACCCGGCGGACGCGGTCGAGGCTCTGGTTAAGGTGTTTGAGAACGAGGCCGCCCCCCTGGCCTTTGCCGACCAAGACCTGAGACGGAAGGCGCTGGCTTCCTTTTCCGAGGTGTTCCGTAAGACCCGGCAAGGGGGGAAGTGGGACGATCCTTTTGAAGGCCAAGCCAACACGGAAAAGGTGTACCGCTGGTTGTCTGCCGCCGCCCGGCACGTCAAGGACGGAGACGACGAAGCCTTCTTGCTCATGACCCAGCTGGTGATAGCCGCCTCTCATGTAAAGCCTCCTTTGCCTCCGGACCAAATCCGGAATTACGCGCGAACGGTGCTTACCCCGGACGCTCATCTCCCGCCCTTGAGCGAAAAGCTTGGCACTGACGCCCTGCCCTTTTTCCTGGCCGCGGCCCGGGCCAATTCCGCCCCGCCGGGCGACGACCCGGTCCTGGCCATTCGCTCCTACGCCGAGGTCGTCCGACTTTTGGGCAACGCGGGAACCCTGGGCTCCGAAGACCTTTACATTCAAGTGCTGGCACCCGCCCTCCTGACCGCCGAGCGCCTGCCGCCCGGCGAAAGGAACAAGGATTTGGCCCGGATCAACGCCCGGTTGGGCAAGCTCCTCGCCCGGGAAATCCATCGATCTTGGGTCGGAAAGGTAGGGGGCGATCCGGAGAGGCGTATCTTCGGCGCCTATGACACGGCCATCCGGCTCGACCCGGACGAGCCGACCTACTACATCGAGCGCGGCTACGTTACGATCCGCCTTCGTCCCAACGAGTGGGCGTCCGTCGAGGAAGACGCGCGTGGCGCCGAGAAGGCGCGCGGGCAGGAGTTTCACGCGAGCCTGGGGCTGCGGGCCTACGTCAAGCTCATGGCCGCCCGGAAAGAAATCGATCCGCCCAGGAAGGAACTGCTGCTGCGCGAGTCCGTCAGAAAGTACGAACGGGCGGCCGGCCAAATGAGGGGTGACCCGGAAGCCCGAGACTATCACTACGCGCTGCTAACGGGTCTCGCGACCTCGCACGTGGAGTTGGCCAATCGCGTGGCCGCCGCGAACAATGAGGAGGGACGTAAGCACCTCGGCCTGGCGCTGAAAGTCGCGGAGGAAGTGATCGGCGGTACGGCTTCCGAGTTGGAGCGCGCTTACGCCCTTTCCGCCAAGGGAAACGCGCTGGAAGACTTCGCCTGGGTCCTGGGCGACGACCGCGACACCAACTACAAGAATGCGGTGGCCGCCTTTCAGAAGGCGTCCGAGACCCTGGACTTGCCTTTCTTCGCCATGTGCCGAGGGCGCTGCCTCACCAAATGGTCTTTGGTACCCACGCCCCAGGACCGCGGCGGAAAAACGAAGTCGCAAAGAGCCCGGGACGCGGTCAAGGTCCTCTCCTTGGCGGCCCCGTTACTGGCGACTTCACGCGAACAGGCGGAAGCTTACTTCTGGCTGGGTAACGCGCACATTGTCCTCAACCAACTCGAGTTGGCGGAGGAGCCTTTGAGGAAAGCGGCCGACTTGGCGGCGAAGGACTCGCTGTCCTCGCGCGGGCCGTACAAGTTAGCGCAGGCCGAGTTTGAGCTCGCCCGCGCGACCGCCGCGCTCGCGAAGGACCGGAACGACGCGCGCGGGCTCCAGTTGCTGGCGCAAGCGCGCCGACACGCCGGCGAGTGCCAACCGGCCTTCCCCCTGGAAGCCGCCCTGATCGTAGCGCGGAGCCACGACGCCCGAAAGGAGTGGCGGGAAAGTCTGGACGCTTACGACACGCCCCTGCGGAACAAATCTCTCGAGGACATCGATAGCCCAAAATACCTCCCTCTGATAATGGGCCGTCTCCAGTGCTGGATGAGCCTGGACGCCCCGGACACGTATGAAAGAATGTGCGACTCGGCGCGGAACACGATGAAACTCGCGGACCGGCTGATCGCCGAGGACAACGTGGCGCGGGCCCACGCTTACCGCGCGGCCGGGGACGCCTTTCGTCATGTCGCCATTAAGAACCACAACACGAAGAATCGTAAGGAAGCCGTGGAGGCTTACGAGAAAGCCATCGGCCTGGATTCCGGATATAAGTACCTGTTTAGTACCCACAGGGAGACGGCAATCCAGTGCCTGAACCTGTACGGAGAGGCTTCGGACCAACGCGACAGGGACGCCTACAACAGGAAGGCCCGCCATCATGTGGAACGGGCTTACAAGATCGCCAAGGACGACAACGAGAGGGATTCTCTCACGCCGCTCGACGAACTCCTCAATAAGCTGCCTCGCCCCGAGTAGGACGGATTCGGGCGGCGGGCGCGAAGCCCGTCGCCCGCCCTGTACAGTCTCGGGCCGGCCGGAATCAGCAGCCTCTCTCCCCTTTCCCGATCACCCTACCTTACCCCGGCCCTCGAAGCAGCCGGCGCCCCACCGGCAGATCGCGCATTCCGGGCAACCCTTGCCGTCTGTAAGGCCGTGCGCTACGGGCCGTGAGGGTTAGGCCGGCAATTCCGAAAGAACGGTCTGGTATGACTGCCCGGCAAATGCCGAATAATGACCCTGTACCGTATTTGCCTACGGCCGCACCAGGATGCGTTACGTAAGAGCGTTCCCCGCCGCGCAACGCCACGGAGGGCTCGTTCAATGACCCTTAAGTTGATACCTGCCTCGTTGGCTATTGCCGCCGGCGCGGTTACTTTGACTTCAATGTGGTGCCGCACCGCGGTTGCGAGCGGCGAGGGAAAGGAAACGCCCGCGGCCCCGGCCGGTCAGGTTCAGCAAACGCAGCTTGCCGTACCCGTCCAGCCGGAGCAGCCGCCGACCTCGGCCTCGCCGCTCCCCGCGCTCCCCGCGCCCGAAGCGGGTCCGACTCCTCAGTCTCCCCTGCCGTCCATCGGCTCCAATATGCAGGCGACCGCCGCCCTGCCGGCCGAGCGCCAGGCCCCGGCGACCCAGGCCGCCTCGAGCGTCATCTTCGGCGGCGAGGCGCAGGGCCGCGCCTCCTCCGACCTCGGCGACCTCCTCGGCAAGTCGCCGTCGGCCCTCGGCGTCGAGGTGCAGCGCCGCAACCCGATCATCACCGACCCGCGCATTCGCGGCTACCACGTCGGCCAACTGCTCACCACCGCCGACGGCGCCTTCTACGTCCCCGCCCGCCAGGACCTCGACACCCTCGTCAGCAAGATCGACTCCAACCTGATTCGCGACGTCATCATCGTCAAGGGGCCGTACAGCGTTCGTTACGGACCCGGCTTCTCCTTCCTCGACATCGAGACGCTCGGCAGCCCGCGCTACCGGAACGGCTTCGAGGCGCACGGCAGCAGCAGCCTCCAGTACAAGTCCAACGGCGACCAGTGGCGCGGCCGGCAGAGCTTCTGGGGCGGCGACTGCGACTGGGGCTTCCGCGTCGGCTACGACCTCGCCGCCGGGCACGACTTCCGCACCGGCGACGACTTCCGCCTGCCCTCCAGCTACAACACCCAGAACATCGACTTCGCTTTCGGCTTCGACCTGGGCCAGGACGCCCACTTCGAGCTGCGCGTCCTGCGCCAGGACCAGCACGACGTCGAGTTCCCCGGCCAGGCGTTCGACATCAACCGCAGCCTCACCGACGCCTACGCGGGGCGCTTCACCTGGGAGAATCAGGACCTCTTCGACCGCCTGACCGTCGAGGGCTGGTACAACAGCACCCGCTTCGACGGCGACAGCCTCCGCGCCGGCAAGCAGCAGCAGCTAAGCCTGTTTTTCTCCCGCGGCTTCGTCGGCGTCACCGACGCCAACGTCGAGTCACCCGGCTATCGCGCCGCCATGACCTGGGGCCAGGACAAGCGGCCGCAGCTCACCGTCGGCACCGACCTCCGCTACCTGTCGCAGCGGCTGCGCGAAGTCGACACGCTCACCGGCGCCGACGTCACTCAGTCGATCCCGCGCTCGCACATGACCGACCCCGGCGTATTCGCCGACGCCGTGCTGCCCCTCGGCGACCGGCTGACGGTCAAGGCCGGCGCCCGCGCCGACGTCGCCTCCACCAACGTCGACAAGGTGATCCGCCTGCCCGACACGGAGACGCTGAACCAGACCCTCGACTCAGCGACCCTGGGCCGCAACTTCGACCTCTGGTCGGCCTACCTCAGCGCCGAGTACAAGGTGACCGACCACTGGACCGGCCTGGCCGGCTTCGGCGCCGCGCTGCGGCCGCCGACGCTGACCGAGCTGTACGCCGCCGGCCCCTTCCTCGCCGTCGTGCAGAACGGCATCAACGGCGTCACGGGCGACCCCAACCTCAAGCCCGAGGAGCTGCGCCAGTTCGACCTCGGCCTCCGCGCCGAGTACGAGACGGTGCGTTTCGGCGTCAACGGCTTCTACGCCTGGGTCCACGACTACATCACCTTCGAGGAGCGGGGGAAGAATGCGGGCGTGAACGCCATCCGCTTCACCAACACCAACCGGGCGACGCTGTCGGGCTTCGAGTTGTACGGCGAGCACGACCTGTACGACTGGCTGACGCCGTTCGCCACGATGGACTTCGTCGAGGGCCGCGACCACACCCGCGACCTGCGCGGCACCATCGTCGACGCGAACGGCAGCCGGGCGGACGTGACGGGCACGGGGCGGAGCTTCTCGAAGGAGGAACCGCTGCCGGGCATCCCGCCCTATGAGGCGCGCCTGGGCGTCCGGCTGCACGAGGCGGGCAAGGCGCCGCGCTGGGGCGTCGAGGCCCTGGCCCGCCTGGTGGCGTCGCAGCACCGCGTCGCGTCGAGTTTGCTGGAGGAGAAAACGCCGGGATTCGCGGTCTTCAACGTGCGCAGCTACTGGCAGGTGACGCCGGCGCTGCTGCTGACGGGCGGCGTCGAGAACCTCGGCGACAAGTCGTACCGCGAACACCTGGACCTGCGGACCAACCCGAACATCCTGCAGCCGGGCGTGAGCTTCTACTTCGGGGCGCAAATGACCTACTGAGAGTCTGTTGCGGGAGTAGGCCCCGCGAGCCGAGCGGGGCCAGGGGCGGGGTGCCGCTCGGCTCGCGGCACCTACAGAATGCGGCGATGGCGTCCTCGACCGACGCGACGCAGACCACCAACAGCACGCGCGACTCGACGGGATGAGACATCGCCTCGCGCTCCCTCAACAAAAGCCGGCAGGGGCTCAGTACAACTCGATGATGTGCTCGCCGCCGTGAGCGGGGTTGCCGATCAGCCGCTGGCCGAGGGGGTCGACCACGAAATCCAGCATTTCGAGCGGGATCTGGCCGATAAGCACGGGACAGTCGTCGGGGATCTCGATCGCGTCGCAGGGGCAGTCGCGCCCCTGAATCGTCAGGCGGACGGTGCCGTACATCTGGAGCGTCACCGGCCCGGCGCTCGTCCGAGCCTTCCGTGTGCGGACCGGGCGTAAGCCCAGTTGGGCGATCAGCCGCTTCGGCATCGAGAGCAAGGTCGCCCCGGTATCCACGAGGGCGTCCGTCACTTCGAGGCTCCGCGCTTGCTCGGGTGCGATGTGACCGTGATGCAGCCGGACCAGATCGTCCATGTTTTCGATCTTGGCCGTGACGATCACTTTGCCCATTGTTGCCGTCTCCATAGAACGCCTCTCGTTCTTGAGGTGGTGGTGGTGACGCCGACGCCGCTCATTATAACCCGCGCGGCCCTCGCGCCGAAAGCACCCGCGGAGCGAAGCCCGGCGGCGCGGCGCGGAAAACATGGACGCGCGGGCGGGGGCCGTGTACGATCATAGGGAACTTACCCTCAGGCAGACGCTTTCCTGCTTCGGCCGGTGTCCTCCCCCCTTTCTCACTCGCCGCCGGCCCGAAGCGAGCCCCCTGCCTCCGAACCCGCCTCGCTCTCTTTCCGCCCGAACCGGCATTGGAGGACGGCCCTTGTCCCTGAATTGGAAGCGCTTCTCCCTCCCCGACAGCCTGAGCTATAGTGCCGACGTCAAGGCCCGCGGCGCCAAGCAGATCGCCGCGCGACTGGCGGAATTCTGGGTCAAACTCCTGGACGCGGTGGGCGAGACGTGTCGGGACGACGAGTGGGAAGTGATCTACGTGGAGGTCATTGCTGACGAGGGGGCCGTCGTCGGCTACCCCGGCCGGCGCCGCTGGAGCCGGGAAGCGCGGGTGCGCGTGGACGTGCGGATCGCGTGGTACGAGGCGCGGGGTCGGGCGCTGCGGCAAGGGGCCAGGACACGCCTGGCGGCGGCGGACGGCGGCGGGTCCGGCTGGGATTGGGGCCGCGACGAGGAATACCGCGAAGGCTATCAGGAACTGTTCAAGGACATCTGTCGGCTGCTGCGGGCGTCGGTCGCCGAGGAGGGCGTGGCCGAGGCGCTGCAGCAGGCGCGCGCCCGCAAGGACGTCGCCGCCCACGTCCTCGACGCGCCGAACGGGATGATGGTGCGGCGCGGGATTCAGATCCTCTGAGCGACGTCGTCCGGGGCGCGGTTCGCGTCCCCCGTTGTTGAGCGACGCTTCGCGGGAGCGTCGCTCAACGAGTGAGACAGGGCTCAGGAGCGCTTCCGCCACGAACGCCGGCCGGCCAAGACGACGGTGCCGAGGCCGATCAGGGCGAGGGTAGCGGGCTCGGGGACGGTGGCGGCCGCCGCCGGGGTCACGGTCGATACGACCACGTTGTCGAGCAGGGCGCCGATGTTGTCGCCGCCGGCGTTCCGGAAGGACAAATTGGCCGCGGCCGCCAGGGTGACGTTGTAGTTGAACGTGGTGAACGGGTCGTTCGGCTGGCGGGTGATGACCTGGGAGAACGCCCCGAAGGAAACCGTCACGCTCTCCGTATTGGTGCCGCGCTGCGAGCCGGCGAGGTCGAACTGCAAGGCGTAATTGCCCGGCGCGAACGACGTCTTGGTCGAGAACAATCCTGCCTGGTTGGTCGAGCCGTCGAGGTCGACGTACAGGCCGTTCCCCGGCAGGAAGTCGACGAAGCCGCCGCCGATCAGGTCGACGGTTCCGCCGCTGACATTCCAGTTGGTGAACGCGGCGTAATTGAAGACGCCCGTGCCGCCGTTCTCGCCGTTGAAATTGTCCTGGAGGATGATCCCGGCGCGGGCCGGCGCGGCTCCCAGGTGGGCGAACCCGAGGAAAATGCCGGCGAAAGCGAGATTCCGAACGACGCGCTGGTTCATGAAAAGATCTCCCAAAAGGATACGAGCGAGGGCGAGGATTGGCCCCCGTCCGGCGCGGAGTTCGAGTTCGGCAACGCGGCCTCTGTAAGTGGTCAAGGGAAGAGCAAGTGGAGTGCCGGAGCGGTCGCGCTGGCGCTTGCCAGCCTCGTTTTTCCCTCACTCCGGCCGGAATCAGGCCGCAGAATAATTTTTCAGGCGCGGGCGCGAACTCGGCGCGTGTTAACAATTGCGAATCGAGCTAGCGTCGCGTGTTAGGATTCGTTAACGGACGGCGCGGTTCTCACTCCGTGAGCTGCACCTTGTCGGAGGCGAACTTCTGCTCGATCAGGTCGAACAGGGGGATGCGCGTCTCGCACAGCCCACACACGAGGTCTGTCAAGCCCCTTTCGGCGCGCTTGCGGATCAGGTCGCGGTCGCGGCACGGCTCCTGGCAGTGGGGGCAGGCGTAGTGGCGGACGCGGGTGACGTCCGGGTCCTTGGCCATGAGGTGGTCGTGGACGTAGCGGACGAACGTCACCTTGGTGTCGTCGGGGACGTCGGCGTCGATGCACACGTCGATTTCGGCCGCCCCCTCCCCCTTCTTCGTCATCTTCAGGCCGACGCGCTTCCCCTGCGGCGTCCGGAAGTCGGCGGCGAAGCGCCACAGCTCGGGCTTCTCGAAGGTCGGCGTGTGATAGAGGCGGACGATGAGGGTGGCGTAAATCTCTTCGAGCGGGCCGCGGAACTGGTAGGTGGCGAGGGCGGGGCGCTGGCGCTTGAAGTACGATGGGAAGACCAGCAGCACGCCCCGGTCCGCCGGCTCGCGCAGGCACAGCCCGCGCTCGACGAAGATCTGGTGCATCGCCCGCAGGACGACCCGCTCTTCCTCCCGCGGCAAGCGCTTCATGTCCTGGTAGTCGAGCTTGCCGGCCAGGACGTCTTCCTCGGGGATGCAGCCGATCTCGTCGGTGTGGGCGCGGACGCTGCGGACGACGGCCGCGGCGTAAGCGTTGATACGGTCCGGCTGAAGGAGAACGAGGTCGCCGAACTCGAGCTTCCAGACGACGCCCTGCCCGGCGAGCAGGCGGACCACCGCGCGCAAATCCTCCAGCGTGAACCGCTCCTCCGCCAAGGCCATCTCCATGCGCTGCTTTAGCTCCGCCATGCGCAGGAGGGCGACCCCCTCGTCCTTGAGCCGGAGGATCGCCTCTTTAAGGAGTTTGAAGATGCGCGGCGAGGACGTATAGGCGGTGTCGTCCCAGGGGATGTGCGCGATGACCGCCTCGCGCAGCTCCGCGCAGCCGGCGCCGGTCCGGGCGCTCGTCTCCAGGTAGGCGGCGAACTGGCGCTCCGCGCGAAAGTGGTCAATTCCTTCGCGGCTGACGGTCAGCCCGCCGCGGTCGCAGCGGCCGGCGACGAGGAGCTTCCGGAAGGGGAGGCGGGCGGTGCGGGAGAGGGCGTGGTCCCACTGCCCCAGCCCGTCGAACGGGTTGTCGCTCTGCGGGTTGAAGACGAGGACGGCCAGCGCCGTCTCGTCCATGAACAGCTGGTGGATGAGGAGGTAGTCGGCCTGCCCGGCGAAGTCCCAAAGCCAGACCTCCCGCTCGATCGCGGCGTCTTCGCCCCCAAAGACGCCATCGACGTGTACGCCTTCGACGGCACGCCGCGGCCATAAGGCGGCGGCGCCGCGACGGCGGTTAGACTCCCCGGCCGAACAGACAGATAATTGACTATTACGACGGTAATTATCACTAATTCGTGCGGGCCGTCCTCCCGCGCGCTGTCGGGTCCGGCATGCCGGGAAAAGATATTTAAACTCTAAAATAAGGTCGTTATGCGCGGTCCCGCCCGTTTGCTGCTCGTCACCGTCGCCGTCATCGCGTTCCTGTTGGGCCTGATTCGCCTCAGTCCGCGGTTGGCGGCCCTGATCGGGCTCGACTTCTCCGCCGCCTCCGCGGTCCCCGATCAGGTCGCCGTGGAACTCGTCCGCGAAGGCGAGCTGAAAGCCCACCGCGACGGCACGCTCTTCCGCGTCGAACAAAAAGAACGGCTCGTCACCGACGTGATCGCAAGGCGCCTGGCACTTCGCGAGGACGTCGCCCGCCTGCGCGAGATCGGGGACGAGTCGAGAGCGGTTACGGGGGGTGCGCCCCTCCCGGCCGGGAAGGGCTCCGACGTGGCGCGGCTCGGCCGGGACCTCATCGCCCGCGTGGCCGGGCGACTCGAGGACGAAGGGCGTCGCGAGGAGGCGGTCGCTCTCGTCCGCAAACTGGAAGACGAACTCGCCGCCTGGCTGAAGTCCATGCCCCCGGCCGAGTCGCCCTAGCGCGGCTCGAGCGGCGCGAATTTGGCGACGACGGCCTTCGCGGCGCGGAGGCCGTCAACCGCCGCGCTGACGATGCCGCCCGCGTAACCGGCGCCTTCTCCCACCGGATACATCCCTTCTAACCCCGGCGCCTCGCGCGTCGTCTCGTCGCGCGGGATGCGCACCGGGGCGCTGCCGCGCGACTCCGGGCCGACGAGCGTCGCCTCCGGCAGGAAGCGCCCCCGCCAGCGCCGGTCCAGCAGCGGTAGCCCCGAGTGCAGCGCCTCGGCCACGGACGGCGGCACCACGTCGGCAAGGCGCGCGGAGACGGACCCGCGCGGGTAACTGTTCGGCGGCACGCCGCGCGTCGCGCGGCCGGCGAGGAAATCGACCGCCCGCTGGATCGGACAGAGGTACTCGCCGCGGCCGATCTCGAATGCCTTCTTCTCGTAGACCTGTTGCAAGCGGACGCCGGCGAGGACGTCGGCGGCGCCGAACTCGCTCGGGTCGATCGTCACGACCAGGCCGCTGTTGGCGTAGGGCGAGTCGTGCTTCGACAGGCTCATGCCGTTGGTGCAGAAGTAGCCCGGCTCGGACACGCTCGGCATGACGTAGCCGCCGGCGCACATGCAGAACGTGAACAGGTCGCGCGACCCGTGCGCCACCAGCGTGTAGTCGGCGGCGCCGAGGCGCTGTTCCAGGTTCGTCGTGCCGTACTTGACGCGGTTGACGGTTTCCTGTGAGTGTTCGACGCGCACGCCCAACTGGAACGCCTTTTGGACCATTGGCACGCCGCGGCGGACGAGCATTTCGTAGGTGTCGCGGGCGCTGTGGCCGATGGCGAGCAGGACGACCGACGCGGGGACGTATCCGGAGGAGGTCATCACGCCGCGGACGCGGCCGTCGCGCACGTCGAGGTCCTCGACGCGGCAGGAGAAACGTACCTCGCCGCCCAACTCCTCGACCTTGCGGCGGATCGCCTTGACGACGGCGGGGAGGCGGTTACTCCCCAAATGCGGGCGCTGCTCGTAGACGACGCTCGGCTTGCCCTTGCAGGCGGCGAACAGCTCCAGGACGCGGTGGACGTCGGGGCCGGAACTGCGGCAGGTGAGCTTACCGTCGCTGAAGGTGCCGGCGCCGCCCTCGCCGAAGAGATAATTGCTCTCCGGGTCGAATGGACCACCGTCGTCGAACGCGGCCACGTCGCGGATGCGGTCGCGGACGGCGCGGCCGCGCTCCAGGACCAGCGGGCGGTAGCCCTGTTCCGCGAGGAAGTAGGCCGCGACCAGGCCGCCGGGTCCGGAGCCGACGACGACGGGGCGTTCGGGGAGCGGCCGCGCGCCGGGCGGCGGCAGGACGAACGGCTCTTCGGCGTGGAGGCCGACGCGCACGGGCGGGCGTGCCGCCTTCGCCGCGCGTTCGGCGAGAAGTGCCTCGTCGCCGGGGACGGCGACTTCGAGGTTGTAGACGAAGTGGAGGGCGTCGCGCGACCGAGCGTCGAGCGACTTGCGCAGGATGCGCCAGCGGAGCGCTTCCGGGGCGAGGCCCAGCAGTCGGGCCACGCGCCCCGGAAGTTCGGCTTCCGGCTCATCGACGCCCAGGCGGACGTTATCGATCCTGATTGCCATGCGAACGCCTCGGCGGGCGCGCCGGCCCGCCGAGGACGGGGGGCCGACTCACTGCTGTTTCTTGCCCATGAGGTCCGTGATCTTCACCTTTTCCAGGTGCTTGCGGACCGTGTCGGCGCTCTGCTTGCAGATGTTCTCGAGCTTGTGGTTGAGGTTCCCGTTGCCTTCCTCGGTGAACGGGGCCTGGCCGCGGATCGGTCCGTCAACGGCCTCGAGAATCTCCAACATGCTGATGTCGCCGGCGGCGCGGGCCAGGCGGTAGCCGCCGTTGGGGCCTTTGACGGACATCAGAACCCGGGCCGAGACGAGCGGCTTGAGGACCTTGAGCAGGAACCGCTCGGGGATGCCCCGGTTCTGGGCGATGGTGTGCGAGGCCACCGGCTTGTCGAGTACCTTCTGGGCGGCCATGTACGCTACGGCGTGCAGCGCGTAGCTCGATGCGCGGGTCAACTTCATGGATGCACTTCGCGCCGGGGTCAGCGGCGCTCACTCGGGTTAAGGGCGACTGGAGAACTGTCCCGGTCGGGGCGAGGGCGAACCTCCGGCCCCAGGGCCGGTTTGCGGAGAGGAGATGATCCAATCTTAGCGGATCTTCGTGAGGCCGGCAACCTCTCCTCCCGCCGCGCGCCGGATGATATCGAAAAATCAGCACTAGTATACACGACAATTCTCCCCTAGGCAACCTCCTTTCTCTGGTTCGGTCGTCGTTCCGGGGGTGCGTGAGTGTGCGCCGCCCGGTGTCACGTTCCGGGGGTGCGCGTCGTCGTTCCGGGGGTGCGCGTCGTCGTTCCGGGGGTGCGCGTCGTCGTTCCGGGGGTGCGCTGCGCGACCCCCGGCTGTGGGATGTAACCCCTTCGGGGCAGGGCTTCCAACATGTTCAGTAGTTGTACCGTATTCTTCCCTTGGCGGGTGGCTGAAAACGCCCGTGGTTTTCGGCATGTC
>JBBROG010000224.1:0-14512 GCA_038229635.1 Gemmatales bacterium
GCTGCCGGGGTCGCCGACCCCGCGACCCGCGCTGCAACACAAGGGGCGGACCCGAGGACGTCAGCGCACGCTCGCCTTCGCGTCGTTGAAGTACTCGTCCGAGGCCAGGAAGGCGACGCCGACCGACTCCGCCGTCGCCCGGCCCTGGAGGAGGAGACTCAGCCACGAGTTGGGGTCGGTGAGGGCCGCCGAGTCGAGCGACCGGTGCAGCGCCGAGGCGTAGTAGCTGTCCAGCAGCTTTTTCTGCGCCTCGAACGAGTTGACCAGCCCGACGGCGGCGGCGACGCGCCCCTGGTCCGACCCGTTGACGACGCCCTCCCAGTAGGCGAGGCCGCCCCCGTCGGCGTTGCGGCCGAAGAGCTGCGCGTACAGCCCCGTCACGTAGGAGGCGGCGTGGGCGACGTCGTCCGTCGCGCCGACGACGCCGGAGTTCACGGCCACGCTGACCGTCGCCACGTTGGAGACGGCGTTGTGGACGTCCTTGACCGTGTACTGGAACGTGTCCGTCCCCGCGAAGCCGGCGGCCGGCGTGTAGGTGACGGTTCCCGAGGCGCTCACCGACGCCGACCCGTGCGCCGGCGAGGCGACGAGGGCGACGCTGGTGCTGTCCAACATGCCGTTGCCGTCGGGGTCGGTGTCGTTGGCGAGGACGGCGATGGTGACGGCCGGGTCCGGCGTGGTCGTGGCGGAGTCGTCGTTGGCCTGGGGCCGGTTGACGACGACGGTGACGGTCGCCTCGTTGGAGACGGCGTTGTGGACGTCCTTCACCGTGTAGCGGAACGTGTCGGTGCCCGCGAAGCCCTCGGCCGGCGTGTAGGTGACCGTACCCGCCGGGCTCACCGTCGCGGTGCCGTGGCCGGGCGAGGCGACGACGGCGACGCTGGTGCTGTCCAGCATTTCGTTCCCGTCAGGGTCGGTATCGTTGGCCAGCACGGCGATGGTGACGGGGTTGCCGGCGTCGGTGTCGGCGCTGTCGTCGTTGGCCTGGGGCCGGTTGACGACGACGGTGACGGTGGCCTCGTTGGAGACGGCGTTGTGGACGTCCTTCACCGTGTAGCGGAACGTGTCGGTGCCCGCGAAGCCCTCGGCCGGCGTGTACGTCACGTCGCCGGTCGTGGTGTTGACCGAGGTCGTGCCGTGGCTCGCCGAGGCGACGACCGCCACGCTCGCCTTGTCGAGCATCTCGTTGCCGTCGGGGTCGGTGTCGTTCGCGAGCACGGGGATGGTGACCGGGTTGCCGGCGTCGGTGTCGATGGTGTCGTCGGCGGCGTGCGGGCGGTTGACGACGACCGTGACAATGGCCGGGTTGGACACGCCGGCTTCCACGTCCTGGAAGGTGTAACGGAAGGCGTCGGTGCCGGCGAAGCCGTCCGCCGGCGTGTAGGTGAGGACGCCGGTCGCCGGGTCGAGAGAGACGGAGCCGCGGCCGGGGGCGTTGACGACGGTCACGGAGGACAGCAGAAAGGCGTTCGGGGTCGAGTCGTTGGCGAGGACGGCAATCGCGACCGGGTTGCCGGCGTCGGTGTCGATGGTGTCGTCAAAGGCGATCAGAGGGGCCTGGTGCGGCGGAGGCGAGGTCGGCCCCGTCGGCACGACCCGCTCCTCGAACGCCTCGACGCCTGGCCTCGCCTGCTTATCGTGGTGCGCTCGCGCGGGCCATGAAATCGCCAGAGCCCTCCAGGCACGGGCGAACAGCAGGCGGACGCTTCTCGGGTTGTCAGCGCGACGCATGGTGTGATCTCCAGAGGGCGGAGGAAGGGGCCGTCGAGTCGGGGCCGGGAAATCTTACGAAAACGTAATGAGTCAGAATACGGCCGAGGCTTGGCCCGTGTCAAGGATTAAGAGAAAAGAAAGAGGGTCCGCCCTCGCGATATGGCCTTCCTTCCGAGTCAAGGTTGAGGCGGGAGCTGCCTTTTTGTAAAATACTTCGTCAAGTCGGCTGTCGACGAAAGGAACCGAACGATGACTGCCGTGCCTCTCGAGGAGGCCCAGGAGCGCTTGCCGGAGTTAATCGCCGCGGCCGAGGCGGGGGAGGAGGTCGAGATCCAAGGGTCCACGGGCCTCGTCATCCGCCTGACGCCGCGCCGGCCGCGCCCGCCGGCCGCCGGGATACCCAAGGCGGGACGACTCCGCGGCCGCCTGAGCGTCCCCGACGATTTTGACGCGCCCCTCGAAGAACTTCGCGAGTACGGGGAATGAGACTGCTGCTCGACACACACATTCTTCTTTTGTTGCCGCTGGAATCGAAGCACATCGAGCCGTTGACGACCCTTCCCTTGCACCACAAAGATCCGTTCGACCGCCTCATCGCCGCCACGGCCTTGGTCGAAGGGCTAACGCTGGTTTCCGCCGACGCGGCTTTTGACGCCTACGGGTTGTCCCGACTGGGGTAAGGTCGGGCGCAAACGGAAAGCGACCGAATGCGAGGAATAAACGGGTTTACTGAGCGGAGGAGAACGATGGCTTTCGACCCCTTCCCGCCGCCGCCCTTGTTGACGCCCGACCTGCCCGGCGTCGGCGGCCGCATCAAGACCTTCCCGGAGGACTTCGAGGTCGAGGAGATCCCCGCCTACGAGCCGTGCGGCAGCGGCGACTTCCTCTACCTCTGGGTCGAGAAGCGCGACATGGGCGCCGAGTTCTTCACGCGCCAGGTCGCCCGCCGCCTCGGCGTGCCGCCGGGGGAGGTCGGCAGCGCCGGGCTCAAGGACCGCCGCGCCGTCACCCGGCAGTGGATCTCGCTCCCCGCCGCCGTCGAGGGGGCGTTGGGCGCCCTCGACGGCGACGGCGTCAAGGTGCTGACGGTCAGCCGCCACGGCAACAAGCTGAAGCCGGGACACCTGCGCGGCAACCGCTTCCGCATCCTCATCCGCGAGCCGAACGCCTCGGCCCTGGAGACGCTGGAGACGGTGCTGCACCGGCTGCGCCACGAGGGGATGCCGAACTTCTACGGCCCGCAGCGCTTCGGCCGCGACGGCGAAACGCTCAAAATCGGCCTCGCCCTGCTGAAGAAGGAGCCGCCGCCGCTCAGCGAGGGGCGCAAGCCGAACGTGCGCAGCCCGTTCCTGCGCAAGCTGGCGCTGTCGGCGGCGCAGTCGGCGCTGTTCAACCACTGCCTGGCGAAGCGCTTGACGGACGGGTTGCTGCGGCGGGTGCTGCCGGGGGACGTGATGGCGAAATGGCCGTTCGGCGGGCTGTTCGTCGCCGAGGACGTGCCGCGCGAGCAGAGCCGCTTCGACGACCGCGAGACGGTCCACGCCGGGCCGATGTTCGGCCGCAAGACGTTCCCGGCCCGAGGCGAGGCGGCGGCGCGCGAGGACGCGGCGCTGGCGGACGCCGGCCTGACGCGCGAGGCGTTCGCCGGCTTCGGCAAGCTCATGATGGGGACGCGGCGGCACGACCTCGTCTACCTGGACGGGCTGGTCGCGGCGGTCGAGCCGGAAGGCGTGCGGCTGACGTTCACGCTGCCGGCCGGGAGCTACGCGACGGTGCTGCTGCGCGAGGTGATGAAAGAGGAGGTGGCGGAGGTGGAGGAGTAGTTCCGCCTGCGGCTTCGCAAGTGCGAAGCCGCAAGCGGGATTCACGCCTTCCAGACGCGGCAGCGGTCCGGGTCGACGGGGACGTTCGCCGTCGCGTTGCGCGTGTCGACGAGGAGGCGGGCGTGGCGCACGACCCACTCGATGTTGTACGCCGAATGGTCGGTGACGAGGACGACGCAGTCTTGCACCGCGAGCAGCTCCTTCGTCAGCGGCTGACTCTCCAAACGAATCGTGTGGTGCCGCATCGCCGGCAGCACGGGGACGTGCGGGTCGTTGTAGGCGACGTGAGCCCCGCGCTGTTGGAGCATTTCCAGGATCTCGAACGCCGGCGACTCGCGCGGGTCGTCGACGTCCTTCTTGTACGCCGCCCCGAGGATGAGCACGCGGCTGCACTTGAGCGGCTTGCTCGCCTCGTTGAGCGCCTCCGCCACCTTGTTGACGACGTACAGCGGCATACCCGCGTTGACCTCGCCGGCCAACTCGATGAAGCGGGTCGTCACGCCGACGCGCCGCGCCGCCCACGTCAGATAAAACGGATCGATGGGGATGCAGTGTCCGCCGAGCCCGGGTCCGGGGTAGAAGGGGTGGAAGCCGAACGGCTTCGTCTTCGCCGCCTCGATCACCTCCCACACGTCGATCCCCATCCGGTCGAACACCACCTTCAGCTCGTTGACAAGGGCGATATTCACCGCCCGGTACGTGTTCTCCAGGATCTTGCAGCCTTCGGCGACGCGCGTACTCGACACGGGGACGACGCTGGCGACGGCGGCGCCGTAGAGGGCGACGGCGAGGTCGAGGCTCGTCGCGTCCATGCCGCCGACGACCTTCGGGATGAAGCGCGTCGAGTAGACCGCGTTACCGGGGTCTTCGCGCTCCGGGCTGAAGGCGAGGAAGAAGTCCTTGCCCGCCTTGAGACCTGATTCCTCCAGAATCGGCCGCAACAGGTCTTCCGTGGTGCCGGGGTAGGTCGTACTCTCGAGGACGACGAGCTGTCCGGGCCGCAGGTGACGGCCGAGGGTGCGGCCGGTGCCGGTGACGTAGGACAGGTCAGGCTCGCGCGCTTCGGTGAGCGGCGTCGGCACGCAGATGACGACGGCGTCGACGGTCTCGAAGCAGCGCGGGTCGCCGGTCGGCTCCAGGCGGCCGGAGCGGACCAGGGCCGCGACGCGCTCCGGGGCGATGTGTCCGATGTAGCTCTGGTGTGTCCGGAGCTTGCGGATCTTCTCGGCGTCGATGTCGAAGCCGACGACGGTGAAGCCGGCGGAAGCGAAGACCTCGGCGAGGGGCAGACCGACATAGCCGAGGCCGACGACGGCGACGCGGGCGGTGCGGGCGGCGATGCGGCCGCGCAGTCGCTCCGCGAGGCTCTCGGCCGGCGCGGGGCCGCGCGGCTCGAGGGCGGGTTTGACAGAGGCATGGCTGAGAAGGGTCATCATCGACTCCGGCGAACTAGGGGGTAGGAAAATCGCGGGCGGCGAGGCGGCGGGTCATCCGGCGGCCTCCAACTCGGCGAGGACGCGCAGGTACGCCTTGCGCTCCAGGGGGTGCAGTCCGGCGGGGCGCAGGCCGAGGCGGCGGGCCGATTGCAGGGCCTCGCGAGCCCCCGCCCGGTTGCGCGCCGCCTGCCGCGCCTGCGCCAGGTGGAAATAGCGCGCCGGCGTCGGCCCGCCGAGAAGCGCCTGTTCGAGGTCGGTGATGGCCTCGGCGCCTCGGCCCGCCGCCAGGTGGATCACGCCGCGCGTGTCGAGCAAATCCGGCAGCGGGCCGGCGCGGTCGATCGCCTGGTTGACGACGGCGAGCGCTTCGTCGGGTTTGCCGTCGCCCAGCGCCAGCAGCCAGGCGAGATTATTGAGCACGGCGGCGTCGTTCGGGGCGCCCTGGGCGAGCCGGCGGTACAGATCGGCGGCCTCCGCGTGGCGCCCCTGGACGAAGCGCAGGTTGGCGAGGCTGAAGAGGACCGGCAGCGCCTCGGGCCGCTTGCGCCGCGCCGCCTCGATCCAGCCCTCGACGCGGCGGAACTGGGCGTCGTCGAGCGGCCCCGCGAAGGCGACGGCCAGGGCCGCGCCGGCGGTGTCCTCCGGCTCGCACTTCGCCGCCACCTTCTCGCACAGGTCGAGGGCGTCGCCGGCGCGCCCCTGACGCGCCAGGCAGACCGCCGCCGCCAGCAGAAACGCCGGCCGGCCCGTACTCGCCGCCCCGTGGCGGTACAACTCCTCGGCCGAGGCGTCCTCGCCCAGCTCCTCCAGCAGCACGGCGGCAGAAACGAGGTCGTCCGGCCGGGCGCCGGCGTGGTCGCGCAGCAGTGCCGCCGCCTCGGCCGCGCGCCCCTGCGCCTTCCGCAGCCGAGCCCGCAGGCTGACCGTGCGGAAGGCGGTCGGCTCCTTCTTCGCCAGCCGACTCACCCAGCCCTCCGTCTCGTCGAGGTCGCCGCGGCGCAGCAACCCCTCGGCGTAAGGGGCGAGGTAGGCCGGCTCGTCGGGCGCGGCGGCGAGCAGGCCGAGTAGCTGGTCGCGCGCCTTCGGCCAGTCGCGCTCCAGCTCGTACAGCCGCGCCAGAAAGAGTTGATGCTCCGGCGGCAGCGCCTGTTTGCCCGCCAGTTCCTCCAACACCTTGATCGCCTCGCGCCGCCGCGCCGGGTACATGGCCAGGACGAGGGCGCGCGTGCGCCGGTCGTCCGCCGAGTCGCCGTGGCGGCGCACATTCTCCTCCACGAGCCCGAGCGCCTCGGCGAAGCGCGAGAAGTCGCCGAGGGCCACGAGGGTCGACGCCAGGCCGCGCCGCGCCCAGGCGGCGTCGGCCTCGGGCAGCGCCAGCGCCGGGTCGGCCATCAGGCGCAGCACCGGCTCGGCCTTGCGCGGCTGGCGGGTGCGTAGGTAAAACGTGGCGGCGCCGCGCAGCGCCGCGGCGCTCGCCGGCTTCGTCGCCAGCGCCCCCTCGTAGCGCTTCTCGGCCAACTCCGGCCGGCCCAGCGCCTCGTAGCACTGGGCGATGGGGAGCGCCGCCCGCGCCGTCGGCAGCGCCTGCTCGGCGCGGCGGATCGTCTCCTCGGCCTCGTCGCGCCGGCCGACGCGGACGAGGTACTGCACCAGGACGACCCACGGGTCGGCCGCGTCGCCGGCCAACTCGAGGGCGCGGCGGAACGGCTTCTCCGCCGCGGCGGCCTGCCCGGCGGCGAGGCATATCTGGCCCAGCCATAGGTGATCGCGATAGTCCTTCGAGGACTCCGGCACGGCGCGGCGCGCCAGCTCCAGGGCGCGGCCGCCGTCCCGCCCCAGCAACACCTCGGCGGCCACCCGGTCGAGTCCGCCGGCCGCGACGAGCTGATCCGGCAGTTTGCGCAGCAGCAGGTCGGCCTCGGCGTAGCGGCGCCGCTCGTACAGCAGCTGCATCGCCCGGCGGAAGACGTCCGGCTGCCGGTCGCCGAGGTCGACGGCGCGCAGGTAGCCTTCCAGCGCCTTGTCGCCGTTGCCCGCCAGCTCGTCGAGGCGCGCTTCCAGGAGCGGCACGCGCGGCCAGCCGGGCCGGCGGGCGCCCGCCTCGCTCAGCCGCGCCCGCGCCTCGATCAGGCGTCCCCCGTCGCCCTTGAGAGTTCGGAGGTAGATGTGAGCCGCCTCGGCGTAGCGCCAGGTCACGCCCTCCTCGCCCTCGAGCCGGCGCAGGTCGGCGGCCAGGCGCCCGACCGCGTCCGCGTCCTCGGCCCGGAGCGCCAGGTCGAACAACCGCTGCCGCACGCCCAGATCGTCCTGGCCCGGCCCCTGCGCGAGTCGCTCCCAGAGCCGCCGCGCCGCCGCGCGGTCGTCGGCCCAATAATGCGCCTCGCCGAGGGCGAGAAGCAGCCGCGCCTGGTCGCGCCGCGACGGCAGCGCCTCCACCCCGTCGGCGAGGCCCGCCAGGGCGCGCGCCGCTTCCGGCCCGCCGCGCCGCCCCCAGAGCCCGGCCCGCGCCAGGCGCAGCTCGACGGCGCCGACCCCTTTGCGCTCGGCTTCGTCGAGGACCTTCCGCGCGCCGGCGAGATCCCCCTGGCTTTCCAGGATCTGGGAAAGGGCAATCCAGGGGTCCGCGAGCGTCGGGCGGGCGGCGCACGCTTCCTCCAGCAGACGGCGAGCGCCCGCGACGTCGCCGCGCGCCGCCGACAATTCGGCGCGGAGGACCGCCGCCCCCGCCGAACCAGGCTCCTTCTTCTCCTCCTCGTCCAGCAGCCGCGTCGTCTCGTCCCACTTCCGCTCCGCGTCGGGGCGCCGCAAGGCGAGCAGCAGCGACAGGCGCGCCGCCGCGAGACGCGCGGGGGAGGAGAGCGGGGCGAGCTTGCGGTACTCCTCGAACGCCTCGTCGGTCCGGCCCGCCGCCAGGAGGGAGGAGGCGATGCCGAGCCGAGCCGCCGGGCCGGTCGGGTCGAGAATCAGAGCCTGGCGGTAGGAGACGAGCGCCTGGTCGGGGTTGCCGAGGCGGGCGTGGCAGTCGCCGAGGAGGAGGTGGATCTGCTTCGTCAGGTCCGGCACGGGGGCCAGCAGCGGCCGCACGCGCTCCAGCGCCCGCGCCGCCCCCAGCCACTTCTCCTCGCGGACGAGGAGCTTGGCGTTGAGGAAGTCGACGGTCGGGTTGTTCTCTTTGCGCAGGACGTCGAGGGCCGGCCGCGCGTCGTCGAGGGCGCCGAGGTCGAGGAGCATCCCGGTCAGGCGCCACAGCCCCTCGGGCCGGTCGCGGAAGGCGGCGACGGCCTCGCGCAGCCCGGCGACGGCCTCGTCGTCCCGGCCCGCGCGCGACCGCGCCTCGGCCAGCATGAGGTGGGTGCGCACGTCCTTCGGCGCCAGGGCGACGGCCCGGCGCGCGTGCCGGACGGCCTCCTCGTACCGGCCCGTGGCGTGGGCCAGGTCGGCGTCAGCGAGGACCGCCTCGGCGTTGGCCGGGTCGAGGCGCCTCGCCTCCGCGACGTCGGCGGCGGCTTGCTCCAGCAGGCGCGCCTTGCCCGCGGGGTCGCGGAGGGCCAGAACCTTGCGATAGACGGCGCGGGCCAGGTGCGCCTGCGACGTCTTCGGGTTGGCCGCCACCAGCGCGTCCATCGTCCGGTCGGCCTGGTCGGCCTGGTCGAGGCGGCCGCGCTGCAAATCGGCGAGGCGCAGGTAGCTGCCCAGTTGCGCCGGCGCGTGCCTCACGGCGCGGGCGTAGGCGTCGGCGGCCGAGCGGTAGTTGCCCAACTCTTCCTGGCAGGCTCCCATCAGGTGGTGCAGCGAGCCGTCGTCGGGGGACGCGCGCAGGAGGACGTCGAGGTGGCTGACGGCGTCGGTGAACCGGCTGAGGTCCATCGCCACGCCGACGAGGCGGCGGCGGACGTCGGCGCGGCTGGCGTCACGGCGCAGCACCTGCTCGAAGGCGTAGAAGGCACGGTCGCGGGCGTCGGGCCACTCGCGCCGCCGGAACGGGTCGGCGGCGAGGCGCTCCAGGAGGAAACCGTAGTCGGCGAGGGCGTCGTTGTCGTCGGCCTCGTAACCGAGGTAGCGCTGGAGGTAGTCGGCGGCGCGGCCCAGGTGTCCCTCGTCGCGGGCGCGGGCGGCGCGGTCGCGCAGGCCGCGCGCGCTGCGGCGCACCTGGAAGGCGTGCAGGACGTGGACCGCCGACCCGAGAACGGCCAGCGCGACGAGCAGGCCGGCGAGGAAGGGCAGGTTCAGGCGTCTTCTCATATCGAAATACTCGGTGCCTCGGGCCGCGCCTCCGGCGCCGACGTGTACGCCGTCGAAATCGCCGGTTCGGAGGAGATCGGGGGAGTCGTCGGCGCCGGGGGAGGAGAGGTGGCGCCGGGGTGTCGCGTGTCGAGGGGAAAGGCGGGGGGCCGGGGACGGCCTCCCCGCCTTGGACGATCCGGGTTACAGTCGAATGCCGTCGCTCAGAGTCAGTCCCGTATGCTCCCCTCGCCCCCGTACTCGGGGGAGAGGGGCCGGGGGTGAGGGGTTCTTCCAGCTCGAAAAGGCACCCCTCACCCCCAACCCCTCTCCCCTGAGTACCGGGGCGAGGGGCTTCCGGGACAGACTCTCAGGCGCGGGCCTTGCGGCGGCGAGCCCAGGCGAGGGCGGCGGGCGCGCCGGCCAGCAGCAGGGCCAGGCTGCCCGGCTCCGGCGTCGGGAACACGTTGGTGTTCCCCGTCACCGACACGCCGTTGCCCTGGCCGACCGTGACGTCCAACTCGCTCGTCAGCGAGTACATTCCCGGCTTCGGGAAGATGACGTCCGGCGCCTGACCCGAGGCCACCGCCCCGATGACGCCCGGCGACGCGAAGTTCAGGGTCGCCGAGGGGTTGTTGCCGGCGGCGGCGTTGCCCACCTGACCCGGCGTCGTCACCGTGGCGGCGTCGCTGTCGAACAACTTGTTGTTCGTGTTCACATAGCTCGTGAACGCCACCTTGTCGGTGTTGGCGGTCGTGTCGCCGTCCACGCCCCAACTCACCGTCGCCGAGCTGCGCAGGATCAGCGTTGGCGAGGGGGGGTTGTTGAAGCCCTGGTCGGTCAGCGCCAGCGACAGGGTGTGACTGCCCACGCCGGTGTTCTTGGCGCTGATGGTCACGTTCTTGATGTTGCCGATCGTCGCGCTGCCGGGCGAGTTGCTCCTGGCGTCGACCGTCAGCGTGAAGTCGGGCGTGACCACGGTCCCGGTGAAGATTTCCGCCGTGCCGGAGGGGACCGAGAACGTGTTCGTCAGCACGCCGTCGTCGAACACTTTCAAGACGAAGTCGGCGCGGGCAGGTCGCGCCGCGGCGACCAAGGCCGCACCCGCCAGGACGGCGAAAGCGACGACCTTGCGAGTCATCAATGTCATGGGGATCCTCTTCGTTGGGCAGGGTAGGAACGGCCGCGCCGGGTCGAACCCGGCCGGCTCAGGTGCCCCCGTCCTCAGTCCGGGGCATCAACGCAAACGCCGCGCCGGGACGGGCCGAGCCGGCTCGCGAAGTTTCAGGTCGCCGCAACCTCCTTCCCGCTGGGGACCTACGTCGCCGGTCGATGGCACGACGCGGGGCAGGTCGCGGCCGCTCTCGCCTTCCAGGCACACGTCGCTTAACACGGTTGTGTAAAGGGCGCTGACGAACGCTAGCGCGCCGGGCGGCAGGAGCAGACGTCGCGCGCGGCCGATGGGTCCGAGCCGACGTCCCGGCCGTTCGCCCGCAGCACGAAGTCGCGCGCCTCGGCCACCGAGCCGCGCCAGCCGGCCTCGGCGGCGCGGGCCAGGTTGTACATCTCGCGCGCGGTGACGTAGTGGAAGCGGAAGTTCTCATCGACGTCGGCCCGCCGCGCCAGCCCTTCGTGAAAGCGCGCCGCCGGCTCGCCGAGGAGGACGCGCTGGTTCTTCTCCGGCGCGCCGTGCGTGTGCAGCTTGACGAACAGCCAGTCGGGCCGCGCCGACACGTGGACGCGGGCGCGGAGCCACAGGTCGAGGCGCTCCATCGTCGGCGGCTGGCTCCCTTGAAGACAGGCGTTCTCGGTACGCGGCAGCAGGCCCCACTTGCGCCGGCTCCAGTCGAGCAGCAGCGGCCCCTGAATCATCATCAGCGCGCCGGGCGTCGCCGCGCCGTAGCCGACGGGGACGCCGGTGTCGTGCGACTTGCACTTTCCGGGACGTCCGCGAGCGTAGTAGATGCTGTTGATCGTTCTCGTCTGGGCCCGGCTCGGCGCGGCGGGCAGGGTGAAGTCGGCGTAGCAGCCGGTCGCAGCGAGGACGCTCAATTCGTCGCACACGCCGCACCAGCGCCCGTCGGGGCGGGCGTTGTCCAGCGCCCAGTTGCCGTGAATGAAGCCGTAAGCGATCTCTCCCGTCTCGGGATGGCGCGCCAGCAGGCCGTGGCGGTCGGCGAGCGTCTCCTTGTAGTCGAGGAGGCGGCCGCGCAGGCCGGCGGCGGTGTCGCGGTCGTGGTGCAGGTGGACTTCGACCTCGCCGAAGCCGTCGTGACAGAGGCCGGCGAGGGCGTCGAGGTGATCCCGAGTATAGGTCTCCAGCGGGTAGAAGAAGGTGTGTTGCGGCGGGCGGCCGTCGCTGTCGCGGAAGCGCCCGAACAGGCGCGGGTAGTTGCGCGCCCAGGCATCGACGCGGCCCTGGGCGACGTCGGGCGTGGGGCCGCCCCAATCGGGCTCGTAGTGGTCGGCGACGCAGAGCAGCACATGGACGCGCCGGCCCGCCTCGGGCGGGCGGCGCTTCGGCGCCTGCAACAGGTAGGGCAGCAGCCAGCGGTCGAGCCCGCGGCGGCGCAGGCCCCAGGCCGTGAGGCCGGCGCCGAGGACGCCGAGGACGGTCGGAAGGATCACGGGATCGGGACTCCTCTTCTTCTCCGTTGCCGCTCGCGCGGCAGGTCGAGCGCCACCTGCCGGTACGTCACCTTCGACCAGGCGCGCGCCGCCCGCCCCGAGGCCCACACGCCGAGCGCGATCGCCGCCGCCGTGTTCAGCACCAGGAACGAGGCGACGATCCCCGCCGGCCGGAAGCGCTTGCCGACGCGCTTCCACAGGCCGCCGACGCCGGCCAGGTAGAACGCCGCCTGCGCCCAAAACGCCAGGCGGTAGAACGGGCCGTCCGCCAGGAGGCTGGCGGCGAGCAGCGCCGCCAGCAGCCACGGCACCAGCAGGCGCATCATCTTGTGCGACACGAGTTGTAGCCAGATCGGGTTGCGCCAGGGGCAGAAGGCCGACGGCAGCAGCGTCAGGAGTTGGAAGTTGCCGCTCAGCGTGCGGACCTTGCGGCGGAACTCGTCGCGCGCCCGCTCGGGCAGGCGGTCGTAGGCGACGGCCCGCGCGTCGTGGATGACGCGGAAGCCGCGCATCACGACGACGAGCGGCCAGTAGACGTCGTCGATGAGCGTCCCCGGCGGGACGGGCGGGAACAGTTCGCGGCGGACGGCGCTGATGGCGCCGGTCACGCCGACGCTGGAGTGGACGCGCCCTTCCTGCTTGCGCAGCCACTTCTCGAAGTGCCAGTAGAAGCCGACGCCGCCCATGACGCCGGGCTGGGCCTCGACGACGAGGTCGCCGCTGGCGGCGCCGACCGACGGGTCGGCGAAGTTCTCCAGCAGGCGCCGCAGCGCGTCGGGAGCCCACGACTGCCGGGCGTCGGCGAAGACGAGCAGGTCGTACCGCGCGGCGGCGCCGCCGCGCGTCATCGCCGCCGCCTTGCCGACGTTCGCGGGCAATTCCAGCACCAGCACCGACCCCCGCGCCGCCGCGCGGGCCGCGCGCGCCGTGCCGTCGGTCGAGCCGTCGGAGACGACGATGACTTCGCCGTCGAGCCCGGCCTCGGCGATCAGGCCGGCCAACTCCTCGACGCGCCGGCCGATCGTCGCCGTCTCGTTGTAGGCGGCGACGATGATCGACACCGACGGCGGGGTCGGGTCGCGGGGTACGAGCGGCGCGCGGCCGAGCTTCGCCCACAGGGCGAGGCAAAGCGGGTAGACGATGTATGTATACAGCACGCCGGCCGCGCACAGCCAGAAACAGGTTTCCGCGAAGGACATCGTGAGGACTCCGTGTCTTCGGCCTCGCACTCGGCAGGGGGAGGCGAGCCGCGGGGATCAGCCCCGAGGGGTCGCGCAGAGGGAATCGAGCAGGTCCGCGAGTTGTCCCGCCTGGCGGCGCCGGTCGTAGCGGCTACCGTCCCAGGAGCCGGCGGGGCAGGCCAGGCCCGCGCGGACGCGGCGGATCTCGCCGGCCAGCGCGGCGGCGATCCCCTCGACGTCGCCGGGCGTGCGGCACAGGGCGGCGGGGTAGTCGCTCAGGAGGTCGCGCAATTCGCCGGGGGGAGCCACGGCGAGGACGGGGCGGCGCGACGCCATCGACTCGAACACCTTCGCCGGGACGACGCGGTGGGCGTCGGGGCCGTCCGCCAATAGGACGAGCAGCCCGTCGGCCGCGCCGACGAGGTCCATCACCTCGCGGTGGGCGACGTAGGGGTGGCGGACGACGCGGCAGGGCGTGTCGGCCAGGCGGTCGAGGAGCGCTTCCTGCTCCCGCGTGCGCCGCCCGGCGAAAACGAGTTCCAGCGACGGCGCCAGGTCCGGCCAGCGGCGGGCGAGCAGGCGCACGGCCTCGACCACAGGGGCGACCGTCGTCAGGTTCCAGAGCGTGCCGACGTAGGCGAGGCGATAAGTGTCGCGCGGCCGATCCGGCGGCGCGTCGCCGGGAACATCATCGACATCGAAGCCGTTGTAGATCCATGAAACGGGGATCTCGGCCCGCGCACGGTCGCGCACCCCTTCGAGGGCGCGGGCGCTGGCGCGCGTCGTCGCCAGCAGCGCCGACGCGGCCCGCACGACGCCCGTCTGCATGCGCCCCTGGAGCCAGCGCGACAGCGGGTCGGGCCGGCGATTCTCCTGGTAGGCGTTGCTGATGCCCCACTCGTCGCGGTAGTCGAGGACGAGCGGCAACCCGCTGCGGCGACGCAGCGCGGCGGCGGCGAGGAAGGTCGAGAAGGGCGGCCCGGTGGCGACGAGGGCGTCGTGCGGCACCTCGCGCAGCAGGCGCAGCCCTTCGCGGATCGCGTGCGGCAGCCACAGCACCTGGGCGTCCGGCTGGAGGACGAGGTTGCCCAGCCGCCGTGCCAACCCCTTCGCCAGGCCGCGCACGCCCCCGGAGCCGCCGGCGGGTTGGCCCGCCGCCGACACGGCCGCCTTGAGGCCGTAGCCCGGCTCCCAGGTGCGGGCGCGGCGGACGAGGGTCTGCTCGGGTACGTCGGCGAGCAGGCTTTCGTCGCGCGCCGGCACCGACGGGTTGGCCACCGTCAGCACCGACGCCGCCCAGCCGTGCGCGGGCAGATACTTGACGAACTTCGTCGTCCGCTGCACGCCGGCGCCTCCCACGGGCGGGAAGGGGTACGAGAGGAAAAGGACGCGCTTTTGCCGGATCATGTGTCTCGTGGAACGACCTCGTATCAGGGCGGGTCCGGCTGGCATTGTTGATCGTCCAACAAAAGGGTCGTTTAACTTCCGCTTGCGGTTTCGCGCCCGCGCC
>JBBROG010000225.1:0-14441 GCA_038229635.1 Gemmatales bacterium
GGGCACCGTCGCCAGCCGCCTCGCCGAGGCGCGAAGGCTCCTCCAATTGCGCCTGACGAGGCGCGGCGTCGCCCTGTCCGCGATGCTGACCCTCGCCGCGCTGACCGAGGGCGCCACGGCGGGGGTGCCGGCGTCCCTGGCGGCCGCCACGCTGCGGGCGGCGTCGGGCGGCGCCGTGTCGGGCACGGTCGCCGCGCTCGTCGGGAGAGGATTCGGGTCGCTGACGGCGTTCAAGACGAAGGCCGTCGTGGGCGTGCTGCTCCTTCTGGGTGTCGTCGCCGTCGCGGCCGGCGCGCGCGGCGATGCCGAGCCGCAAGCCGCCGCGCCCCCCGCCGCGAAGGCCGACACGCCGCCCGCCGAACCCAAGGACGCGGTCGTCTTCGCGGGCCGCGTCCTCGGCGCCGACGACAAGCCCGTCGCCGGCGCCCGCCTCTTCGTCCTTTATTACACTCCGAAACGAGCCAAAATCCCGGTGCGCGGCACCAGCGACGCCGAGGGCCGCTTCCGCTTCGCCGTCGCGCGGGCCGACTTCGACGCGGCGGAGACAGCCGAGCCGTGGCGGGGGGCGGCGGTCGTCGCACGGGCCGACGGCTTCGGCCTCGGCACGGAAATCCTGGCGAAGGGGAAGCGGCGCCTCGACGCGCTGACGGTCCGCCTGCCGAAGGACGACGCCCCCTTGAACGGCCGCGTCCTCGACTTGCAGGGCAAGCCGCTCGCCGGCGTCCGCGTCGCCGTCCGCGGACTCCACGCGCCGCGCGCGGGCGACCTGACGGCGTTCGTCGCGGCGCTCAAGGAGCGCAAGGAGGCGTACCCGGTGCTGCGCGAGTTCTGCGACGGCTTCGAGGGGAGGTGGATCGGGCACGACGCCGGCACGCTGTTCGAGCCCGCCGTCACCGGGGCCGACGGCCGCTTCGTCGTCGCGGGCGTCGGCCGCGAGCGCGTCGTCGCCCTGAACTTCGAGGGGCCGGGCATCGCGACGGCCGACGTGTTCGCGATGACGCACGCCGCCGCGACGGTGCGCGTGCCCGCTTATGTGAGTCGAACGACCGGCGAACTGATGACGTTCCACGGCAACGGCTTCGACTACGTCGCGGCGCCGGACCAGCCGGTCGTCGGCGTCGTCCGCGACAAGGACACCGGCAAGCCCATCGCCGGCGCCGTCGTCCAGAGCTACCAGCTGGCCGGGAGCCGGGTCAGCGAAGTGACGCACCTTCGCGCCGTCGCCAACGCGGCGGGCCGCTTCCGCCTCACCGGCCTGCCGAAGGGCGAGGGGAACGTGGTCCGGGCGTCGCCCCCGGAGGGGCAGCCGTACCTGATGGCGCTGGCGGACGTGCCGGCGCGGGCGGACCTCGGCGCGGTGACGGTGGACTTCGCCCTGAAGCGCGGCGTCTGGATCACCGGCCGCGTCCTCGACAAGGCGACCGGCAAGCCGCTCCACGCCCGCGTCGAGTACGCGGTCTTCGAGGACAATCCTCACCTCAAAGAGGCGCCGCGGCTGACGACCAACTCGTACCTGGAGACCCGCGCCGACGACGGCCGGTTCCGCGTGGTCGGCCTGCCGGGGCGCGGCCTGCTCGCGGCGCGGGCGCACGGCGACGGCTACCTCCTCGCGGCGGGCGCCGAGGCCATCGCGGGGCTCCAGGACAACGGCCACTTCAGCACCTATCCACACCTTATTTACTCGAAAAGCTTTCATACGCTCGCGGAGGTGAGCCCGGCCGAGGGGAAGGAGGCGATCACTTGCGACCTCGTCCTCGACCCGGGCGGCTCGCGGGCCGGGCGCGTGCTGGGGCCGGACGGCAAACCGCTGGCGGGCGCGCGGCTGTCGGGGCGGCACGACGGCGGGGGCTGGGAGACGCTCGCGGGGTCGAACTTCACGCTCACCGGGCTGAGGCCGGGGAAGAAGCGCCTGGTGCAGGTCGTCCACGCGGGCAAGGGGCTGGCCGGCTTCGCCTTCGCCGACGGCGACGCCAAGGAGGCGCTGGCCGTAACGCTGCGGCCGGCGGCGACGCTGACGGGGCGGCTCGTCACCGCCGACGGCGACCCGGTGGCCGACGTCGAAATCCTGTCCACGCGCCCCGTCCGCGGCGATGACACAGACGTCGGCGGCTTCCCCAACGGCTTCCGCCCGGACAAGAAGGGGCGCTTCCGTATCGAGGGCCTCGTGCCGGGACTGAAATACAATCTCGGGGTCGCGAAAGGGGTGTACCTGCTCGGGACCGGGCCGGAGGGCGAAAACGTGACGCTCAAGGCCGGCGAGACGAAAAACCTCGGCGACGTCAAGGTGCGCCGGCCGGACGAGTGAGCGGCCGACGCATCCCGTCTCAGTCCGCGTAGCGGGCGGCGGATCGTAGCCCCGGGGGGAGCGTACTCGCGCAACCCGGGGAATCCATCCGGGGGCGTGTTGGTGTATTGAACCCGCGTAGCGGGTGACGGATCGTAGCCCCGGGTGGAGCGCAACCCGCGTAGCGGGTGAAGCGCAACCCGGGGAACCCATCCGGGGACGTGTCATGATTTGGAACCCCCGAAGGGGGTGACGGAGTCGGAATGGTTGCGGTTCCGTCACCCGCTCCGCGGGTTCAATACATCGATATGTCCCCGGTCGGGTTCCCCGGGTTGCGGGTGTTCCCCGGGTTGCGCGAGTACGCTCCACCCGGGGCTACGATCCGTCACCCGCTACGCGGGTTCAAAACGCGACGACGCCCGCGCGTGTCCCCGGGTTGCGCTTCACCCGCTGCGCGGGTTGCGCGCCACCCGGGGCTACGATCCGCCGCCCGCTACGCGGGCTAAGACGGCGGGGATCGGCGCGACGGCGCGCGAAAACTGTATCAACCCGACCGCCTCTCCCCTCATTAAGGGGAAGAGTCGCCCGCGGGAGAACCACCGATGCCGCGAACCCTACCCAGCCCCGTCCTCCGGCACATTCGCCGGATCGTCGGCGCCCCCGTCGTCCCCGAGCCGACCGACGCCGAGCTGCTCCAGCGCTTCGTCGCCACCAAGGAAGAGGACGCCTTCGCCGCCCTCCTCAAGCGCCACGGCGGCCTGGTCATGGGCGTCTGCCGCCGCGCCCTGCCGTGCCTCCAGGACGCGGAGGACGCCTTCCAGGCGACGTTCCTCACCCTGGCCCGCCACGCCGCGTCGATCCGTACTCAGGCCGTCGGCGGCTGGCTGTACCGCGTCGCCCGCCGCGTCGCCGCGAGCGCGGGCAAGGACCGAGCCCGGCGCCACGCCCGCGAGTCACGGACGGTCGCCGCGACGGCGCCCGGCCCGGCGTCAGAAGCGACGTTACGCGAGCTGCAAACGATCCTCGACGAGGAAGTGAGCCGCCTGCCGGCGAAGTACCGGGCGCCGTTCGTCCTCTGCTGCCTCGAAGGCAAGAGTCGTTCCGAGGCGGCGCGCGAACTCGGCTGGAAAGAAGGCACCGTCGGCGGGCAACTGGCGCGGGCGCGTCGGCTCCTCCAGCGTCGTCTGACGAAGCGCGGCGTGGCGCTGTCGGCGGCGTTAACCGTCACGGCCCTGGAGGGCAGCGCCGCGGCGGTGCCGGCGTTCCTGGCCGGGGCCACGCTGCGAGCCTTGTCGGGCGGCGCCGTGCCGGGCAAGGTCGCCGCCCTCATCGAAGGGGTATTCGTATCGTCATTGACGGTCAAAGCGAAGGCGCTGACGGCGGTGCTGCTTCTCGCCGGGGTCGTCGCCGTCGCCTTCGGCGCCCGAGACAGCGCCGCCGCGCCCCAAGAAACCCGGGACAAGGCCGCCCCGAAGGCGCAGGCCGTTCCCGCGAAGGAGAAGGAGGAGCCGGCGATCACCGGCCGCGTCCTCGACCCGGACGGCGAGCCGTTCGTCGGGGCGAAGGTGTACGCGCTCATTTACCAGCCCGAGAAACCGCGGCCCCCCGAGCCCGTCGCCGTCACCGGCGCCGATGGCCGCTACCGCTTCGCCGCCCCGAAGGAGAGTTGTCAGATCGTCGCCACGGCGGACGGCTACGGGCCGGCGTGGGACCTCGCCGACGGCAAGAGTGAGACGACGCTGCGGCTGGCGAAGGACGACGTCCCCGTGCGCGGCCGCGTCCTCGACCTGCAAGGCAAGCCGGTCGGCGGCGTCGCCGTCAGCGTGAACGCAATCAAGGCGTCGCCGACCGGAAAACTCGACGCTTGGCTCGACGCCGTCAAGATCCGCAAGGACGGCATTCCGACGGAGTACGAGTATCTGCCCATGCTGTCGGCGCAGGGGCTTTCGTTCTTCTTCCCGCCGTTGAAGACCGACAAGGACGGCCGCTTCGAGATCAAGGGCGTGGGCCGTGAGAGGGCCGTTGGTCTGATCCTTGAGGGAGCGACGATCGAGACGAAAGAGGTCAACGCCCTGACGCGGCCCGGCGTGGCGACGGTTCGCATCGCCGACTACCACGGCGCCGGCCGGGACGGGCAGATGGTGTACTACGCGGCGACCTTCGACCACGCGGCGGCGCCGGGCCGCGCCGTCCGCGGCGTCGTCCGCGACAAGGAGACGGGCAAGCCGATTGGCGGGGTGGTCGTCCGAGCCGAAGCCTACGTCGGCAACCCGCTCCACTACCTCCAGACGACGACGGACAAGGAGGGACATTATCGCCTGACCGGACTGCCTCGCGAGCGCGCGGACGGGAGGGATAACCTCGTCGTCCTGTCGCCGGAAGGACAGCCATACCTCGCCGCGTGGAAACCCGTCCCGGCGAGCGAGAAGCTGGAGCCCGTCGCGCTCGACCTCGAAATGAAGAAGGGCGTCTGGCTGGAAGGGCAGGTGAAGGACGGCGCGACCGGCAAGGGCGTCGAGGCCGGGCTGGGCTACTTCGTCTTCGGAGACGACGGGCAGGAGGCGGAGGCGCGCGGTCTGTTCATCCCGTTCTTCGGGGGAGACAGCGCCTTGCGGACGGACAAGGACGGCAAGTTCCGCCTCGTCGCCGCGCCGCTGCGCGGCATCCTCGCGGCGCGGGCCACGGGAGCGGGAAGAGATCATTATCGCATCGGCATCGGCGCCGATACGATCAAGGGAGGCAAAAAGGTGGCGGGCGGCTTCCTGTTCTTCACCTTCCCGCACTATGCGAATCCGAACGATTTCGACACCCTCGCCGAGGTCAACCCGAAGAAAGGCGCGGCCTCGGTGACGTGCGACCTCGTGCTCGACCCCGGCGAGACGGTGGGCATCGAGGTGCGCGGGCCGGATGGGACGCCGCTCGGTGGGGCGAGCGTCCTCGGCTGGCACGCCCGCGGCTACTGGGACAATCCGGGGAAAGAGGCGACGTTCACGGCCTACGGCCTGGCGCCAGGGGAACGGCGCACGCTGCAGTTCTGGCACGCCGCGAAGAAGCTTGTCGGCAGCCTGGAGATCAAGGGCGACGAGCGCGAGCCGGTCGCGGTCACACTGCGGCCGGGCGGCGCCGTCACGGGGCGCCTCCTCGTTGCCGGGCGGCCGCTGCGAAACACCGAGCTGTCGGTCTTCTGCCGCGGGGAGAAGAAGGGCGTGATGCTCACGCACCATACGAGCGGCATTTACTCCGACAACGAGGGGCGGTTCTGCCTCGAAGGGATCGCGCCGGGGGTGTCGTACCTGGCGCTCGTCTCGCTGCCGAGGCAGGCGGCGCCCGTGAAGGTGTTCGAGGATCTGACGGTGCGCGAGGGCGAGGCGAAGGACCTCGGCGACGTGACGTTGACGAAGGAGAAGGAGGAGTGAGGACCGTCCCCGCCGCTTGCGGCTTCGCAATAGGCTAAGCCGCAAGCGGCGGGTCGGCCGGAAAAACCGCGACCAACCCGGCGTTCGCGTGCCTCTTACCGGGGAAACACGTCGCCCGTGGGAGACACGCCAATGCCGCAAACGCAACTCGACCCGGTCGTCCGGCACATCCGCCGCCTGGCGGGAGCGCCGGACGCCCCCGAACCGACCGACGCGGACCTCCTGCGCCGCTTCCGCGAAGAGAAGGAGGAGGACGCCTTCGCTGCCCTGGTGCGGCGCCACGGCGGACTTGTGATGGGCGTGTGCCGCCGCGTGCTGGGCCACGCCCAGGACGCCGAGGACGCCTTCCAGGCGACCTTCCTCACCCTCGCCCGCCGCGCCGATTCGATCGGGGCGGGGCAGGCCGTCGGCAGTTGGCTGTACCGCGTCGCCCACCGCATTGCCCAGAGGGCCGGGAGAACGATGGCCAGGCGCTCCGCCCGCGAAAGACTGTCCGCCGTCGCGACCGCGCCGGCCCCCTCGTCCGAGGCGTCGCTGCGCGAGTTGCAGACGGTCGTCGACGACGAACTCCAGCGCCTCGCCGAGAAGTACCGGGCGCCGTTCGTCCTCTGCTGCCTCGAAGGCAAGAGTCGTTCCGAGGCGGCGCGCGAACTCGGCTGGAAGGAAGGCACCGTCGCCAGCCGCCTCGCCGAAGCACGCCGGCTCTTGCAAACGCGGCTGGCGAAGCGCGGCGTCGCCCTGTCCACGGCGCTGGCTGCCTTCGGGCTCCGGGACGGGGCGGCCGTCGCCGTGGCGCCGGCTCTCGCGCGGGCGACGGCACGGGCCGCGGCGGCCGTCGCGGGCGGCAAGGCGGTCGCCGAAGTCGTCGGCCGCGCCGTCGCCGCCCTCGTCGAGAACGGCTCCGGCTTTCTCGCGCCGTCTCCGGCGAAGGCTCTGACGGCGCTGCTCCTCCTCGCCGGCACCCTGGCGGCGGCCTCGGCCGGCGCGCCGGCCCGGCCGACCGAGGAGAAGAAAACTCCGGTCGCCAAAGTCGCTCAAGCGGAGGAGCCCCCGGCCGCCAGGTCGCCGGCGCCGCCGGGGGAAACGAAGGGCGTCACCATTCGCGGCGTCGTCATCGGCGCGGGCGGCAAAGCCGTGGCGGGCGCGAAGGTCTATTACCAGCCCTTCGACGGCGTCGCGATGCTGCCCCACCGCCTCGGCGCCGTCAGCGACGCGGACGGCAGCTTCCGCTTTACGGCCGAGGGGCGGAAGGCGTTCCTCGTCGTCGCGGCCGAGGGCTACGGCGCGGCCTGGGAGGTGATCCCCGAAGCGGGGCTGAACCTGCTGACCTTCCTGCTCGACAGCGCCCTCCCCGTCCGCCTGGTCCGGGACGACACCCTCGTCCGCGGCCGCGTCCTCGACCTCCAGGGCCGGCCCGTCGCCGGCGCCACCGTCAAGGTCCGCGCCCTGAAGACGCCCCACGCGGGCAAGCTCGACGCTTGGCTCCGCGCCGCGACGACGCGCAAGGACGGCGTCCGGGCCGAGAACGAGAACTTCATGACGTTCGCGCCGCCGGCGCTCGCGGACGCCTTCCCGCCGCTGACGACCGACAAGGACGGCGCGTTCCGCCTCGCCGGCGTCGGCCGGGAGCGGGTGGTCACGCTCGTCGTCGAGGGGCCGACGATCGAGACAAACGAGATCAATGTTATCGCGCGCGAGGGCGTGCCGACGGTCCGCCTCAACCAGCACCCGGAGGCGCCCGAGTTGGGGCAACTCACCTACTACGCGGCGACGTTCGACCACGCGGCGGCGCCGGGGCGCGTCGCGGCCGGCGTCGTCCGCGACAAGGCGACCGGCAAGCCCATCGCCGGCGTCGTCGTCCGCGCCGCCGAGCCGGTCGGCGGTTACCCGAACTACGAGATCGCGACGAAAACGGACAAGGACGGGCGCTACCGCCTCACCGGCCTGAGCCGGACGCCGCGCGCGGGCCGGGAAGGAGTCGTCGCCCTCTCCCCCGAGGGGCAGACCTATCTGGCGGCGCGCAAGCCGCTGGGCGGGGCGCCGGGCGCCGAGCCGATCGCGCTCGATTTCGACCTGAGAAAGGGAGTGCGCGTGGAAGGGCGCGTCACGGACGGCGCCACGGGCAAGCCGGTCCAGGCGCGGGTGAGCTACTACGTCTTCGCCGACGCCGGACAAAAGGAGGAGGCGAAGGCCCTATTCCTGAGTCAACACGACCCGAACAACCTGCGGGCCGACAAGGACGGCAAGTTCCGCCTGGTCGCCTTCCCCGGCCGCGGCCTGCTCGGCGCCCGCGCCGACGGCCCGACGGGCGAGCAGTACGCGATCGGCGTCGGCGCCGACGGCATCGAGGGCAAGGCCGACTTCCCCGGCACGCCGACCTTCGCCACCTACCCCTTCTACGCGAGTTCCTGGGACTTCGACTCCGTCATGGAGGTAAAACCCGCCGCCGGCGCCGAGTCGGTGACGTGCGACCTCGTGTTGAATCCGGGAAGGACGCGGGCGGTGCGCGTCGAGGGGCCGGACGGCAAGCCGCTCGCCGGCGCCTACGCCCACGGGCGGAATGCCCGGCTGGGCTGGGACTCGGTCGGGGCGGAATTCACCGCCTACGGCCTCAAGCCCGGCGAGAGCCGCACGCTGCTGTTCCAGCACCCGCAAAAGAAGCTGGCCGGGATCGCGACGGTCAAGGCGGACGAAAGCGCTCCGGCCACGGTGCGATTGCGCCCGTCGGCGGCGGTCACGGGCCGGCTCATCGACGAGGACGGGCGGCCGCTGCGCGACGTCGCGGTGTCGGTCCAGTTCCAACTCGCCGGGCAGGTGAATTGGGTCTTCAACCACATGCCGCAGGAGGAGCGCACCGACGCCGACGGGAAGTTCCGCGTCGTCGGCCTGGTGCCCGATTTCGCCTACGACGCGACGATCAAGGAGGCCGGGCGGCTCTACCCGAGCCGAGTCTTCCGGGCGTTGAAACTGAAGGAAGGGGAGACGAAGGACCTCGGCGACGTGAGGCCGGAGAAGGTGGACGGGTGAGCCGCTTGCGGCTTTGGAGTGCGGCGGCCCGACGCCGCTTTGGATTGAGCGGCGCGACCTCGCGGGGACACGGCTAAAATCCAAAGCGGCGTCAAGCCGCCGCACTCCAAAGCGCTCGGGGCTGGCCAAAAAATGTCATGTGCGCCCGCCCCCGGCGCCCCACTACCTCACGGATGAACCGTTTTGTCTCGCCGGGAATCGAGACCATGACAACGACGCAAGCGAGTACCGTCCTCCGCCGCCTCCGCCGCCTGGTCGCGCCCCCCGCCGACCCGACCGCCGACGCCGACCTGCTGGCGCGCTTCGTCGCCGCCCGCGACGAAGCCGCCTTCGCCGAACTGGTACGCCGCCACGGGCCGATGGTCCTCCGCGTTTGTCGCGGCGTCCTCCGCGACGGCCACGACGCGGACGACGTCTTCCAGGCGACGTTCCTCGTACTGGCGCGCAAAGCCGCCGCCATCCGCAAGGGCGACTCGGTCGCCAGCTGGCTGTACGGCGTCGCCACCCGCGCCGCCGTCCAGGCGCGAGCCGACGCGAGCCGCCGCCGCCGCCACGAACAAAGGGCCTCCGCGATGCCGCCTTCCGACCCGACCCTCGACCTGACCGTTCGCGAGCTGCACGCGATCCTCCACGAAGAATTGCACCGGCTGCCCGAGAAATACCGGGCGCCGCTGGTGCTCTGCTACCTGGAGGGCCTGACGCAGGAGGAGGCGGGGCGGCGGCTCGGCTGGAGCAAGGGGGCGACGCGCGGCCGGCTCGACCGGGGGCGCGAGCGGCTGCGCATGCGGCTGGCTCAGCGCGGCGTGGAGTTGACCGCCGTGCTCGGCATGGCGTCCGTCGGCGGTGCCGCCTCCGCGGCGCCGGCTCTCATGGTTTCCGCCGTCCGGGGAGCGCTTTCGTCCTTGTCGGACGGGGCGGCTTCCGGGGCGGTCCCGGCGAAAGCGGCGGCTATCGCCGAGGGAGTGATCCGAGCCATGTTCGCCGAACGAATCCGCAACGTCAGTGCCGTCGTCCTTGCCGTCCTCGTCTTCGCGGCCGGCGCGGGGACGCTCACCCGCCGCGCCCTGGCGGAATCCCCCCAAGACGCCTCGGCCAAGGAGAATGCCTGGCCGGCGGACGTCGGGGAGAAGGAGAAGGGGGACGTTTACGCCGGCCGCGTCCTCGGCCCGGACGGCAAGCCGGTCGCCGGCGCCAAGCTTTACCTGACCCGCGTCGGCAAGGAACGGCCGGCGCCGCCCGCCGTGCAGGCCACGAGCGACAAGGACGGCCGCTTTCGCTTCCGCGTCACGCCGGCCAACGCGGAGGACACTCGCTTCGGCCCCGTCGTCGCCGTCGCCGAGGGCTTCGGCCTCGCCTGGGCGCCGCCGCTGGCGCGGAACGACGACCTGACCTTGAACCTCGTGAAAGACGTCCCCGTCGAGGGCCGCGTCGTGGACCTTGAAGGCAGGCCGACGCCCGGTGTGATCGTCCGCGCGACCGCCGTGCGGGCGCCGACGGCCGGCACCCTGACCCCGTGGCTCGACGCCGTCAAGGCACGCAAGGAAGCGTACACCGTCGATGCGGAGTACTTGGATCGGCTCTCGACGCGCGACGCGACCCACCTGTTCCCGGCGCGGACCACCGGCGCCGACGGGCGCTTTTGCATCGCAGGCGTCGGCGGCGAGCGCGTCGTCACCCTGACCCTGGAGGGTCCGACCATCGAGGCGAAGGACGTCAACGTGCTGACGCGGCCGGACGTGCCGCCGCGCACGGTCCCCTCGGTCGCCGAGGCGCCGTCGCTCGGCAGCACGACCTACTACGCCGCCCGCTTCGACCACGCGGCCGCGCCGTGCCGCACCGTCGTCGGCGTCGTGCGCGACAAGGCGACCGGGCGGCCGCTGGCCGGGGCCGTCATCCGTGCGGAGCGGCCCTACGGCAACCCCATCCGCTACGCGCAGGCCACGACCGACAAGGAAGGTCGCTATCGTCTGACGGGCCTGCCGCGCGTGCCGGCGGGGGAGCGCGACGCCTTCGTCGTCCTGCCGCCCCCCGGCGAGCCCTACCTGGCCGTGCGTAAGCCGGCGGGCGCCGAGAGCGAAGGCGAAATCATCCCTCTCGACGTCGCGCTGCCGCGCGGCGTCTGGCTGGAGGGGCGCGTGACGGACAAGGCGACCGGGAAGGGTGTCGAATCGCGCCTGGGCTATCACCTGTTCCCGGAGGCCGGGGGCGAGGCCGAGCTGGGCGAGTTGTTCTTCCCGCGCATGGCGGGCGACGGCCTGCGGACCGACCGCGCGGGGCGGTTCCGTTTCGTCGGCTACCCCGGCCGCGGCCTGCTCGGCGCCCGCGTCGACGGGGCGAACGGGGCGAACAACACCCCGTACCGCGTCGGCGCCGGCGCCGAGGCCATCGCGGGGCACGAGGGGCGGCGCGGGGCAGGTCAGTTCAACACCGTGCCCACGATCGCCGGCGTGTCGGACTATGACGTCCTCGCGGAGGTCAATCCTCCGAAAGGCGCCGCGCGGGTGACGTGCGACCTCGCCCTCGACCCCGGCCGCGCCGTGACGGTGCGTGTGCAAGGTCCGGACGGCAAGCCGCTGGCCGGGGCGCTGGCCCACGGCCAGTTCGCCCGCGAGTTCTGGGGCCACGCGCCGGTCGCGGCGGAGTTCACCGCGTTCAGCCTGACGCCGGGGGAGGGCCGCACGTTGCTCTTCTGGCACGAAGGGAAGAAACTCGTCGGGCGGCTCGACGTCAAGGCGGATGAAACGGGTCCGGTCACGGTGACACTCGCTCCGGCGGCGTCGGTCGCCGGGCGGGTGATCGACGACGACGGCCGGCCGGTCCGTCAGGCGACGTTGTCGGTGTCGCTACGCCGCAACGACACGGAGACCTGGCTCTATTCGCACCACCAGCACCGGGTTCGTACCGACGAGGAAGGGCGTTTCCGCCTCGACGGCCTGCTGCCGGGGACGAAGTATCAGGCGGGCGTTCGGACGGTGGGGCGGCGGTATTCGGCGTCGGTGTTCGCGGACCTCGTGCTGAAGAGCGGGGAAGTGAAGGACCTCGGCGACGTCAAGCCGCGGCGCGGCGACGACGGCGAATGAAGCCCCGGAGGGGCGGCGAAACGTGAAAAATGTTGTGCCGCGCGGCGGGCCGTCGCGATCTCCTGGAGGGAGTTCGACACCCGCCCGCGGAGGACCGGACGATGGCTCAGGGACAAATGACGTCGCTGTTACGCTGTATCCGCCGGACGGCGGCCGCGCACCACTCCGACAAGGAGCTGCTCGCGGCGGTACGGTCCGGCGGCGACGAAGCGGCGTTCCGCGCCCTGCTGACCCGGCACGGACCACTTGTTCTTGGCGCCTGCCGTCAGGTGCTGCGCGACGAGGCCGACGTGGAAGATGCGTTTCAAGCGACGTTCCTCGTCCTACTGCGCAAGGCCGCCTCGATCCGCGAGGGGCAGGCGCTGGGCGGCTGGCTGTTCCGCGTCGCCCGGAGCATGGCTCTCCGGGCGCGGGTCGCGGCGAGCCGACGCCGGCGCCACGAGGACCACGCCGCTTGCCGAGTCATGACATCCGAAATGCCCGACCCGTCGTGGCGCGAAGCGTGCGCGGCGCTGCACGAGGAACTGGATCGCCTGCCGGACAAGTTCCGCCTGCCCCTCGTCCTGTGCTACTTGCAGGGGCTCAGCCGCGACGAGGCGGCGCGGCAACTCGGCTGGTCCACAGGCGCCGTCAAGGGGCGCCTGGAGCGCGGACGAGTCATGTTGCGGACTCGGCTGGTGCGGCGCGGCTTCGCGCTGTCGGCGGGTCTGCTGGCGGCCTTGGAGAACTCCCCGGCGGCGGGATCGGTCCTGCCGCCGCGACTGATCGATGTCACGACGAGGGCGGCCACGGGTTCGGGATTCGTCGCGGAGTCCGTCGCCGCCCTCGTCGAGGGAGGGCTCCGGACGATGTTGTTCTCGAAGACCAAGGTGATGATGGCGCTCCTGCTTGTCGCAACTCTGGCGGGCGCCGCCGGCCTCGGGGGACGGCCGACCGGCGCCGCCGCCGCGCCGCCGTCACGGGCCGCGGAGAAGCCGGCGGGCGACGCCGACAAGATGCCCGCGGAGGAGTCGCGCGTCACCAACGGCCGCGTCGTCGATCCCGAGGGAAAGCCCGTGGCCGGAGCCAAGGTCTACGCCCCCGGCCCGCGCTCCTCCGCGGGCGGCGACACGCCCCCCGCGCCCGCCCGCGCGACGAGCGGGGCGGACGGGCACTTTCGCTTCACCGTCTCCCGGCCGAAGGGGGACGCGGACCCCGGGAGTCGGCAACGAGATCGTCGCCTTCCCGGCGGGCGATCAGCCTTACTTCGTGAGCCATCAGAGAGTGAAGGACACGCCGGGCCTCGACCCGGTGACGGTCGATTTCGAGCTTCGGCGCGGCGTGTGGATGACGGGCCGGGTGGTCGACGGCGGGACGAAGAAGCCGCTCGCGCGGGCGGCGGTGACCTACCATCCCCTGGCCGGCAACCCGCATGTGAAGGACTACCCGGAGGTGAGGAGTACACATCCTTCGAGCCGGCAGGCGCGCACGGCCGACGACGGGACGTTTCGCGTCGTCGGCTTGCCGGGTCCGGGCGCGCTGGCGGTCCTGGCGCGCGGCGCGTTTGTGCCCGCCCACCAGCGCGACGACGAGGACGGGGCGGAGGAAGAGTACGTGCGAGCGGTGCCCTTCGGGATCAACGCCTTTCGCTCCCACGCGGTGGCGCGCGTCGAGCCGCCGCCCGGCGCGGAAGCATTCCGCCGCGACGTCGCCCTCGATCCGGGGGAGACCCACGCCGGCACCGTCGTCGACCCCGACGGCGAGCCGATCCGCGGCGCGCGCGCCTTCGGCCTGACGGGCTGGTGGGGCGACGGGAGCAACGGGAACGGTCCGCCGCTGGCGACGGCGTCGTTCACCGTCGAGGCGTTCAACCCGCGTCGGCCGCGCCCCGTCCTGTTCCTGCTCCCGGAGAAGCGGTGGGTGGGCGCACTGGAAGTTCCCGCCGGGCCGAAGAAGCCGCTCACAGTGCGACTGCGGCCGGGAGCCGTCGTCTCCGGGCGTCTCGTCGGCGCGGACGGCCAGCCGCGCGCCGACGTCGAGCTAAAACTGACGTTCCGGCCGAAGGAGGTGCGGGCCTGGGCGAGCTACTTCCCCGGCCAGATCAAGACGGACAAGGAGGGCCGCTGGCGTCTCGAAACGCTGCTCCCGGCAGCCGCGTACCGCCTGGAGGACGCCGAGGGGGCGGTGGCGTTCGACGCGCCGGGCTCGGGCGCGAGCAAGGACGTCGGCGACGTGCGGGTGAGTGACTAGCACGCAGCGGCGGCGTCGGCCGGTGAAAAAAGTTGTGCCGCGGCGCGGGACGGCTCCCTCTCGTAGAGGGAGTTCGACACCCGCCCGCGGAGGAACGAACGATGACTCGGGGACCGATGAAATCGTTGTTGCACTGCATCCGCCGCACGGCCGGCGCCGCCCGCCGCACCGACCAGGAGTTGCTGACGGCGTTCCTCACGCGCGCCGACGAGGCGGCCTTTCGCGCCCTGCTCGCTCGTCACGGCCCGCTAGTCTTCGGCGCTTGCCGTCAGGTGCTGCGCGACGAGGCCGACGTCGAGGATGCGTTTCAGGCGACATTCCTCGTCCTGCTGAAGAAGGGGACGACGGTCCGCCACCACGTCGCCCTCGGCGGTTGGCTGTTCCGCGTCGCCCGGCGCGTGGCGA
>JBBROG010000226.1:0-14390 GCA_038229635.1 Gemmatales bacterium
GGCTGACGATGGTGTTGGGCAGGGCGTGGGGGCGGGCCTGCGGCGCGGGGGCGCGGGTGGTCCGGCGGGCGTGAGAGCCGCTTGGGGCTTCCCACCCGCGCTCCGGAGGCGGGGGTGCGAAGCCGCAAGCGGCATGAGGAATCCGTTATGTCCGACACGAACGACCAACTCCAGGCCGCCGCGGCGAAGCTCGGCCTCGGCAAGTACGAGCGCCACGTCTTCCTCTGCACCGGCCCGACGTGCTGCGCGCCCGAGACCGGCCTGGAAGCGTGGGAGGCTTTGAAGAGGGAGTTAAAGGAGCGCAACCTGACGAATGTCTGCTACCGGACGAAGGTCGGCTGCCTGCGGATCTGCTGCCACGGGCCGACGATGGTCGTCTACCCCGAGGGGACGTGGTATCACGGCATGACGGCGGAGCGCGTCCCGCGCTTCGTCCAGGAACACCTGATCGAGGGGCGTCCCGTCGCGGAGTGGGTGTTCGCGAACAACCCGCTGGCGGGCGCGGGCGTCACTTCGTCTTCTTCTTGCACGCCTCGACCATGACGGCGAGGAAGATGCGATCTTTGTCTTTCTTGGTGACGCAGCCGGTGTCGAAGGGCATGTACTTGCCGCAGGCGGCGCTGTAAGTGATCGCGCCGACGAGCGACGGCGACTTGACCTCCAGGCAGAAGCGCTCGGGGCGCTCGCCGCAGCGCTTGACGTGGACGGCCGCCTCGCGGCCGTCGGCGAGGGGGAACGTCTCGGAGCCGTCGAGCGGCACCGACTTGCAGGTGACCTGCCCGAGGCGGAAGCCGGTGAGCTTCGGGTTGTTCTTGCGGATTTCCTTGGCGAGGCAGTCGAGCTTCGGGGCGACCTTTTCGTCGCGGTCGTGGGCGAGAACGACCACCACGGTGACTTCGACGCGCGCCGGCTCCGGGTCGCCGCAGGCGGGGACGAGCCCGGCGGCCGACAGGAGCAAAGCGAGCGCGAACGCGGAGAGAATTCGTAATCTCATGACTCTCACAACCCGGCCGGTCAGGGCAACTCGCCCGCCTCGGCGGCGGGCGGCATGACGACGAACAGAGGGGCGGCGGCGTCCTTCGCCGTCGAAACGCTCGCGAGGCGCCCCAGGGCATCGGGATCGATGCCATGCACCTTGACGTCCGCCGACGTCAGCAATTCCAGCGGCTCCCGCAGCGGCGGCTCGCCGACGACGAGAGCCCCCACGTCGGCGTCGTCCATGCTCTCGATGTGGACTTCGTCGGCCGACAGCACCGGGAACGGCTCGTCCGCGCCGCCCCTCAGACTGACCGCCACCAGCGCGGCGGCGGCCGCCGCGACGAGGCCGGTCAGCCCGAGGCCCACGGCGACGCGGGCCTTGCGGGCGGGGCGCCGCGCCAGACCGGCCTCAATATTCGAGAGGACGGCGGCCCAGTCGGCCGCGGACGGAGCCGGCGGAATCGCCTCGTCGCAGAGGCGCGCGAGGCGGCGCTGGGCGGCGAGGTCGGCGGCGGCCTCGGGGCGACTCGCTAGCCACGCCTCGACCTCGGCGCGCGTCGCGTTGTCCAGCTCGCCGTCGACGTAGGCGGCCAGCAGTTCGGGGCGACAGTTCTCGTCGTTGAGGCGCCGACTCATGAATTCGTCCGTCCCGTCAAAAAAGTCCGCAGCTTCTGGCGGGCGTAGTAAAGCCGACTCATCACCGTGCCGATGGAGATGCCGAGCGCGTCGGCGACCTCGCGGTAGCTCAGCCCGGCGTCGGCGTGCAGCACGAAGGTGCGCCGCTGCGCCTCGGGCAGGGCGGCCAGAGCCTCGTCGAGGAGCCGGCGCAGGTCGGCGCGCTCCAGGCCGCGCGCCGGATCGAGGTGGACGGCGCCGTCGTTCTCGGCCTCGGCGGCGACAGGCCCCTCCAGGCGGAGCACCTCGCGGCGGCCGCGCTGCCGGCCCAGGTCGAGGGCGGCGTTGCTGACGACGCGGAGCAGCCAGGTCTTGAACGAACTGTGGCCTCGGAAGCCGGCCAGATGGGTGAGCGCCTTGACGAAGCCTTCCTGGACGGCGTCCAGGGCGTCGGCCTCGTGCCCGAGCAGGCGATACGCCACGCGGTACGCCGGCCCCCGGTAGCGCCGGAACAGTTCGTCCAGGGCCTCGCGCCGGCCGGCGGCGAAGCAGGCGAGCAGCTGCTCGTCGCTCGAGACCGGAAGACAGGGCGCGGTGGTGCAGGCCATGATGCGAAGCGTTCTCCCCGGAGACAGACGGCCGGCGGGGCGAGGTTATTCGCGCATTCTATCGAGGAGACAGGGGAAGTGCGAGCGGATCCTTCGTGGCGCCGTGCGAAATCTCGCGCCTCCTCGACGACTCCATGACCGAGGAGAAGGGACGCCTTGTCCGCGCCTGGTAGTGTTCGCACGAACAGTATCGAACCGAATTGTTCGCGCGTCTCCCGCCATAAAACTATTAACGCCAAACTCTTGCGTCACCCTTCCCTCCGGCGAACTGAGCTAGGTTTGTCGGCCGACGACTGCTACAATGGCAGCCTCAGGGAGCGAAGGGCCTCGGAGAGCGGAGTCGCGTTCTATGGCGGAAACCATCCTTCCGGCGTCGCTGGAGCTGGAAACGAAAAGGCGCTACCTCACCTACGCCATGTCGGTCATCGTGGCCCGCGCCCTGCCCGACGTGCGCGACGGCCTCAAGCCGGTGCAGCGGCGCATCCTCTACACGATGTTCAACGACCTGCGCCTCCGCGCGGGGGAGAAGCCGCGCAAGTGCGCCGCCATCGTGGGCGCCGTTCTCGGCAGCTATCACCCGCACGGCGACGCGGCCGCCTACGACGCCCTGGTACGCATGGCCCAACCCTGGGTGTTGCGCGTCCCGCTGGTGGACGGTCAGGGGAACTTCGGCTCCGTGGACGGCGACCCGCCCGCCCACTTTCGCTACACCGAGGCCCGACTGACGGTCGCCGCCGAATGGCTGCTCCTGGAGCTGCGCCAAACGGCCCTTGCCGAGAAGGAGATGACGCCGGAGCGGCACACGCCGATCGTCCTGCGCCCCACCTTCGACAACACCACGACCGAGCCGGTCGTGCTGCCCGCGCAGTTCCCGAACCTGCTCGTCAACGGCTCCTCCGGCATCGCCGTCGGCCTGGCGACGAATATCCCGCCGCACAACCTCGGCGAGGTGCTGCGCGCCTGCGTCCTGCTCATCGACGACCCCGAGGCGACGACGGCCCAGCTGCTCGACAAGATCAAGGGGCCGGACTTCCCGCTCGGCGGCAAGATCGTCACCGACCGGGCGACACTGCGGCGCATCTACGAGGAGGGCAGCGGCGGCATCAAGGTGCAGGCCGAGTGGAAGGTCGAGAAGACCGGCCGCAAGGAGCAGATCGTCTGCACGTCGATCCCCTACGGCGTCGACAAGGGGAAGCTCGAAGAGGCCATCGGCGCCCTCATTGAGACGAAGAAGCTGCCGCAACTCCTGAGCGTGACCAACGAGTCGAACGAGAAGCACGGCCTGCGCGTTACGATGGAGATCAAGGCGGGCACCGACCCGAACCTCGTGATGGCCTACCTCTACAAGCACACGGCCCTCCAGGAGAGCTTTTCGTACAACCTGACGTGCCTGGTGCCGGCCGAGGACGGAGCGATGAAGCCGGAACGCCTCGGATTGAAGGCGATCCTGCGCTACTTCCTCGACTTCCGCCTGGCGACGGTGCGGCGCCGCTTCGAGCACGAGCTGGAGAAGCTGCGCGAGCGCGTTCACATCCTGGAAGGCTTCCGCATCGTCTTCGACGCGCTCGACAAGGCGCTGAAGCTGATCCGCGAAAGCCAGGGGAAGAAGGACGCTTCCGAGAAGCTGATCCGGGCGTTCAAGCTCGACGAGATCCAGGCGAACGCGGTCCTCGACGCGCAGCTGTACAAGATCGCCCAAATGGAAATTCAGGAGATCCTCAACGAGTTGAAGGAGAAGACGGCGGAGGCGGCGAAGATCGAGGCGCTCTTGGCGTCGGAGAAGAAGCTGTGGGGCGTGGTGCGCGGCGAGTTGGAGAAGGTGGCGGAGGCGTTCCCGGACCGGCGGCGGACGCGGATGGCGTCGGGCGAGGACACGCCGGAGTTCGACGAGAAGGCGTACATCGTCCGCGAGAACACGAACGTGGTGCTGACGCGCGACGGCTGGCTGAAGCGTGTCGGCCGCCTGGCGTCGGTCGAGGGGACGCGGGTCCGCGAAGGCGACGAGGTGATCGCGGTGGTCCCCGGCAGCACGCTGGACCACGTCGTCTTCTTCGCGGACGACGGCACGGCGTACACGCTGCGTATGAACGACGTGCCGGCGTCGTCGGGCTACGGCGAGCCGATCACGAAGTTCTTCAAGCTATCCGATAACGTGAAGATCCTCGCGGCGCTGACGACCGACGAGCGCTTCACGCCGAAGGACGTGCCGCCGGCCAACGGCGAGCCGGCGGGGCCTTACGTCTTCGTCGTGACCGCTCAGGGGCAGGCGCTGCGGTCGCCGCTGACGCCGTTCCGCGTCGAATCGACGAAGGTCGGCCGCCGGTATGTGAAGTTGAACGAGGGCGACAAGGTCGTCATGGTGACGGTGCCCCGTCAGGAGGAAACGGTTTACCTGGCGTCGGCGGACGGACACGTCATCCATTTCCGGATCGACGACGTGAACGTCCTGTCGGGCATCGGCAAGGGCGTGCTGGGGATCAAGCTGGACGAGGGCGACGTCTGCATCGGCGGGGCACTGATGGGCGGACGGTTCGACAAGTTCGTGCTGGAGACGACCGGCGGCAAGACGATGGAGTTCGGCCGGGCGAAGTACGAGGTGACGTCGCGCGGCGGCAAGGGGCATGAGGCGCTGAAGCGGGCCGGCTTTGTCCGCGTCGTGTCACCGCCGATTGAACTGGTGGACTGGGACAGGGTGGAAGGGAAGGCGGAGAAGGCGGCGAACGGAGAAGCGAAGACGCTGTTTGAAGAGTGAGTGCCTGTGCGGCAGGAGATGTGAAATGGCGACCGTCACGCGAGCCACGCTCGAAGACCTCTTTCGCACGGAAGGCAAGGCCGAGCTGATCGGCGGGAGGATCGTCCCTCAGATGGCCACGGGAATTCGGCCCAACGAGGTCGCGGGGAACATTTACGTCAGTCTCCGCGCCTTTGTCGCTCGGACGCGGCGCGGCAAGGCGTTCACGGACAACATCGGTTACGCCGTCCCGGAATTGCCGTCCGGGCGCGAGTCGTTTTCGCCCGACGCCTCCTACTATTTCGGCTCACTCCCCGCGAACCTGATGCGCTTCGTCGAGGGTCCTCCCACCTTCGCCGTCGAGGTCCGGAGCGAGAACGACTACGGGAACGCGGCCGAGGACGAAATGGCCGCGAAGCGGGCGGACTACTTCGCCGCCGCAACGCTCGTCGTCTGGGACGTCGACCCGGGCGCCGAAACGGTCGCCTGTTACCTTTCCGCGTCGCCGGACCCGGCCGTTACCTGGCGGCGCGGCGACGTCGCCGACGCCGAGCCGGCTGTCCCCGGCTGGCGCCTGGCCGTTGACGAAGTCTTTGCCTCCCCGTGAGGCCCGCGCGAATGAGGAGTGTAGGGTAAATATGAGTACCATCCCGACCGCCCAGTGCGACGAAATCCTGCGGGTCGCCCGAAACGACGCCGAGAAGGTGTACGGCGACCTGTCTGCCTACCGGATCACGATCGCGCTTCGCCCCGACGGGTGGCATGTGGACTACGAGTTGACCGAAATGCTTGAGGCCGGTGGCGGGCCTCATTATGTGATCGACGCGGCGATGGGGGGGATCGTGTCGAAGACGTATTATCAGTAAAAAAGGCCGAAATTATCTCGCGGCACCCCGCGCGTACGAGAGTTGATGATGAGTACCCTCACCACCCCCAAATACACGACCGCCGACAGCATCACCGTCCTCGAGGGCCTCGAGCCCGTGCGCAAGCGGCCGGCGATGTACATCGGCGGCGTCGACGCCAAGGGGCTGCACCACCTCGTCTGGGAGGTCGTCGACAACGCCGTCGACGAGTACCTCAACGGCTACGCCGACAGCGTCAGCGTCACCCTGCACAAGGGCGGCGACGCCGTCACCATCGCCGACAACGGCCGCGGCATCCCCGTCGACATCCACCCCAAGCACAAGAAGTCCGGCGTCGAGCTGGTCTTCACCGTCCTCCACGCCGGCGGCAAGTTCGGCGACAACGAGGCGTATTTCCACTCCGGCGGGTTGCACGGCGTCGGCGCCTCCGTCGTCAACGCCCTGTCGCGCAAGCTCGTCGCCACGATCCGCCGCGACGGCTTCGAGTGGCGCCAGACCTACAAGCGCGGCAAGCCGACCGGCGAACTGGAGAAGGTCGGCCCCTTCCGCGGCCACGGCACCGTCGTCACCTTCGAGCCCGACCCCGACATCTTCAAGACGACGCACTTCGACGCCGAGACGATCCGCTCGCGCCTCGAAGACATGTCGTACATCCATAGCGGCTTGAAAATCACCTTCAAGAACGAGGTGACCGGCGAGACGTTCGACCTGGCGCACCCCGGCGGCATCCCCGAGTTCCTCGGCAAGCTCGTCGCCGACACCCAGAAGGCGCCCGTCACCGAGGCGCCGTTCTGCCTCGCCCGCAAGGACGGCGAGAAGATGGAGGTCGCCCTGCAGTGGACCGAGTCGACCGACGAGGCGATCCGCTCCTACGTCAACGGCATCCGCACGGCAGCGGGCGGGGCGCACGAGAACGGCCTCAAAAAGGCGCTCGTCAAGGCGATCCGCAACTTCATGGAGACGCATGAGATCAAGACGAAGGGACTCGACATTAGCGCCGACGACATTCGCGAGGGCGTCGTCGCCGTCCTGTCGGTCTTCGTCCGCGAGCCGCAGTTCCAGGGGCAGACGAAGGAGAAGCTGAACAACCCGGAGCTGGAGCCGGCGGTCGACAACTTCGCGCGGCCGGCGCTGGAGGCGTGGCTGAACGCCAACATGAGCGCCGCCGACCAGATCGTCGGCCGCATCGTCCTGGCGGCGAAGGCGCGTCTGGCGTCGCGCGAGGCGGCCAGCGAGGTCAAGCGCAAGACGGCCGGCTCGCGCCGCCTCAACCTGCCCGGCAAGCTCGCCGACTGCCAGAACAACGACCTCGACGAGTCGGAATTGTTCATCGTCGAGGGCGACAGCGCCGGCGGCAGCGCCAAACAGGGGCGCAACAACAAGACGCAGGCGGTGCTGCCCCTGCGTGGCAAGATCCTCAACTCCGAGGGACTCGGCACGAGCAGGGCGCTGGACAACAAGGAGTTGGCCGACCTGGTGTCGGCCCTCGGCACCGGCGCCGGCGACAAGTTCGACGCCGCCGGGCTGCGTTACGGCAAGGTCATCCTGCTGATGGACGCCGACGCCGACGGCTGCCACATCTCGACGCTGCTCCTGGCGTTCTTCTTCCGCCACATGACGGAATTGATCCGCAAAGGGCACGTTTACATCGCCCAGCCGCCGCTGTACAAGATCGAGGTCGGCAAGGAGAAGTTCTGGGCGCGCGACGACCAGCACAAGGAGGAGATCCTCGCCCGGCTGCGGGCCAACGCCAAGTACGAGGTGCAGCGCTTCAAGGGCCTCGGCGAGATGAACGCGAAGGAACTCGCCGAGACGACGCTCGATCCGAGATATCGCCAATTGCTGAAGGTGCAGATCGACTCGAACCTGGAGGCGGACAAGGTGTTCGTCGACCTGCTCGGCAAGGATCCGGGGCAGCGCTACCGCTTCGTGATGGAGAAGGCGCCGCAGGTCGAGGCGGAGGCGCTGGACGTGTGAGGCGCGCTCGCTCGAAGGGCAAGGGCGCGGGGGAGGGTCCGACGATGCCGCTGCACGACTGGACGGACGACCGGGGTTGGGACAGCGTCCACCAACTTTGGGTGAATTCTCTGCTGTTCTGGCTCCAGGACCGGCTGCCGGCGGGCTACCGGGCCTACCTCGGCTCGGTCCCCGGTTTGACGATCGCCGCCGAACCGGGACGGCCCGACGTCGGCGTCCGTGCCTGGCAGCCCCCGGAGCAGGGGGAGCCGGAGACGCGCGCCGAGGCGCTGGTCGAGGGGCCGCGGCCGGACTTCCAGGCCGTCGCCCTGCTCCAACCCGAGCGGCAGATGGCCGTTCACGTCGTCCTTCAGGGAAAACTCGTCGCGGCCGTCGAGCTGGTGTCGCCCCGCAACAAGGACCGGCCTTCCTCCCGCGAGTTCTACCGGAACCGATACCTGGGCTATTTATGGTCCGGCGTTCACCTGCTGCTTGTGGACGTCCACCGCCGGCCGCTGGGCTTCTCGTTCGCGGAGGCGATGGCCGACGAGATGCAGTGCCGGTTTCCCGTCGGCCCTCCGCCCCTCGCCGTAAGCTGGAACGTCGGCGGCGTGACTCCCGAAGGGGGCCACTTCCTCGACGGCTGGTATCGGCCGCTGACCGTCGGCGCGGCGTTGCCCCCCGTGCCGCTGGCCCTCACCGCCGAGAAGTCTCTTCTCATCGACCTGGAGCACACTTACGTCGAGGCCGCGCGGCGCGCTTACCTGGACTGACGAACTTCTGGTCTTCGGGGCGGCGAAATCGCTGCCCTTGACTCCCCTCGCGCCCGACCTATGATGACGTTTTCCTGGAAGCGCCTCGTCCGCGGGCGAGGGTTGAAACGAAGGCGCGGGAGCCGCAATGTCCACGTTCATGGCCAAGCAACAGCGCGACGGTACGGTCGTCGGCCCGAAGGGCGCGATGCCGCCGCGCTGGTTCGTCATCGACGGCACCGACAAGGTCGTCGGCCGCCTCGCGGTGCAGATCGCCAACGTCCTGCGCGGCAAGCACCGGCCCGAGTACACCCCGCACATCGACACGGGCGAGTTCGTCATCGTCGTCAACGCGGGCAAGGTGCGCCTCACCGGCAAGAAGCGCGACACCAAGACCTACAGCCACTACACCCGCTACCCCGGCGGCCTCAAGACGGTCACCGCCCGCGACGTCCTCGAAGGCAAGTTCCCCGAGCGCGTCCTGCTGGAAGCCGTCAAGCGCATGGTGCCGCGCAACCGCCTCGGCCGGCAGCAGATGACCAAGCTCAAGCTCTATTCCGGGTCGACGCACCCGCACCAAGCCCAGATGCCCGTGGAACTCAAGCTCGATCTGTAAGACGGAGACACGACCGTGGCGGAAGCGAAGACCTCCCCCAAGAAGCACTACCTCGGCACCGGGCGGCGCAAGACGGCGGTCGCCCGCGTGCGCCTCAGCGAAGGCAGCGGCAAGATCACCGTGAACGGCCGCGCGGTCGAGGTGCATTTCACCGAAGAAAAGGACCGGCGCGCGGTCTACGGCCCGCTCGAGTTGTGCGAGATGCGCGGCCGCCTCGACGTGGCGATCACCGCGAACGGCGGCGGCTTCACCGGCCAGGCCGGCGCCGTGTCGCAGGGCATCGCTCGCGCCCTCAAGGAAATGTTCGGCCTCGTCACCGAGGAGCCGGCGCCCGCCGTCGACGGCCAGGAAACCGCCGCCGCCGGGGGAGGCATGGCCAAGAAACTGCGCGACTCCGGCTATCTGACGCGCGACGGCCGCATGAAGGAGCGCAAGAAGTACGGCCGCAAGGGCGCTCGTAAGAGCTTCCAGTTCTCGAAGCGGTAATTTATGTGTGTTGCCGCTCGCGGCTTCGCAATACCTTGCGAAGCCGCGAGCGGCACGGAAGGACAGTTCCTCCTCAGAAGGCCCGCGCCCGCTCCATCTGCCCCGCTTCCCAGCTTAAGATCTGGTCCATCAACTCGCACGGGTCCATCGCCGTCGTCGGCAGCGGCCAGGTGTAGCGCTCCACGGCGGCGAGCTGGATGGCGGCGCGGCGGCCGCGCTCGTGGCACCACAGCCGCACGAAGCGCACCAACCCCCGCGCCCGCCGGCACAACCGAGCCGTCGCCTGTTCCAATTCCTCACCGGCGTACCCCAGGTTCGCGAGTTGCTCCGCCCGATCGACGAGCCATTCGATCAACATGCGCGCTTCCGGGTCCCCCAACCCCCGCGTCAGCGCCTCATCGTCCACGATCTGGCTCCACACGGGTTTCGCCAGCATCCGTCCCCCTCCCTGACAGAACCCTGGGCGCGGCCACTCCCCCCGCCGCCGAGCCCGCAGAACGTCTGTCGCTGTTTCGATAGGAAGGCGGGGCTTATAGCCGCGCGCCGACCGACGGGCAACAGCAAGTCCCGGCGCGCGGGTTGCCTACGCCGGCGGTAGGAAAACTTTGTCCGGGCGCAAGACGTTCTTGTCGCGGTCGCGTTTCGCCACGGCGATGAGCCCGCCGTCCCCGCCGAACGCGGCGACGACTTCGCCCTCCCCCGGCGATTGGCGGAGCGGCACGCCCTGCCCCTGGCGCAAGCGGGCGGCATCTTCCGGCCCGAGGGTGACGCGCGGCAGGTCGCTCACCGCGACGGCGAGCGGCAGCAGCTTCGCTCGGGCGGCCTCCGCGTCGGCGTCGAGCGCCACGGCGTCGGCGACGTCGAAGGGGCCGACGCGCGTCCGCCGCAACGACGCGATCAGCCCGCCGCAGCCGAGGCGTTCGCCGAGGTCGCGGGCCAGCGCGCGGATGTATGTCCCCTTGCCGCAGCGCACCTCCACGTCCAGCTTCGGATAGTGATATCCAAGAATGTCGATGCCGTAGACCTGAACGCGGCGCGGGCGCAGCTCGACCTCCCGGCCGCGCCGGGCGAGGTCGTAGGCGCGTCGCCCCGCCACCTTCGCGGCGGAGTACGCCGGCGGCACCTGATCGAAGGCGCCGACGAAGGACGTCAGGGCGCGCCCGACGTCCTCATGGGCCGGCGGCGCGGCGACGTCGGCGGGCGTGACGGTGCCGTCGGCGTCGTCGGTGTCGCTGCGGGCGCCGAGGAGGACGCCGGCGCGGTAGGTCTTGCCCATGTCCTGGACGTACTCGGTGAGGCGCGTCGCGACGCCGGCACACAGGACGAGCAGGCCGGTGGCGAGCGGGTCGAGCGTGCCGGTGTGGCCGAGGCGCGTCCCGTGCGGGAACCAGCGCTGGGCGCGGTCGACGGCGTCGCGCGAGGTCATCCCGCCCGGTTTGTCAATCATCAGGAATCCGTCGAGTGACGTCGGTCGCATCGCTAGCCGCTCGTTTGACCTATTCTCGGCCCGGCGTCATTATAAACTGTTGACAGCCGCCCGATTGAGAGTCAAACTACGCGGAAGTCTCCGACCCTCCAGCCCCCAGTCTCACGAGGCGCTCATGGCCCGACAGCTGCTCGTCATCGCCGGCCCGGACAAGGGCCATTCCTTCGATCTGAAGGCCGGCGAGGCCCTCCTCGTCGGCCGCAGCCAGGGCACGCAGACCCGCTTGACCGACCCGCGCGTGTCGCGCGTCCACTGCGAGGTGCAGGTCGAAGCCGACCGCGTCCTCGTCCACGACTCCAACAGCGCCGCCGGCACCTTCGTCAACGGCAAGCGGGTCGCGCAGCACGTCCTGCACTCCGGCGACGTCATCCAGGTCGGCGAGACGCAGCTCCGCTATATGGACGACGCCTCCAGCGAGCAGAGTACCCTGGCGCCGGCGCCGGCCAGGGCGGCGCCGGTCGCCGAGTCGCTGACGAGCCTGGTCGGCCAGACGCTGGCCCACTTCGACATCGGCCCGGCGCTCGCCAAGGGGCAGTCGGGCGTCGTCTTCAAGGCCACCGACGCCAAGGACGGCAAGACGGTCGCCCTGAAGGTGCTGCAGCCGGAGTTCTCGCGCGGCGAGGACGAGATGCAGCGCTTCGTCCGGGCGATGAAGACGATGATGCCACTGCGACACCCGAACCTGGTGGCGCTGTACGGCGCCGGCAAGACGGGGCCGTACTGCTGGGTGGCGATGGAGTACGTCGAGGGCGAGAGCCTGACGCAGGTGATCCAGCGCATCGGCGTCGCCGGAATGCTCGACTGGCGCTACGCCCTGCGCGTGGCGGTCCAGGTCGGCCGGGCGCTCGACTACGCCCATGGTGAGCAGATCATCCACCGCAACGTCGCGCCGCCGAACATCCTCATCCAGGCGAGCGACAAGTCGGCGAAGCTCGGCGACCTGATGCTGGCCAAGGCGATGGAAGGCGTCATGGCCCAGCAGATCACGCGGCCCGGCGAGCTGGTCGGCGACGTCAACTACATGTCGCCGGAACGGACGCGCAGCAGCAGCGAGGTGGACGGCCGCGCCGACATCTACAGCCTCGGGGCGACGGTCTACGCCCTGCTGACCGGCCGGCCGCCGTTCGCCGACGTGTCGCTGGTCGAGACGATCACGAAGATCCGCAAGGCCGACCCGGAGAAGCCGAAGAAGTTCCAGATGTCGATCCCCGATCTCTTCGAGGGGGCGGTGCTGAAGATGCTGGCGAAGGTGCCCGACCAGCGCTACCAGACGGCCGCCGAGATGCTCGCCGATTTGGACCGCGTCGCCAAGTTCGTCGGCGTGACGGTCTGACGCGGGTGGCCCGCCGCGCCGCGGTGAGCGACGTCCGCGGAGCTAGGCCGAAGCGCTTTTCGTCCCGGCGAGGTCTTCCTGAGCCGTCACGCAGCGGAGTTGCACGGACAGCTTGGCGAGGATGAGTTGGTTGAGGCTGATGTCCTCGACCTCGGCCTCGGCGCGCAAAGCCGCGTGGAGCGAGCGCGGGAGGCGGACGTGAAGGTTCCCGCTGGCCGTCCGAAGGGGTTGTACGGCGCCGCCCGCGGGCGGGTCCGACAACTCGTTGAGGAGCGCGCTGATCCGCTCGTGTTCGGGGGTCTTGGCGAACGCGGTGCGGTCCGCGCGGGTCGGAAACAGCGTCGCACACTTCCCGCCGAGGCCGTACAGGGCGTTGTGCGCTTCCAACCAGTTTTTCCCCTGGTCGCGCAGGCCCCGTGCGAAGGTCTCGGCCTCTCGCGCCCGAGCGGCGATCGATCGTCCCGCCATGATGGCAACCCTCCCCCCGGATTACGTCTCGCGCTTTTTCCGACGCCTCGGCTTCGGCGGCACGTCGAGGATCTCCACACCGTCGAAGTACCGGACTTCAAAGTACATCGCCTTCTGCCCGAGTCGCCGGCCGATGCGCAAGACCGTCTCGCGTGCCTCCGCGTACTGGCCGCGCTCGCAGGCGACTTCGAGGCGGAAACTGTCTTCCGAATAGACTCTCCCCTCGTCATCGCCCCAGATGCCTCTTCCGGGGCCTTCGACCGTGCAACCGCCAAAGACCTCGAAGACCTCTTCCGTGATTTCGTCCAGCACTCCCTTCGGGACGGGAGTCCCATCGTTGTAATGCGTCGGGATCCGCGTCATGAAGATCACGATGGCCCCCGCAGCGCCTCGCGCCCTGTCCCTTCAGCGCTCGAAGTATGATACCACCTGTAGTCCCACGAATCAAGAGGGCGGTAAGCCCACTCACCGACTCGGGTTCGGAGGGGTGGCGCCCCGGCGACGTTGTCCTCGGCCTGGCGGAGCGTCGTGGATAAGGCGAAGGGGTATTGAGCGCATTTCCCGCTTGCGGTTTCGCGCCCGCGCCTTATCGGACTCGAGCGCGATCCCGCAAGCGGGGGACTCTCCAAGCGGCTGCTCCCATTGACACTTCGGATCGTGTAGGAAAGGCGTTACAAAGCTACCGGCTCTTCGCTTGAAAGTATTTTGAAAGCAGGGTTGATATCTCGGTTCTGACCTGCTAGCTTTATCATTGGTATTGGGATTCGCAAAGTCGCTTCCCGCTTCCCGCTTCCCGCTTCCCGCTTCCCGCTTCCCGCTTCCCGCTTCCCGCTTCCCGCTTCCCGCTTCCCGCTTCCCGCTTCCCGCTTCCCGCGCGAGGCGTTTCACATAGGGAGCGGGGAGGGATCCTGTATTTCCGCAATTCAGTTATCGATTTCGCAGAGCAAAGGCGCTCTTTCCGCGAGTTACGGTCATCGTACGATGCCACGCCGTCAGGACGTGTGACTTCACCCAGTCCAAAGACAGTCTCTGGTACTGCGATGACACAATCGACAAGAAATGCACGGTCATCACGCCCTTCCAACCCCAGCCATGTACGGGCGGTTGCACGACAAACCCGGCCACCGGCTGTACGACAGTCTTCAACAAGTGTCGCTGATAACCGCTCCGTTCAACTCCGTCTTGAGTTTCGTGAGCAATACGGCTGGGTTTGGTAGATGCTGAAAGGAAACGAGTGGGAAAGCTAAAGACCCAGCTTTTGCTCCGGGCGCGGCGGCATCCCGTAACATTTCGGCGTCGATATCGTAGGGCGTGCCGCTAAAACGCCCAGCGATATCGACGCCGGTTCCCCTACTTCTACTGTGCGATTTTATCCTAGCCGGCGGCTGACGTCCCGGCTAGCTTGACGGCGGTACACCTTTGGGAGGCCGCCATGGACTTGCTCGATCACCCCGACGCCCAGCCCTTGCTCCGCGATGCCCAACTCGATCCCGAC
>JBBROG010000227.1:0-14309 GCA_038229635.1 Gemmatales bacterium
GCGCGGGTGCGAAGCCGCAAGCGGCTCACTGCGGCGCCGGCTCGATCACCGACGACATCGACCCTTTACAGCGCTTGATTTCCGGGTCCGCGCCGAAGGCGTGGATCTGGTCGCGCTTGAGTTCCGCGCGCTCCTTGGACGTGGTGTCGACGATGACGCGGCCGTGGGTGTGGACGTCCCAGGCCAGCAGATAGCCCTTCTCCGGCGGGTGGCCGAAGAGTTGCTGAAGCATCCGGATGACGTACTCGAAGCTGTGGTCGTCGTCGTTGAGCAGCACCACGTTGTAGGGCGGCAAGCGCTTGACCTTGTTGTCGTCCTTGCTCTTCACGTCCGGGACGGTGATCGTGGCGGTTTCGCTCATGACTCTCACCCCATCAGTTGACACGTCGCGAATGCGGATCGAGGAGCGCGCGGCCCTCACGCCGTCCGCCCGAGACACACGAGCGTAATGTCGTCCTTCTGCGTCGTCTTGCCGGTGGCGTGCAGCTTGACGGCCTTGACGAGGCGCTCGCCGAGGGCGCGCGGGCCGCAGGGGCCGTCGGTCTTCAGGGCGGCGTGTATCCCCTTGAGGCCGAACGACTCGTTGCGCATGTTGTCCGCGTCGGTCACGCCGTCGCTGAACAGGAACAGGCTGTCGCCCGGCTCCAGGCGGACAGAACAGGTCTCGTAAGTCTGCCCCTCCAGGATGCCCATCGGCAGGCCGGCGGCCTTGTTCGGCATGGCGTCCTCAACCTTGCCGGTGGCGGCGCGGAACAGCAGCGGCGTCATGTGGCCGGCGTTGACCAGCGTCACCGTGTGGGCGGCGGCGTCGAGGACGGCGGCCGCCAAGGTGATGAAGCGGTCCATCTGCCCGGCGCTCTGACAGACCAGCTCGTTGAGGGCGGCGACGGCGGCGGACAGGTCCTGTTCGCTCAGCAGGCAGAAGCGCACGTCGGACGAAAATTTGGCCATCAGCAGCGCCGCCGCGACGCCCTTGCCGGCGACGTCGCCGAGCGTGATCGCCAGGCGCTTCGGCCCCATCGGCACGAAGCCGTAGTAGTCGCCGCCGACGTCCTGGGCCGGCTCGTAGTGGGCGTGAAACTCGTAGCCGGACACTTCGGGCATCTTCAGGGGTAGGAAGCCGCGCTGCACCTGGTGGGCGATGTGCATTTCCTTTTCCATCTGCGCCCGCACCTGGGCCTCGCGGTGGAGCTTGGCGTTCTGCAGCGCGATGGACGACTGGTTGGCGACCCCGCCGAGCAGCGCCAGGTCGTCCTCGGTGAACTTCTTGCCGCGGTCCTGCGTGTCGAGTTGGATGACGCCGAACGACGTGCCGTCCGCCGCGATCAGCGGGGCGCACATGACCGAGCGAATGCGGAAGTCGACGACGCTCTGACTGAGGATGCGCTTGTCGCTGTCGGCGTTGTTCGACAGGAACAGCTTCTTCGACTCCAGGCACTGACGGACGATGCTCTTGCTGAAACGGGCGTTCGCCTCGTCCTGCGGCCGGCGCGTGCGGATGACTTTGGGCAGGAGCCGGCCGGTCCCTTCCTCGACGAGGATGATGAAGCAGCGGTCGGCCTGCTTGAAAACGAGAAAGAGGCTATCGACGATCTTCGGCAGCAGGCGGTCGATGTCGAGGGTCCTGCTGAGGCTCTCGCTGATTTCGAGCAGGGCGCGCAGCTTGTCGGCGGGGTGCGTTTCGAGCAGCATCAGGCTGCTGTTGTGGACGAGAGTCGCCTCGACCGTGGTCGAGCCGACCTCCTCGACTTCCTCCGGCTCTTCCTCCTCGCGCAGGGCGGCGGGCAGCGGCGGCCGCGGCGCCTCCTCGAAGGTGGCGATGAAGTCGCAGATGCGGATCTTGTCGCCGTTCTTCAGCGGCGTGCGCGTGACCGTCGGGATTTCCTGGTTGTTGACGAAGGTGTGATTGCGGCTCGGGGTGCCGTTGACGTCGCCGTCGACGATGTGATACCGGCCCTGGACGCGCAGGATGTGGGCGTGCTCGCGGCTGACGGACGTGATCGGGATGACGAGGTCGCAATCGGGGTTGCGGCCGAGGACCATGCGGTCCTTGTCCAGCGGGATACGTTCCCCGGGGGTGGTGCCCTTGAGGACGTGAAGCGAAGCCGTCATCGGACTCACCTCGGGCGGCGGGAAGGCGGCGCCGGTCACGCGCCGGCCGGCGCCGTGGCACAAGGTTACCGTGCCGAGCCAATTCTAACGGCCGACGGCGAGGCGTGCAAGGAAATGGACGCCGCGCCTTCGGGCTCGTCATGGCCTCGCCTCCAACGACACCGTCTGTTTCAGTTCCACCTTCAGGACGGGCTCCGCGGAGTCGTTAAGCTTGAGATCGCCGCTCATCTCCGTCTTGTACTCGCTCCGGGCCACGGCGTGCGTCTTCGGGTCGAAGTGGACGACGCCCTTCACCTTCGCGATCGTGAACGGGCCGCGGAGCGACCCGTCGCCCCACTTCATGTCGAGGTCAAGGCTCCGGGCTCCCGCGAAGCGCAGCTCGTGCTCCTTCGCCCCGCCCGCTTTCGCGGCCTTCGCCAGGTGATACTCGGTCTCGCCCGACAGTTCGCCGAGGCTCCCGAGCTTCGTCTTCGTCGGCCGCTTCCAGCGCCCGCCCTCCGCCACGGCGGCGTCGGGCAGCACGCCCAGCGCCTGTTGCAAATACCAGCCGAAGGCGGCGTCGCGCAGCGTCAGGCCGTTCGTGTCGTGGACGCGGTTCGCCGGCGGCGCGTCGGCGAGGGCCGAGTCGAAGCCGCGGACCTCCTTGACCGCGCCGTCCGGCGCCAGCCGCAGCCGGTAGGCCGCCTTGCGCACGTCGTCGAGGTAGGCGATCATGTCCTTCTTGAACTGGTCGTCGCTGGAATTCGTGCCGTTGGAGTCGTAGTCGAATTCGTAACCGCGCCCACGGACCTCGAAGCGCAGCCCCGTCAGCTTCGCGTCCAGCGTGGCGACGCCCTTGTCGTCCACCTCCTTCACCGTCCATTCCCAGTGAAAATCGACGTCGGTCTTCGTCTCGAAGTCTTCCACGTTGACGGTGACTTTGCGCTGCTCGTGATGCTTCAGAAGGTAGCGGAGCGTTTGCCCCTTCTCGAATCGCCAGCGCGGCTTGACCTCGTCGGCGGCGGGGAGCGACGCGGCGGATAGCAGAAGGACGGCGAGGGCGAGGCGGTGCGAGCGGCGTGTCATGACGAGCCTCCGCGACAGGTGCTTTCGGGCGCCGGACCGGGACGCTACAATGACACACGTTACCCGACGCGGCCCCGTAACGGAAGTCCCATCCTCGCCGGCTCCGAGAACGCGACGACCATGCTCTTCTCTCAGCGAATCCCCCTGTCCGGCCTCATCGACCTCTGCCGCTCCATGCGCCACTACCTCGGCGCCGGGCTGACGCTGCGCGACGTCTTCAAGCAGCAGGCGAGCAAAGGGGCGGCGCCGGTGCGCCCCATCGCCGCGCGCATCAGCGCCGGGCTGGAGAAAGGCGGCGCCCTGGAGGACGCCTTGCAGAAGGAACACGGCGCCTTCCCGCCGCTGTTCGTGTCGCTGGCGACGGTCGGCGAGCAGACGGGGATGCTGCCCGAGGTGTGCCGCGAGTTGGAGCGCTACTTCGGCTTGCAGTTGCAGCTGCGCCGCCAGTTTATCAGTCAGATCGCCTGGCCGGCGTTCCAGCTCGTCGCCGCCCTCTTCGTCGTCGCCGGACTGATCTTGATCCTCGGCTTCCTGAGCAACCCCGGCTCGCAGGGGTTCGACCCCATCGGGCTGGGCACGGGGCCGGGGCCGGCGCTCGGCTTCCTCGTCGTCTCGTTCGGCCTGTTGGGGGGCGTGGGGCTCTTCTACCTGCTCGGTCGGAAAGTGTTGCGCGAGGGGCTGGTCGACGGCCTGCTGCTGCGCGTGCCGGTACTCGGGCCGTGCGTGCGGGCCTTGGCGATCACGCGCTTCTGCCTGGCGCTGCGGCTGACGCTGGAGTCGGGCATGTCAACCACGAAGGCGATCCGTTTGAGTATGAAAGCGACCGGCAACGGCGCCTTCGCGGCGGGGGCGGCCACGGCGAAAGACGCGGTGCGCGACGGCGAAGAGCTGACGGTCGCCCTCACGCGCACCGGCCTGTTCCCCGAGGAATTCGGCCACGTCATCGCGGTCGGCGAGGAGAGCGGTCGGCTGACGCAGGTACTCGAACAGCAGGGAGACCAGTATCAGGAGGAGTCGGAGCGTCGGCTGCGGGTGTTGGCTCAGGTCGCCGGCTGGGGGGTGTGGCTCGTCGTCGCCGGCATCATCATTTTGGCGATCTTCCGCATCTTCATGACCTACATCGGCATGCTCGACCCGGCGCGCTACGGGCTGTGATTCGCTACTCGAACAGTCGGCGGACCGGGACGCGGAAGCCGGGCAGGTGCGGCTCGGCGGTGAGGTCCTGGCCGTCGTTGAACAACTCCGGCCTGGCGTCCGGACGGTAGACCTTTACGGTGCGGTCGTAGGGGTCGAGAATCCAGACCAGCGGCACGCCCGCGTTCCGATACGTCGTGATCTTTTCGTTGATGTCCTCAAGTTTGTCGCTGGGAGAGAGGATTTCGACGGCCAGCGTCGGGACGCCGTCGACCAGAGTCGTCTCGTCATTCTGCCGCACGGCGACGTCATGGGGCACATAGACGACGTCGATGCCGACCGTGGTGTCCGGGTCGTGCAGGATCCGGAAACCCGCCTCGCCGCCCAGCACCTGGCCGCGCGGCTCGGGCTGCTCGTCGAGCCAGTTATCGAGAAACTTCGCGACGCGAACCAGGATGCGGCTGTGAAAGCGGTTGCGGACGGTCATGGGGCGTTCCCTCAATTCTCCGGCGATGAGCCAGCGCTCCGTGCCGTCATCGGGCAAGGCCAGGAGTTCTTCCGTGGTCATCAGAGAGGCAACAGTCGCCATCGGTCGTGCCCTCGCGAAGGATGCGTCCGCCGCATTCTAACAAGGCCGGCTCGGTCAGGGGAGGCGAGTCGTCCGCTTCAGGCGTTCCGCCGTCGCCTTGGCCTCCCGCGTCAGCCGCGACTCGGGCGCTCCCTTCACCAACTCCTCCACAATTCGCCGCGCCTCGCCGCCGCCGATCCTCTCCAACACCTCGACGGCGCGCAGCTCGCGCAGCCGTTCGCCGGACGGCACGTCGAGCGCGGCGAGCAGGCTGTCTAACCGCCGACGGCGTTCGGCCGAATTCCCCTCCTGATCGCGCTCGCGTTCCAGCGCCGCACGCGCCGCGTCGTCGATCCGCGCCAACTCGTTCTCGGCCTTCTCGCGGACGGCGAACTCGTCGGCGTCGAGGTCGCGCAACAAAGCGGCCAGCCGCGCGGCCTCGACGACGGGACTGGGTCGCAGTCGCTCCTTAAACTCCGTCAGCGTGGCTCGCGACGACGCCGTCAGTCGCGCCATCGCCCGGTGGGCTTTCACGGCGTCGGACCCCGCGAGGTCCGCCCAAAGCGCGGCCCATTCACCCGGCGCAAGGGATTCCGCCGGCCGGGCGCGGCGCGTGACCTCGGCGACGTCCCAGAAGAGGACCGTCGTGTCGTCGCCGCCCGAAATCAGGGTCGCTCCGTCGGGCGTGAAGGCCAGCGCGTTCGCCTTGCCACGGTGCCCCGTCAGCCGCCGCAGCTCTTTGCCGTCCGCGACGTCCCATAGGCGGATCGTGGCGTCGTAGCCCGACGAGGCGAGCGTGCGGCCGTCGGGCGCGAAGGCGACGCAGACGGTCGAGCCGTCGTGCCCGTCGAACTGGCAGCGCTCGCGGCCGGTGGCCGCCTCCCAGACGGGAATGCCTTTCCGCTGCCGATTCCTCGCCAGCAGTCGGCCGTCGGCCGAGAAGACGACGCGCGGCTCCACAATAGCCTCTCTCGCCCGCTTCTCGTCGACGGCCGAGTCGTTCATGACCGCCGTCAGGCGGACAAGCTCCTTCCCCGTCGCCGCGTCCCACAGGCGTACTTTCCCGTCCCTCGGCTCCGCCCGCCCCGACGCGGCCAGCGTCTTGCCGTCCGGCGAATAGGCGAGGCCCTCGACCGTGGAAATCCTGTCGTCGGGGTGCGCCATCCGCAGCAGGCGCGATTCGTTCCCCGTGTCGGCATCCCAAACGCGGACGAGAGAATCCCCTTTCTGGGACAGTGTCACTCCTCGACCGCCGCCCGCGAGTTGCTTGCCGTCGGGTGAGTAAGCGACGTGGTAGTATGCCACCCATTCGAGGCCGTCTTTTTTCGGGTCCGATTCCGGGCGCCTGAGAAGCCGGCGTCCGGCGACGTCCCAGACGTTGACGGCGTTGACCCCGCTCCCCCCGGCGAGCGTCCGGCCGTCGGGGGAGAAGGCGAAGGACCAATGGTGGCCCGGCAAGGTGCCGGCCTCGCGGCGCGCGGCCAGATCGAACAGGCGAATCTCCTTGTCGCTGTACGCCAGCGTCTTACCGTCGGGGGACACGGCGAGACACCAGACCGGCCCGCGATGCCCTCGCGGCGACCGCTCCTCGCCGGTGGCGGCGTCCCACAGGCGGATGACGCTGCGCCGTCCGCCGGACACCAGCGTCTTGCCGTCGGCGGTGAAGGCGAGGCTCTCGACGAGCCCCGAGTCGCTCTTGATGTGACGCCCACTCTTGCCCGCGGCCGGATCCCAGAAGCGGAGGTACTCGACCTCTCCCTTTTCGTCGTACTCGCTCGCCGCGAGCGTCTTGCCGTCCGGCGCCCAAGCGACGGCGCGGACGTGCTTGTACGGACTGCGCAACTCGCGGACGAGTTTGCCCGTGGCGGGATCCCAAAGGGAGATGACGCCGTCCATGGCGCCCGCCGCGAGCGTCTTGCCGTCCGGCGCGAAGGCGAAATCGTGGACGAAACACGTCCTCTTCAGCTGATGCCGTTCCTCCCCCGTGGCCGCGTCGAACAGGCGGACGGTCGGGTCGAGGGTGTCGCCCGTGGCGAGCGTCTTGCCGTCGGGGCTGAACGCCAGCAGCGCCGAGCGGTTGTGCTGAGCGGGGAACTTCGCCCGCACCGTTCCCGCAGGCAAGTCCCACAACTGGACGAACCGGCCTCCGTGCCCGGAAGCGAGCGTCTTGCCGTCCGGCGCGAAGGCCAGCCCGTCCGTCCCGCCGACGGGACTGTTCAACTGCCGGATCTCGCGCCCCGTGGCGAGGTCGTGAAAGGAGATCAGCGTGTTCTGGCCGGTGACGAGCGTCTTGCCGTCCGGCGACAGGGCGACGGCGCGATTCTCCTCGTAATGCCCCGGAAATTGTCGCACGAGCCGGCCCGTGGCGAAGTTCCACACGGCGACGGAGCGCTCGCCGTAGTAGCTCTTGGAGACGAGCGTCTTGCCGTCGGGGCTCAGCAAGAGGCGGTTGACGTACCCGCCGCCTTGCCGGAAGCGCACCGTGCCGAGGCGGGCGACGGCGCCGGGCGGCAGCAGGTCGCCGAAAGCGTCGAGGCGCTCGCGCGGCCGTTCGTCGGGCGGCGCCGCCTGTGGTACGAGAGGCTCCGCCGCGGCGCGTGGGAGGACCGTCAGCCCGGCCGCCGTGACGGCCAGCGCCGCCGCCAGCAACGCCGCCGCGACGGTGAGCCGCGTCAGGAGCATCCCCCTCAGGACTGCCCCGGCCAGCGCCGCCGGCCGCACGGCGTCGCGGAACACGAGCGTCGTCAGAGAGGCCGCCGCGCCGCGCGCCAGTCCCGCGGCGGCGAGGGCGGCGCCCGGCGCCAGACCGCGTTTCACCAGGCCGCGAAAGAGCCGCCGGCGGCCGCGCTCCAGGCGCCCCTTGACCGAGCCCGGCGTCCAGCCGAGGCGCCGCGCCGCCTCCTCCTGCGACAGTCCCTCCAGGCAACACAGGGTGACAGGCAGGCGGTACGCCTCCGGCAAGCGCCCGAGTTCGTCGTCGAGGGCGGCGACCAGTTCGCGGGCGGTCAGCGACGCCAGCGGGTCGGGCCGAGAATCGGCGACGTCTTCCACGGGAAACGGGGAGCCGCGGAGGCGGCGGGCGGGAGCCGCGCGGGCCTTGCGGGCGACGCGCCGGGCCACGCCGAACAGCCACGCCGTCAGACAAACGGGCCGGACGACCGCGGCGCGGCGGGCGAGGACGAGGAACGTGGCCTGGAAGGCGTCCTCGGCGTCGTGGGCGTTGCCGAGGGCGCGGCGACACAGCCGGAACACCATCGGCCCGTGTCGCTCCACGAGGGCGGCGAACGCCTCGCGATCCGCCCGCCGAACGAAGCGATCCAGGAGTACGGCGTCCGACGCGCTCCGATCGCCGAGCCGTCGAACATGCTGGGTGATGGAAACGGTGTGTGCGGTCATTACGGCTTCCCTCGGGACTCGGCGTCGCTCCTCTCAGGATAATGCCCGCCGTCCGTCGGACCGCACACCTTTTTTCCGACGAGAGGGCCGGCCGCGCGACGGCGAGCGCGGGCTGGTGTCCGGCATCGACGTATACTAAAGTGATTTGGGTCCTTCCTTACGGGTTCGGCGCGGCTGAGCAACCTCATGGCGATTCTCGAACGACTTTCGTCCTTCTCGATGCGCGCCCTGCTGTGGTGGCAGGGGCGAAGGTTCCGTCTGCTGTTGCCGGCCCTCCCCGCGGTCCTCGCGGGGGCCGCGTGCGCCGTCACGCTGCTGAGCGCGGCGGCGCGGACCGGGCAGGAAGTGACGGTGACCTACCTCGACCGCGGTCAGGCGGCGTTGCGGGCAAAGGATTACGCGACGGCGCTCACCTGCTACGACCGCCTCGCCGCGGGGCAAGACAAACGCCCCAAGGTGCTCTACGGCCTGGCGACCGCCGCCGAGGGGCTCGGGCAGGGCGAGCGGGCGCAGGCGCTCATGAAAGAACTGACGCCGCCCGACCAGCCGGGGTACGGCCCGGCCCACTTCTGGCAGGCGCGGCGACTCCTCGGCGTCGCGCTCTCCTCGCCGCCGGCGCGCGAGCGCGCCCGCGCCCACCTGCTCAAGGCGCTGGACGGCGAGATCGAGGACCGCGACCTCGCCCACGGCCTGTTGTGCGAGTTGTACATGGCCGACAACAAGCTCGACCTAGCCGAGCCCCACCTCAACAAGGCGATCAACAGCCGGCCGCAATTGCGCCTTCGCGCCGCCCAGATGTACGCCGTGCGCGGCGACACGAACCGCGCCCGCCACGAGGCCGAGTTGGCGGCCGGCTACTTCCAGCGCCGCGTGCAGTCGGACCTGACGGACCTCGCCGCCCGCGGCCTCTGGGCGGAAGCCCTGACGTTTCTGGAACGCTTCCCGGAGGCCGTCGACGTCCTCGAAGAAGGCTGGGCGGCCACGCGCGAAGCGTCGTTCCTGAGGGCCGAGGGCGACGTCCACGCGGTCTGGCACGACACGGTCGGGCGCGAGTCGGGCGACACGCTCGGCCGGCGGCTGGAATTGCTCGAGCAAGGGTTGCGCAAGGACCCGGCGAACACGAACCTGCTGGAACGGCTGTTACGGCTGACGAGTCTGGAGGGGGCGGACGGCGAGCGCGCCCGGTCCGCGCTGCGCGCCCTCCTCGCCGGCGGCAAAGCGACGGGGCCGGTCCACTTTGCCCTGAGCGTCGACGCGATGCGGCGGAATCGGCCGGAGGAAGGGCGCATGCACCTGGAGCAGGCCCTGCGGCTGTCGCCTGAGTTGCCGATGGTCGCGAACAACCTGGCCTGGGTGCTGGCCCACAACGAGCCGCCCGACCTGCCTCGCGCCCTCGACCTGGCCCAGACGGCGGTCGAGCAGGCGCCGAAGAATCTCTCGTTCCGGCACACGCGCGGCGTCGTGCTGGCGAAGTTGGGCCGCTGGCAGGACGCCCTGGTCGACCTCGAAGCGGCCTTACCCCAGAACCCCGAGAGCCCGGACCTGCACCGCCTGTTGGCGAGCGCCTACGACAAGCTCGGCTCGCCCGACATGGCCGCCGAGCACCGACGCCAGGCGGAACCGAAGGCCCTGCGCAAGCCGGAAGGTCGTCCGCCGCACTGAGACTCAGACCATGTCCGGCCGCGGACCGGCCCCCATCCGGAGGACGCCTCCTCGCGCCCTGGCTCGGACTCCTCCGGGCAGGTCGACCGCCGCCGTCTCGCCGAGCGCCACCGCCGCCAGGCGCTCCCAGGCGTCGAAGCCCATCTCGCCCACCGGCCAGCCCTCGCGCCGCCACGCCAGGCGCAGAGCCTCGCGGACCCGGTGGCGCGGCGCCGCCACGAACGTCTTCCGGTCGAACACAAGCAGGTCGCCGGCGCGCGGCCGCTCCGCCAGTTTTAGAAGGGTCAACGCCTCCGCCTCCTCCGCGGCGTAGGTTTCTTCCGCCTGTCCCGCCAGGCGGCACAGGCCGCGCACGACCTCCGGGTTGAAGCGCGACGCGAGCAGCGGCAGCAGTTCGTGGCGGATGCGGTTGCGGGTGAAGGCCGGGTCGAGGTTGGAACTGTCTTCGCGGTAGGGCTCGCCGAGGGAGATAAGGTAAGCGAGGACGTCGGCCCGGCGCACGGCGAGCATGGGCCGCAGCAGCACGACGCCGTCGGCCAACGGCCGGGATGGGGCGATGCCGCGCAGGCCGCGCAGCCCGGCGCCGCGCAGCAGACGGTGCAAGACCGTCTCCGCCTGGTCGTCGGCGGTGTGCCCGGTGACGACGCGCGTCACCCCCTCGTCCTGCGCCACCCCGGCGAGCCACTCGTAGCGCAGCCGGCGCGCGACGCTTTCGAGGTTCTCCCCTGCGGCGGCGGTTTTTACGTCGAGAGACGCGCAACGCAGTCGCAGTTCCGGCGACCCGACGGTGAGGCGGGCGTGGAGGGCGCGGACGAAGTCCTCGTCGGCGTCGCTCTCCTCCCCACGCAGGCGGTGATTGAGGTGGGCGACGACGAGCCGGCCGTCCTCCGTTCCGCGAGCCGGATCGAGGAGGGCGTACAGCAGCGCGACGCTGTCCGGCCCGCCGGAGACGGCCACGACGAGGCCCCCGGACGCGGCGCCGAGGCGGCGCAGCGAGCGTGCGACCTCGCGGACCAGCGGCGGCAGGCGTCTCACGGCCGTCCACTCCGGGGGAAAACCCTACAATCATCCGGACCGTCCGCCCGGATTATAACAGGCCGCGCTCCCCTCGATGAACCGCCTCCAGGATTTGCTGTTGCGGGCCGCGCGCCAGGAGGCGACGTACTACCTGCTGGCCTGGGCGGCCGCCCTGATCGCCTCGGCCGTCGCCCTCATCTCCGCCTGGCACGCCTTCGATAGCGGCCGGGTGGGCAACGAGCGCCGCGACGGCAACGGCGGCCACGCGACCATCGACTTCGGCGGCCAGTGGCTCATGGGCCGTATGCTCGTGACCGGCCACGGCCGGCAACTCTACGACCGCAACGTCCAGCGCGAGGTGCTCCGCCCCGCCTACCCCGACGCCGACCACGAACCGGGCAAGAGCGACGTCGAAAGTCTCATGTACTGGTTCATGGGCCACGACGACCCCAAGGCCGCCGCGCTCGCCGCCGGCTTCGTCGGCCCCCTCGCCGCCGACGGCCCGCTGGCCGGCGTGGTTCTCGTCGCCGCGCTGTCCGAGGATCTCGACGAGCGCGCCGGCCTCGTCGCGGCGAAGCGCGTCGGCGGGCCGCTCTACCCGCCGGTCAACGCCTTCGTCTACGCGCCCCTGGGGTTGGTGTCGCCGCGCGTCGCCTACCGGATTCAGCAGGTCGTTAACGTACTCCTGACCTTCTTCGTCGGCCTGGGGCTCAGCACTCTCGCGCGCGGCCGCATTTGGTGTCCCGCGGCGGCCGTGGCGCTGATGCTCTTCCCCGGCTTCGGCGGGTCGGTCAACCTGGGGCAGAACGCGACTTTGACGCTGGCGATTCTCGTCTGGGGCTGGGCGCTCGTCGCGCGCGGCCGGCCGGCGTGCGGCGGCGCCGTTTGGGGACTGCTGGCGTTCAAGCCGGTCTGGGCGCTCGCCTTCTTCCTGGTGCCGGTGCTGACGCGGCGCTGGCGCTTCGGCCTCGCGATGATCGTCACGGGGACGATGCTGGCGCTGGCGACGCTCCCCGTCGTCGGCGTCGCCGCCTGGTTCGACTGGCTGCGCGTCGGGCACGAGGCGGCGCGCCTTTACAACGTCGAGGAGAACTGGATCTTCCTCAGCCGCGACCTGCTCAGCGTGCCGCGCCGTTGGACGATCGACTTCAAGGACACGCCGATCGACGACCGCGACAAGGACGGACTGGCGCCGACGTTCCTCGGCTGGGGCCTTCTCGTGCTGGTGCTGGAAGTGACGGTTCGTCTCGCCGTGCTGCGCCGCCGGGAGGCCGCCCGCGCCGTCGACGGCCCGCCCGCCGCGTTCCTCCTCCTCGGCGCCTGGATGGGCTGCTTTCACTTCATGTACTACGACGTGCTACTCGCCGCCCTGCCGGTCTTCCTGCTGTTCACCGAGCCGAGCCGCTACCTGCAGCCGCTGCTCCTCGCCGTCGTGCCGCTGCGGCGCGGCGCCCTCCCGGAAGAGGCCGCCGCCTACCACCGGCCCGCCCCGCCGCCGCGCGCGATGCCGACGTTGTCCCTCCTCTCTATCGGCTATCAGCACGTCTGGGTGCTGAACCGCCTGGCGCCGACGGCTTACGTCTTTTTGGTGGCGACGCAGTACCTGTTCCCGCACCTGCGGCTCGGCTCGCACTGGGGTCCGCCGTGGGACACGTTTTGCCTGATAGCGCTGTGGCTGTGGTGCGGCTGGCAGTGGCTTTGCCACGGCGAGAAGGTGGCGACGAACTGGTCAGACCCCGCGTAACTCGTCGAGCTTGGCGCCGACGTCCTCCGCGCGCATGAGCGTCTCGCCGACGAGGACGGCGCGGACGCCGACGGCCTGGAGGCGCAGCACGTCGGCGCGCGTGCGGACGCCGCTCTCGCTGACGAGGCAGCAGTCGGCCGGGACGCGCGCCGCCAGTTCGATCGTGTGTTCCAGGCGCGTGACGAAGGTGCGCAGGTCGCGGTTGTTGACGCCGACGAGGCGGGCGCCGCTGGCGAGGACGCGCGGCAAGTTCTCGGCGTCGTACAACTCGACCAGCGCCTGCATGCCGAGGTCGTGCGTCTGGCGCAGCAACCGCGGCAAAGCCTCGTCGTCGAGGATTTCGGCAATGAGCAAGACGGCGTCGGCGCCGGCGAGGCGCGCTTCGAGCAACTGGTAGCGGTCGAGGATGAAATCTTTCCGCAAGAGGGGGACGGCGACGGTCCGGCGCACCTGCTCCAGGTACGCGAGACGCCCCTGAAAGAAGGGCTCGTCGGTCAGGACGCTGAGGCAGGCGGCGCCGTGACGGGCGTAAGTGGCGGCGATACGCACGGGGTCGAAGTCGGCGCGGAGGACGCCGGCGGACGGCGACGCCTTCTTGATCTCGGCGATCACTTGCACCGTGCCGGCGACGTCGAGGGCGGCGCGGAAGTCGCGCGCGGGCGGCGCCGAAGCGAGGCGGCGCTCCAGGTCAGCCTCGAAGGCGCGGGCGCGGGCCGCGTCGATTTCCCGGCGCTTGCTCGCGACGATGCGGTCCAGGACGTTGCTCATGGGTGATCGAGAACCGCCGCTCGCGGCTTGGCGATTGCGAAGCCGCAAGCGGCTATTTCAGGTGCGGAAAAGGCGCCATTCCCCGTCGGGTCCGAGAATTTCGTTGGGCGCGAAGCGACTTTTGTATTCCAGCGACGCGCTCCCGGCCACGTAGTAGCCGAGGTAGGCGTGCGGCAGGCCGCGCGCCCGCGCCGCGTCGATCACGCGCAGCACGTTGTACGTCCCGAGGGAGTGGCGGCGCTCGTCGGGGTCGAAGTAGAAGTAGACGGCCGACAGCCCCTGCGGCAGCGCGTCGACGTAGCCGACGCCGACGAGGTTGCCGTCGCGGTAATAGTTCCATTCCTCGACGGGGAAGGGGTTGAAGACGAAGGAGTCGATGTAGCTGTCGGGGTCCTTGGCGGGGTGCTGCGGCCAGCCTTTGGCGTCGGTCTGGAAGGCGTGGTAGCTGTCGTACAGGGCGAGCTTGTGGCGCGTGACGTGCGGCGGGCCGACGACGAGTTGGACGTCGCGCTCGTTGGCCTTGAGGGCGCGGCGCTGGCTGCGGTCGGGCCGGAAGCGGTCGGCGAGGACGCGCAGCGACTGGCAGGCGCGGCAGGCGGGGCAGCGCGGGCGGAACAGCATGTGGCCGAAGTGGCGCCAGCCCTGGCGCATGCGCTGCATGTATTCCGGGGCGGACACCGCGGCGACGTGCTCGTACTCCAGCGACCACTCGCGGTCGGGCAGGTAGCCGCACGCGCTCGGCGGGGCGACGAAGGTGAACAGCGACTGCATGACCGGCTCCGGCGGGTTCGGCCTCTTCTCCCCTCTCTCCTTTGGGGAGAGGGGTCGGGGGTGAGGGGTCAC
>JBBROG010000228.1:0-14284 GCA_038229635.1 Gemmatales bacterium
AAGCGCCTCGCCAGCGACCTTTCCGACGATAAGACGGTGAAGGTGTGGGACGCGGCGACGGGCCAGGAGGTCCTCACCCTCAAGCGGCGGACCACGCAGGTATGGAGCGTGTGCTTCAGCCCCGACGGCACGCGCCTAGCCAGCGCCTCGGCAGACCAGACAGACCAAACGGTGACAGTGTGGGACGCGGCGACGGGCCAGGAGGTCTACACCCTCGATAGGCACACCGCTCTGGTCCGGAGCGTGTGCTTCAGCCCCGACGGCAAGCGCCTCGCCAGCGACCTTTCCGACGATAAGACGGTGAAGGTGTGGGACGCGGCGACGGGCCAGGAGGTCCTCACCCACAAGGGGCACACGGCACAGGTCATGAGCGTGTGCTTCAGCCCCGACGGCACGCGCCTCGCCAGCGCTTCCTCTGACGGGACGGTGAAGGTGTGGGACGCGGCGACGGGCCAGGAGGTCCTCACCCTCAAGGGGCACACGGGTAGCGTCTACTCCGTGTGCTTCAGCCCCGACGGCAAGCGCCTCGCCAGCGCCGGCGATGGCGGGACCGTTAAGGTGTGGGACGCGTCCCTGGGACAATAAGGCCGACGTCCCAAGATCCCCCGAGGGCGGTCAAGCCATCGAATCTCTTCGGCCTCCCCTCTCCCGCTCACGGGAGAGGGAAACGTCGGTCCTTAGCGGAGTTCGACGCGTAGGTCGATCTCATACGGCGCCAACTCCGGCATTTCGAGGATCTTCGCCGACAACCGCTGGGCCTCGGCCTCGCTCTTTACGGTGACGACGACCTGGAGGTCCTTGGCGCCGCGCGACATCACCTGAATGTCATGTGAGCCGCTCCCGCACGCCGCCTCGATGCGCTGCTTGAGGTGGGCCAGCGTGGTCGCGCTCGGCCGGGCGGCGGAGGGCGCCACGCCCGACTTCGTCCCGGCGCCGGGGCGGAGCGATTCCGGGACCGGCGCGGCGTTGCCCTGGCGGGGGACTTCGGTTCGCGACGTCGCGGACGCCTGGCGCACGGCTCCCGCCGCCATCCGCGACGGCACGTCGTCGGCGAACATGATCGAGCCGGTGGCGACATACGGCCGGTCGGGGATCTTCAATTCGTTCGCGGGCTTCGTCGCCACGGCCGTCGGCCGGGGCATCGGCGCCGCCGACAGCGCCGGCAACGCGGGCGGCGCGGGCGTCTTCGGCGGAACTGCGACGGGCTTCGCCGGCGGCAGAGGCGGCATGTCCGTCCACTTCGGCGGCTGGGACGACGAGCCCGACACCTTGGTCGGCGTCAGCGTGGGCGATTCCGCGGGCTTCACGAGGGGCGTGAGCGGCGGCAGCGACGGCGTCATCTTCGGCGACGGCGGCGTGGGAGGGACGTCCGTCCAGGTCGGCCCCTTGAGCGGCGCCGGCTCCTTGACTGTCTCGACGACCGGCGCCGACGGCGCGGGCGGCGTCGTCTTCGCGGCGCTCGGGACGGGCGGCTGCCAGTCGGACCATTTCGTCGCCGGCGCCGGCTTCACCGTCGTGACCGCGGGTGCGGGTGCCGGGCTCGTCACCGCAGGCACGGGCGGGGCGGTTTGCGGTTCCGGCGGCAGGATGGTCATCACCGGCTTCGTGACGAGGGCGGGCGCGGGCGGCGTCACCGGCCGGGGCGGCGGGAGAGTGACCGTCGGCATCGGCGTCAGCGTGGGCGGCGTCTCCTGGCGGGTGACGACCGGCGCCGCCTGGACCTTCGCGGGTTGAGGCGGCGTCGCCGGCGCTTTCGGCGCCGGCGGGGCGGAAACCACTTCCTCGACGGTCGCGAGGACGAGGCGGTTATCGACGCAGTTACAGCCGCCGACGCGGCGCAGTTTGCGGCTGACCGCCAACTTGTCATCCATCGAAGCCACGGCGCCGGTGACGATGAGGTGGCCGCGCGCGTCGGCCTTGACCTCGACGTGGCGGACGAGGTCGCCGAAGCTCACGTCGAGCAGTTGCCTGGCCGAATTCCGGATGATGTCCGGGCTATCGACCGAGGTGCGTGTGGTGACCGTCGGGTGGATCTGAATGTGGTCGAATACCTTCAAGGTCGTGTGCTGCGCGGCGACCTTGAGGGCGTGTTCGCGGACGGCCGGGTTGGGGACGTAGCCGCGGACCTCGATCATCCCGCCCTGCAACACGGTGGTCAGGCCGTAAGAGAAGAGCATCGGCTCGGCGAGCAGGGCCAGCTCGACGCGCGCCGCCTCGTCGTGAGCCTGGCTGTCGTTGAGGGCGGCGGGCGCCGGGGTCGTTTCCGCGACCTGAATCACTTCTTCGACCGGCGCGGCGACGCGCATCACGGGCTCGTTCGGCGGAACCATGCGGCGCATCGGCGACTGAGCCGAGGCCGAACTGGCCACGCCGAGGCCGCCCACCGCCGCCAAGGCCCAACCGGCCCTCCGGAGTGACCTACGCATTGCTTTCCCCTCCCCTGGACCACGCTCCCCGAACCGCCCGCGCCCGTCGCCGACTCACGCCGTTCTTCAGAGTCTGTTGCTACCGTCTCCCCTCTCCCCTTTGGGGAGAGGGGTCGGGGGTGAGGGGCGAACCCGCTGAAGACTTAACCCCTCACCCCAACCCCTCTCCCCAAAGGGGAGAGGGCTTACGGAACCGACTCTCAATACCCGCTCAACTCGCGCGTCAGGTCGCGCTGCACGTCCGGCCCGCTGCCGGGGCAGAGGTGCAGGTGGTCGAGGTCGATGTAGACGACCTGGACGCGCGGCTTCTTGATGCGCACCGGGAACGGGTAGCCCGACTCGACCGTCTCGATGAAGTAGACGGTGCATTTCCAGTGGCAGTGGTGTAGCTGGGCCACGCCGACGAGCGGGAAGAAGCGCGGCGGGTCGATGCGGTCTACCGTGCGCTCGCGGACGATCTGGATGTCGTCGCGGAACTCCTCGTAGAAGTACGGCACGCCGCGCGTCACGTTGTCGAGGCCGCGCAGCACGCGGGCGTCGTCGGGCTCGTCCTCGCACAGCGGCGGCGGGAAGCCCTCGCGGATGGGCGGCATGATCGGCGTGCGGAAGTCGGTCTTGGCGTGGAGGTACTTCTCCTCGAGCCGCTCCGTGACCCAGGGCGGCACGGGGACGGGGGTCACGATGCCCATCGAGAAGGGATTGCAACCGCCGACGCTCATCGGCGCGAGGAGGGCCGCGGCGAGCAGCGCGAACGTCCTCGATCTCACCCGCGGAAACCTCATGATCGACTCCCTTCGTGCCGGATGCCCGGATCTCCCGCCTTCGCCCCCTCGCCCGGCCCGCCGCGCACCGCGGACTCCCCCGGCGCGACCCCGTCCGGGGCGCCGCCGCGGCAGATGTGATGGCCGAGGAATGGTGTTCCGTGTTGTTAGGAAATATCGGACCGTGACGGGGAGGACTTTAACGGATCGCCCGGACGCGCCGGACCTGCCGGGCGGGACGCTCCCTCCGTCGAGTCGCCCGGTTTCTCCCTCGTCCCCAAGCTCTGCTCCTGGCGCTCGTCGGAACTTTGTACACTAGGTTTCGCGGCCCTCGGGAAATAGAGCAGCCGGGTGACCGCGGCACAACGGCTTTTCCCGTTCCCGAGGGGTGCGGGCGGGACTCGGTGGAATCCTCGGACGAGGACAGTCATGAGAGCTGACATCCGGTGTCTCGTCGCGAGTTTCCTTCTCCTTGGCGCCGCCGCGCCCGCCCTCGCCGACGGCGCGCCCGACCACTGGGCGTTCCGGCCGGTCCGCAAGCCGGCGCCGCCGGCGGTCAAGGACACGTCTTGGCCGCGCACCTCGGTCGACCGCTTTCTTCTCGCGAAACTCGAAGAGAAGGGGCTGACGCCGTCCGCCGCCGCCGACAAAAGGACGTGGCTCCGCCGCGCGACCTTCGACGTGATCGGCCTGCCGCCGACGCCGGACGAAGTCGCCGCCTTCGAGGCCGACCCGTCGCCGGACGCCTTCACCAAAGTCGTCGACCGCCTCCTCGCCAGCCCGCACTACGGCGAGCGCTGGGGCCGCCACTGGCTCGACGTCGCCCGCTACGCCGACACCAAGGGCTACGTCTTCTTCGAGGAGGCCGACTTCCCCTGGGCCTACACCTATCGCGATTATGTGATTCGCGCCTTCAACGACGACTTGCCCTACGACCGCTTCCTCCGGGAGCAGATCGCCGCCGACCGCCTACCGCCCCGGACGGACCGAAGCGCCCTGACGGCGCTCGGCTTCCTGACGCTCGGCGGCCGCTTCATGAATAACCAGCACGACGTCATCGACGACCGCATCGACGTCGTCACGCGCGGCCTGCAAGGGCTGACCGTCGGCTGCGCCCGCTGCCACGACCACAAATACGACCCCATCAGCATGCGCGACTACTACGCGCTGTACGGCGTCTTCGCGAGTACCGCCGAGCCGACGGTGCCGCCGCTGTTCGCCGAGCCGCCGCGCTCGAAGGAGTACGCCGCGTTCGCGAACGAGTTGGCGGCGCGCGAGGGGCGGCTGACCGCCTTCGTCCGCGCCAAGCACGAGGAGCTGGTGAAGGGGGCGAAGTCGCGCGTCGCCGAGTATCTGCTGGCGGCGAACGCGCGGCGCGGCCAGCCGAACGCCGACGACTTCATGCTCCTCGCCGACACCGCCGACGTGAACCCGACCATGACCGTCCGCTATCAGAACTACCTGGAGCGGACGCGCAAGAAGCCTCATCCGGTCTGGGCCGTCTGGCACGCGCTCGCCGACCTGCCCGAGAAAGACTTCGCGGCGAAGGCGCCGGCGGTCGCCGCGGACCGGGTGGCGACGGTGCCGATCAACCCGCTCGTCGCGGGCGCCTTCCTCGCCCACCCGCCGAAGACGCTCGCCGACGCGGCGCGCACCTATGGGGGACTCCTTAACGCGGTTGAAGGACTAGCGTCCGCTAAGCCGCAAGCGGCGTGGGAGGAGTTGCGCGAGGTCTTTCACAGCGCCGACGCCCCGGCGAACGTGGCGCTGCTCCCCTACGGCGACCTGTCGCTGCTGCCGGACCGGCCGTCGCAGGCGAAGTTGCAGGAGTTGCGCAAGGCCGTCGAGCAGTGGCGCTCCGCGGGTCCGGCGGCGCCGCCTCGGGCGATGACCCTCGAAGACCTCCCGGTCGCCGCCCCGGCGCGCGTGTTCCGCCGCGGCAACCCGAACAACCCCGGCGAAGACGTGCCGCGCCGCTTCCTCGAAGTCCTCGGCGGCGCCGACGACAAGCCGTTCCGCGACGGCAGCGGCCGCCTGGAACTGGCGAAGGTGATCGCGAGCAAGGACAATCCGCTGACGGCGCGCGTCTTTGTCAACCGCGTCTGGCAGTTTCACTTCGGCCAGGGATTGGTGCGCACGCCGAGCGACTTCGGCCTGCGCGGCGAGCCGCCGTCGCACCCCGAACTGCTCGACCACCTGGCGACGGAGTTCGTGGAGGGCGGATGGTCGGTGAAGCGTCTGCACCGGCTGATCGTGCTGTCGGCCGCGTACCGGCAGAAGAGCGACGACCGCCCGGAGATCAAAGACGTCGACCCGGAGAACCTCCTGCTGGGTCGGGCGAACCGCCGCCGCCTCGACTTCGAGGCGACGCGCGACGCGCTGCTGGCGGTGTCGGGGCGGCTGGAGCGCCGCGTCGGCGGGCCGTCGGAGAAGGACGTGATGGCGTCGGGTCGGCGAACGCTGTACGGCCGACTCGACCGCCTGAACGTGCCGGGGTTGTACCGCACGTTCGACTTCCCGAGTCCCGACGCGACGAACCCGCGGCGCGACACGACGACGGTGGCGCCGCAGGCGCTGTTCCTGATGAACCACCCCTTCAGTCAGGAGAGCGCCCGCCGCCTGGCGCGCCGGGGCGACGTCGTCGCGGAGAAGGACGCGGCGGCGCGGGCGGAGAGGATTTATCGCATCCTTTATGGTCGAATACCCAAAGCCGAGGAGTCGGCTCTGGCGCGAGAGTACCTTGCGGCCGGGGCGGAGGAGGCGGCGTGGGAGCGCTACGCGCACGCGCTGCTGATGGCGAACGAGTTCGTATTCGTGGACTGAGGGTGCGCGAATCGTTCTGAACCCACGCACGCACCAGCCGCGAGTGGCCTGTCACCCCGCCGTCTTCACCCACGCGCGCAGCACCTCGGCGACGCTCCACGCCTGCGCGACGCAGCCGCGCGGCGTGTACGGCTCCTCGGCGTCGAAGATCTCGCTGATCGAGCCGACGCACGCCTCGCCCATGTGCTTCTCGAAGCCCTCCAGAAAGCGGCGCGCGCCCGTCCGGTCGTCCGGGTGCAGCTTCAGCCAGGCGTCGACGAACGGGCCGATAAGCCAGGCCCAGACCGTCCCCTGGTGGTAGGCCGCGTCGCGCGACCGCAGGTCGCCGAAGTAGCGCGCCTTGTAGTCCGGCGACCCCGGCGCCAGCGAGCGCAGCCCGACCGGCGTCAGCAGTCGCCGCTCGACCACGTCCATCACCGGCTCCCAGCGGCCGCGATCCAGCACCGGGTGTTGCAGCGCGAGGGCGAAGACCTGGTTCGGCCGGCACGACGGGTCGGCGCCCCGCGGCCCGTCGAGGACGTCGTACAAGTAGCCGCCCTCCTCGTACCAGAAGCGGCGGTTGAAGGAGTCGCGAGCCTTCTCGGCGTGCGCGGCAATCTCCTTCGCCGCGCCGTCACCGCGCTCGGCCCGCTGCCAGCCCTCCAACAGGCGCAGGGCGTTGTACCACAGCGCGTTGATCTCGACCGCCTTGCCGCGCCGCGGCGTCACGACCCAGTCGCCGACCTTGGCGTCCATCCACGTCAATTGATAGCCTTCCTGTCCTTGACTGAGCAAGCCGTCGGCCGGGTCGACGCGGATGTGGAAACGCGTCCCCTCGAGGTGGCGGGCGACGATGTCCTCGAAGCGCGGCAGGAGGATGCGCAGCGTCTCGCGGTCGTCCGTCGCCTCCAGGTAGCGGTGCGTCGCCTCGAAGAACCAGAGCGTGGCGTCCGCGGTATGGTACAGGCCCTCTTTCTGGCCGTCGGGGAAGTAGTTCGGGATCAGGCCGTCGCGGACGTAGTGGGCGAAGGTGCGCAGGATGTAGCCGGCCTCCAGGTGACGGCCGGTCGCCAGGGTGAGGCCGGCGAGGCTGATCATCGTGTCGCGGCCCCAGTCGGTGAACCAGTGGTAGCCGGCGATGACGGTGCGCGCCTCGTCGCCGGCCGCGCGCGCCCGCGCCGCCGCCTCGACGCGCCCCGCCGGCGTGATGATGAACTGGTCGGCCGCCAGGGTCAGTTCGCTCCCGTACCCCCCGCGCGCCGCCGGGCGGGTCGCCAACAGCAGGCGGCGGCGCCGCTCGTGCTCGGCGGCGAGCCCCTCGCGCGGCTTCAGGGCACACAGCAGCGCCCAGTCCTCTGTCGACGCGACCAGCGTCACTTCCCGGTCGCGCGCCAGGTCGGCGCGGAAGTAGCCCGGGCTCCACAGGTCGCCCTTGGCCGCATAACCGCGACTCTCCTCCACGCGGTAGAGGATGTCCGGCAGGGTCTTGCCGTCGACGGTGAAGGCGCCGCGCTGGCCGCACAGGCGCATCCGCAGCACCGGCGCCTGCGGGTCGCCGCGGACCTCGTAGCGGTCCTCGACGGCGCTGAGTTGGTAGGGCCGCGCCGGCAGGTCGCCGACCGGCGCCTCGTACTCGCGGAAATGGAGCGACGGCCGCAGCTTCAGCCGCACCGTCCCCTCGCCCCGCAGGAGGCGGTAGTGGACGTAGACGGTGTTCTGCCCGTGGGGCAGGTAGATCCGCTTCTCGAAGGCGAAGCCGTCCAGCTCGTAGAGCCACACCGGCAGGCCGAATTCGAGGCGGAACTCGGCGAGGTGTTCGGCGCCATACAGGTCAAGGGCGCCGCCGGCGCGTTCCTCGCCGCCGAACTGCACCGTCTTGCCGTCCGGCAGGCGGATCAGTTCCGAGAGGTGGCTGAGCATGACCCAACGGCCGAGCGGCGCTGGCAGGGCGGCGACGAGGAGGCCGTGGTAGCGGCGCGTCGCGGCGCCGCTGACCGTGCCGGAGGCGTAGCCGCCGAGGCCGTTGGTCACCAGCCACTCGTGGTCGAGGAGCGGCTCGGTGCCGGGCGCGGCCGCGCCCTCGTAGCGCAGCGGGCGAACCGTCTCCTCGACCGTCGCGAAGTCCGTCGTCATGTCACTCCTCCTCCCGAGGACCCGGTCCCAGGGCGACCGTCGCCTCCCCCGGAATGTGCCAGTTCTCGTCCGTCTCCGGCGGGACGCTGCCGCAACCGCCGTAGCGCGGCTCCTCGCTCGACCACAGCACGCGCCATGCCTTCCCTTCCGGCGGGGCCAGCAGCGGCTCCGGCGCCGGGTCGAGGTGCAGGTCGCGGCCGAGGTTCACGACCAGCAGCCGGTCGTCGCCGCCGGCGCCGAACCAGCGCAGCACAAAGGCGTGCGACGACAGTACCGCGCCGTCGACGCCGCCGCGGCGCGGCCGGCCGAAGACCGGGTCCTCCCGCCGCAGTCGCAGCAGGTCGCGGTGCAGGGCGTAGGCCGCCGCGTGCTGCTCGCGCTCCGCCAGGTCGAGCTTGCAGCGCGCGAACGTCGCCGGGTCGTGCGGGTCGGCGAAGCACTCCTGGATGCGCGGGTCGAGGAGGCTGCGAAACTGGCTGAGGAATTCCGCCCGCCCTTGCCGCACGAGGAGGGCCAGATCCTCCTTGTGGTCGGCGAAGTAGAGGAACGGACTCGACGCGGAGAATTCCTGTCCCTGAAAGAGCATCGGCGTGGCGGGGCCGAGCAGCAGCAGGGCCGTCATCGCCCGGTGCCGGCCGGGGCTGGTGAGCTGGTGGACGCGCAGGCCGCGCGCCGAGTTGGCCGCCTGGTCGTGGTTTTCGAGGAACGTCACGAAGGCGGCGGGCGCCTGGTCGAGCGCCGGCGTGCCGCGTCGCTTCTTCTGCCAGCGGTAGCGCTGCCCCTGGTAGAGGTAGCCCCACTTCATCGCCGAGACGAACTCCTGCGGCGTGCCGAGGTAGTCAGTGTAATACGCCTCGTTGCGCCCCGTCAGGGCGACGGCGGCGCTGTGGTGGAAGTCGTCGTTCCACAGGGCGTCGAGGCCGTAGCCGCCCTGGTCGGCGGGGCGAACTAGTTTGACCTCCTGCGGCTCGTTCTCGGCGACGAGGAAGGTCGCGCGGCCGCGCGCCGCCTCGCGCACGCGACGGCTGATCGCGGCGAGGACGTGGTCCGGCGAGTCGTCGTAGATGTTCTGCGTGGCGTCGAGGCGCAGGCCGTCCATGTGAAACTCGTCGATCCAGTAGCCGGCGTTGGCGACGAAGAACTCGCGCACCGGGCCGGAGTCGGCGTCGTCGAAGTTGATGGGGTCGCCCCAGTCGGTCTTGTGACGGTCGGTGAAGTAGTGGTCGGCGAACTCGCGCAGGTAGCAGCCGTCGGGGCCGAAGTGGTTGTAGACGACGTCGAGGATGACGGCGACGCCGAGCGCGTGGGCGCGGTCGACGAAGCGGCGCAGGTCGTCGGGCGTGCCGTACAGGCGCGTCGGCGCGAACAGGTCGACGCCGTCGTAGCCCCAGCCGAAGCGGCCCGCGAACTCGGCGACGGGCATCACTTCCACGACCGTCACGCCGAGGTCCGCCAGCGCGGGCAGCTCGCGCGCCGCCGCCGCCCAGGTGCCTTCTTTCGTGAAGGTGCCGACGTGCATCTCGTAGAGGACCTGACCTTCTCGGCCGGCGCCGCGCCAGCCCTGGTCGGTCCAGCGGAAGGCGGACGGGTCGACGACCTGCGACGGGCCGTGCGGGCCGTCGGGCTGGAAGCGCGCGGCGGGGTCGGGGTGGAGGTTGTCGTTGTCGTCGAGGCGGAAGCGGTAAAGAGTGTCGGCGCGCGCCGCGGCGACGGCTCCGGCAAAGTAGCCGCCGTCCTCGGCGTCAAGGGAGAATTCCTGGCGCGGTTCGCCTTCGAGGACGACGGCGACTTTGCGCCGCTTCGGCGCCCAGACGCGGAAGTGAGCGCCGCCCTGGGGCAGCACTTCGGCGCCGACCGGCAAACGGCGACGGACTTCCGTGGTCAGCATGGCGTGTTCTCCGTTCTCCGCGTTGCCCGGGCACGGCCGCGTGAAGTGCAAACGACGTACCGGCTTCGCGCCTGTGAGCCGCTCGCGGCTTCGCACTCGCGCGCCACAAGCGGCTACAATGACCCCATGAACATCCTCGTCCTCAACGCCGGCTCGAGTACCCTGAAGTACAGCCTCCTCGCGTCCGCCGACGAGCGTGTCCTCGCGGAGGGCACCGTCGAAGTCGCCGAGCACGGCCACGGCGGCGCCGTCGCGCGCGCCCTGGGCGAAATAAAGGACCTCGCCGAGATCGGCGCCGTCGGCCATCGCGTCGTCCACGGCGGCCGCCGCTACACGCAGGGCGTCCGCGTGACGCCCGAGGTGAAGGCGGCGATTGCGGAGTTGTCCGCGCTGGCGCCGCTGCACAACCCGGCGGCGCTGGAAAGCCTCGTCGCCGCCGAGAAGGCCCTGCCGGGCGTGCCTCACGTCGCCGTCTTCGACACCGCCTTCCACGCGACCCTCGCGCCGGAGGCGCACGTCTACCCGCTGCCCTACGCCTGGTATACCGACTGGGGCGTGCGCCGCTACGGCTTTCACGGCCTCAGTCACGCCTACTGTTCGGCCCGCGCCGCGGCGATGATCGGCCGTCCTTCGTGCCGCGTGGTCGTCTGCCACCTCGGCAACGGCTGCTCGGTGTCGGCGGTGCGCGACGGCCGTAGCGTCGACACGTCGATGGGCTTCACACCGATGGAGGGTCTGATGATGGGGACGCGCTGCGGCTCGGTCGACCCGGGTCTGCTGCTGTACGTCTTGCGCCAGCGCGGCCTCACGGCGGAGGCGCTCGACGGGGTGCTGAACCACGAGTCGGGGTTGCTCGGCGTCTCCGGCGTGTCGTCGGACATGCGCCCGGTGCTGGCGGCGGCGAAGGCGGGGAACGAACGGGCACGGCTGGCGGTCGACATCTTCGCCCATCGGGTGCGTCAGACGGTCGGGGCGATGACGGCGACGCTCGGCGGCGTCGACGCGCTGGTGTTCACGGCGGGCATCGGCGAACACGCGGCCGAGGTGCGCGAGAAGGTCTGCGCCGGCCTCGAAGGGTTGAACTTGGAACTGGACCGGAGCGCCAACGCGGCGCGCAAGCCCGACGCCGACGTGGCGACGACGACTTCGCGGGGGCGAATCCTCCTCATCGCGACGCGCGAGGATTTGTCGATCTTGCGCGAGACGGTGCGGGCGCTGGCGGAGTGAAATCCGGGGCCGAGGTATTGCCAGGGGGCGAGGAGAGTTGCTACGATACCGGCCTTGATCGGCCCGTCGCTTGACGCGCCCGTAGCTCAACTGGATAGAGCGTGTGGCTTCGAACCACAAGGTTGCAGGTTCAAGTCCTGCCGGGCGTACTCTTCTTTTCCCGACGAGTTTCGAGCGTCGTCTTGTCCGCGTCGCGGCTCTTTGGAGTGCGGCGGCCTGACGCCGCTTTGGATATGAGCCGCGATCCCTCGGGCAACACGGCTTCTATCCAAAGCGGCGTCAGGCCGCCGCACTCCAAAAAAGCGGTTAAGCGGCCTCAGCGCCGAGGCAAGAGAATCAGGTCTACCTCGCCCTCCTTCACGGCGTGGTCCCCGAATAGCCGGGTCTGAGTCGGGCGGGTGAAGGGCTTGACTTCGGAGCGAAGCTTCTTGTCGGGAAAGACTTCTTTTAGCACTTCCGTTGTCGTCGTATACGTGATCTCCCTCCGGTCCGTCCGCACATAAACCGTGGCGTCGTCCGCAAGCAGATCGCTCGCTTTGCTGAACACCTGCCGGAGGAGATCGCGATAGCGCTGGCGATGCTCGAACTTCCCACACACCGCTCCTCCGGCGCGGAGGGCGTTGGGAGGACCGCCGAGCAGCCACAGGCGTAGCCACTGGTCGTAGTGGTAGTTCGTGATGGCGTAGTAAGGCGGGGAGGTAAGCAGCAGGCGAGCGGGTCGGATCCCGAGTTTATCCATCCTTCGTCCCAGTTCGGGGAGCCGGAGCAGGCTATCCCCCAGGTACACCCGACTCTCTGTCCGCGCGGGGCGGCCCTTGGCGTATCGCCAGTCGAGCTTCTTTTTCATGAACGCCACCGGATCGACGTCCGGGGGCTCAAGGTCGCGCTCTTTCCACCAGGCGATGGCGTAGTCCGGCGACATAGATTTCGTCTGGCGGAGCTGGTTGGACAGGGAGGCTTCCCGCTTGCCGTGCATGTTGACCAGCAGCAACGCCATCGCCGTGCAATCGATCTGGCTTCGCCTCCAGGCCAACTCTTCTCGTGCGGCCACCAGAAACCGCCTTACCTTTCTCGTGAAGCAGTGGTGGAAGAATGGGGGTAGTTTTTTGGCCGCGTCGCCGTAGCTGTCGGCCAATCTGCCCAACTCCGCGAATCGTTCGGCTACCATTCCTTTCTCGGACGGGGCCAGTTTCGCCCGGGCATACACCCACCCCACGGGGTTGATTTCCATGCCGACGCCGCAGCGGCCTTGTGTCGCCGCGCTGAAGACGGCGGTTCCGCGTCCCGCAAACGGGTCCAGGACCGTATCCCCCTGCTTCGTGTGCTCCGCGATCACCTGATCGGCGAATTCGGCGGGGAACATCGCATAGTACGGCCCTATGCCCGCCCAGCGGCTGTGAGCCGCCTCGTACTTGCTCGGGATCTTATCCATGCGGTCATTCCTCCCGCATCAGGGCACGAGCCAGTTGCTGAAGAACCTTCGCTCCCAAGTGCAGCGGGATGGCGGCGTGCGAGTGGGCCGAGATGAGGGGCGAGAGCGAGTTGGGGTAGCGCGAGGAGACCAGTTTGTCCAGCAGAGCGCAGGCGGTCCCGAACTGCGGGTAGAGTGACACGTCGTCGCTGTCGAGGTTGTCCTGCGCGTCGCTGAGGAAGGGAATGCTGGCCACGATCCGGCTCCCGCTAGCCGTCTTGTAGAAGAACTTCCGCCCGAAGTAGGTATCAACGCCGTACCGCTTTTCGCTGATGGAGAAGCAGACCCGTTCTTTAATGGAGCGGTCGGTCAACAGCAGGTATGACCGCGGCTCAAAGCGGGCCTTGCCTGGCGTCTCGGTCTGGTCGAACTCGTCAAAGTGGGTCACGAAGGCCCCGGTCTTCTCCACCCCGATGAGGAGGAGGTCGTTGCCCGTCTTCGCGCGGACGGTGGCGTTCAGCCGCTTAAGCTCCGAACTGATCGCGGCGCTGAGCCACGCTGGCGGCCCGAAGACTCCGAGCGGCCCGTCAACGAAGAATGCCAGGCGCTGGATGCGGTCCAGCCAGCCGCGGCGCTCGAAGCAGCGGAGCAGGTGGACCGGCAGGAGACGCTCCCACAGCTGCATGACCAGCCCGAACGCTTCGCCGTTCGTCCCGGTGTCCCAGAACCTCTCGTGGATGCGAAGCGCGTCGGTGGAGTAGATCGGGCGCCGACTGAGACACGTACACGAGGTGGCGCCGGCCGCCACCGTGAGGTGCTGATCGCAACCCTCATGCTCGTAAGGGCAGGCCTGCGGTCTGGCCTGAGGCTTCAGTGCCAGCAGGGCCTCGTAGGTATCCTGTAGCCGTGTGCGGTCGTCCTCGTCCACGATCGCGTCGTGGAGGACGTCGAAGACGGACTCGCGGAACGAGTCGCGGGCCGAGGTGTGGTTGCGGGTGATGACGTTGCACCCCGGCAGGGCCGCATCGACCGTGGCGGCCTCCTCGGTCTTGCGGAACTCACGCGGATCGACGGGCCTTCCCTCGTCCAGGCGGTCCATCTCCCGGATATTCAGGAGGACGCTGGCGACGGTGCAATAGCCGACCTTGGCTCCGGGGTAGCCGTTCTTCACGTCCACCTCGGCGTAGCTGCCGTCGATGGCGACCACGAACTCAGGCAGTGGGCCGGACGCTGCGGGGGCCGGTTTGGAATCGGGCACCGACGCTGCGGCGGCCTGGCTGAACACCCGGGAGCGGCGCAGCAGCTGGCGGACGCGATCGCTCTGCGCGATACGCTGGAGCGGCCTGTACCCGGCGAACTCACCTTCAAAAGGCATCGTCGCCACCCCCTCCCGCCTTCTGCTCGACGGAGAACCGCTCGACCTGGACGGGGACGACATAAGGGTTGGAGAGGGTCTTCACGCGGAGGAAGCCGCGGTCCTGGGCACGGAGGATGCTCAGGGCTTACGCATCTGTCAGCGATCCGATAACGGGCGATAGCACTTTGAGCAGGAAGTCATGATCGCACAAGGCCCTGCGGCTTTTTTGCTTGAGGTTCAGCTTCGGCGTCGGCTCGTTGCCCAGCAGCGACAGCGCCA
>JBBROG010000229.1:0-14247 GCA_038229635.1 Gemmatales bacterium
GTCTCTCCGGGGGGTCACTGGGCCCATTTCTTTTTCCCCCCCCTTGGCCGCCCGCGGGGGGTGGGCCCCCCGCCCCCCGCCGGCGCGTGGCCCAAGCCGCAAGCGGCCGCGCGTCACGCCTCGCCGAGCAGCTGCGGCACCTACTCGCGCAGCAGCGCGAACTCCGGCTGCGTCTCGCCGAGGTACGCCAGCAGCCGCAGGTCGTCGCGGCTGACCGTCCCGCCGGAGAACAGCCACGCCCGCACGCGGAACAGCTTGTACAACTTCACCAACTTGCGGTCGCTGATAAAGATCTTGTCCTCGCGCACCAGCGTCCGGACGATTCGCTGGAACTCGCGGAACACGTCCGCCGGGAAGTAGACCTGGCGGTCGTTCTGCTCGTCGCCGTGGCGCCCGCCGCGGTGCGTGCGGGCGAACGTCAGCATCAGGTAGCGGTTCGCCTTGACGACGTCCTCCAGCGAGGCGTGCCCCTCGACCCACGGCTTCTGGTTGAGCGTGCGGTGTACCTCCGCCTGCAAGCCGGCGTCGATCAGCTCGGTGAAATGCTCCTCCTGCACGGAGCGGCTTTCGGCCTTGAGGACGAAGCGGTCCTTGAGGGCGCCCAACTCGCTCTGCTCCGGCACCTCGTTCGTCGCCGCGAACAGCACGCGCAACCGCACCGGCTGCGGCGCGCCGTCCTGGTAGAACTTCTTCTCGTTGATGATCGTCAGCAGGATATTCAGGATCGCCGAATTCGATTTGAAGATCTCGTCGAGGAAGGCGAGGCGGGCCGTCGGCAGCTTGCCCTGCTCGCGGCGGACGTAGCGGCCGTCGCGGAGTTGGTTGATGTCGATGGGGCCGATGATCTCCGACGGCTCGGTGAAGCGCGTCAGCATGTACTCGAAGTAGTCGTCGTCGGCGAGGCCGAGGGCGTCCTTGAACTTGAGGACGAGGTCGCTCTTGGCGGTGCCGGGCGGGCCGACGAGCAGCAGCGGTTCCTGGGCGACGGCGGCGACGAGCATCAGATCGATCAATTCTTGCTTCTCGACGAGGAAGCGGCCGAGCGACGCGCGGAAGCGCGTCAGGCGCGTGCGCAGAGCTTCGGCCTCGTCGTGGAGGTCGTCGAGGGTCCAGTCCTCGCGGGCGGGAGTCGGAGCGGTCTTGGCCATGTCAACCCTCAGTACTCGGTACTGAGTACTCGGTACTCAGTTCGACACCAGCCGCCGCACGTCCTGGTGGACGCGGCGGCGGACGAGGTATTCGTCGTCGTCGAGCCAGCGGCGGACGCGGCCGCCGTGCGTGAAGTCGTCGCTGGCGACCGCCAGCACGACGGCCTCGACCAATTCGAGCTGGAAGCGGGCGTAGTGGTCGCTCGTGGTGAACGTGTCGGGCAGCCCTTCGAGCTTCGCGAACAGTTCCTCGACGCGCTCGCGCGCGACCTCCACGGGCGCCTGCCCCAGCACGGCGGCGTAGGCGCAGGCGATGGGCGCCTTCTTCGGGGCGGGCAAGGGCTTGGAGAACAGGACGGCGCGTGCGGTCTTCGTGACCGCCTCCGCCTGGCCGTCGCGGCCGAAATAGTACCAGCCGCCGGCCACCTGGAGCAGCGCCCGCAGCGCCTCGGGGTTGGCCGCCGCCCAGTCGGCGTCGAGCGCCTTCAGGTCGCGCCCCTGGAGCAGCTGCCGCGCCATGACGCCGAGCAGCCCGTCGATCTCCTTGTGCATGCCGAACTTCCGCAGTCCGCGGAAGCACTGGCCCGCCACGGCGTCGATTGCCTGTACGCCCGCCGCCTGTTGCGGCGCCTCCAGCATCTTCTGAAACCGCGCCACGAAGGCGCCGAGGACGTCGCCCTTGTCGAAGTGCGCCGCCACGAACATGCCCTTCTCGAGCAACTCCGCGTGGACGCGAACCCCCTCCTTGTCCAGCGCCGGGGGGAGGGCGTCGAAGGCGTCGGGGGTCTGCCGCAGCATCTCCAGGGCGAAGTCCTCGCCGACGCGCGGCGCCTGATCGAGGGCGGCGCGGAGGACGCGCGCGTGCGCCTCGGCGCGGTCCGCGCCGGGCCGCATCTTGGCGAGGAGCCCGCGCACCCGGTCGGCGACCTGCGCGCGATCCGGCTCGTCGGGCAACTCCTTGAGGAGCCGTTCCACTTCGTTGAAATACGGGTAGATGTGGCGGTACGGCTCGACCTTCTGGTCGGGCTCGAGGATGCGCGACAGCCAGCGCATGCGGTCGATGTAGTACTCGGGCCCGACGCCGGCCTTCTGCCCCTTCTGCTTGCGGTCCTCGATGAGGGCCGCCAGCCGCGCCATAAGGTCCGGCGGCAGCGGCCCCCCGTGCGGCTTGCCGTCCGTCGCCTGGCGGACGCGGTAGGAGAAGGCGTCCCGCAAGAACGCGTGCGCGGCCCCATCGCCGGTCAGTTCCCTCGCGGCCCGAGCGAGCATCTGCCGGGCGGCGTCGCTCTCGCCGAGGCGCGCCAGGCCGAAGGCGAAGAACAGGTCGATGTAGGCGCCAGTGCCGGTGCGCGGCAGTTTGCCGCTGAAGGTGCGGCCCTTCTCCCGCGCCCAGCGCTGGGCCTTGTCGGCCAGCCCGGCGAGCCAGGTGCGCACGGTGCGGAAGCGCTGGCTGCCCGCCGCGCCGCTGAAGCGCAGGAAACTCGGCAGGTCTTGTTCCGGCCTCAATCCGGAGCGGTAAAGGCGCTCCAGCAGGCGGTCGCGCGCCCGCGCCAGCGCCAGGGCGTCGCCGCCGGCCAGGCGCGTCAGGCCGAGCCACGTCAGCCACGTCGCGCGCACGGGGATCAAACGCTCGTGCCCTTCGAGGTAGTGCTGCAAGCGGCCCAGTCGCTGAGCCACCGCGGCCGGCGGCGACGACTGGCAACCCGCCCAGAAGACATACGCCGCCAGCGTCCGCACCTCCGCCGTGGCCGGATCGCTCGTCGCCAGGGCGCGGTCGAGGTGATCGCCGGTCACGTCGCCCGCCTCAGCGGGGAAGGCCGGCGCCTTCGCCGCGCCGCCGACCGACGACACGGCGCTCGCCTCCGCGCGCAGCCACTGCTCCGCCCACGCCGTCGGCGCCTCGTCGCGCGCCCAGAGGGCGTTCATCCAGCAGACGCCCGCGTCGTCGGCGCTGGCGAGCCGCGCGTTCAGTTCCGCCAGGCGCGGCCAGAGGTCGAGCCGCTCCTTGGCGTCCAAGCCGCCCTCGACGGCGAGGAACTGTTCCTCCAGCGCCGTGAGCTGTTCGCGGACGACGTCAGACGCCATCGAAACGGGAACGGTCGGCTCCGGCGTCTCGGCCTGTGCCGGGGTCTCAGTCTTGACGACCGTCGCGTCAGGAAGCACCGTGCCTTTGTCGCGCGGAGCCTTAACAGGCGCGGCCGGCCTCTCGCGTGCCACCTTTGGCGAGCGTTGGGGCCGGTCCGCCAATTGATCGTCGGCGCAGACGAAGTCGTCGAACTCGAAGCGCGTCGATTCGACCCAGGCGGTCAGTGCCTGATGGTCGTGTTCGAGGACGTAATCGATCCAGTCCGCCAGCGGTCGGAAGGCGTCGTCGGGCAGGCTCTCCGGCGTGAAGCCGCCGCCGGCTTCGGGGGAGAGCCAGGTGACGAGCGCCGGGTCGTCGGCGAGATGCTTGCGCACCGCGTCGCGCCGCAGCGGCGGGTGGAGCCGCGTGCCGACCGGCAGAAAGAGATTCGGCAGCTTCAAATAGGGGCGAAAACCGACCGCTTGCAGCACCAGTTCCGGCGGCGCCAGCTTCGACGGCCGCACGCGCAGCACGACCGTCGTTTTGCCGCCCTCCTCGCCGACCGCGAAGGCGAGACGTGCCAACAGATGGTCGTCGGCGCCGCGCACCAGGGCGTCGAGTTGTGCGACCGGGTCGTCGCGCAGAACCCACAGTTCGGCGGCGTCGGCCGAGCCGCCGCGCGTCAGCCGCAGCGGTACCGCGATGCGCCGGGCCAACTGCCCCTCGCGCCAGCGCGTCGCGACGGCGGGCAGAGGGAAGTCGAGCACCTCGTAGAGGTCGCGAAAGGGGGCGTCGTCGAGGAAGGTCCACTGCCGCGGCGGTCGCAGCAGAACCATCTTCCCTTGCGCCGGCTTGATCCGGTCGCCGAGCGGGTGGCGGTGGCCGAACTGCACCCAGACGCGCGGCGCCTGCTCGACGTAGGCGACCGGGGCCGAGGCGTCGCCGTCGCGCTCCAGGGCGCGCAGCAGCGAGTAGTACGGCGGGCCGACGACACGGAGCAGGGCGCGGCCGCCGGAAGGGCCGTCGAGCCAGCGGTAGCCCTGGCGGTCGTTGCCGAGGCGCATCATCTCGGTGACGAGAGAGGCGAGTTGTTCGCCGTCGTGGAGAGAGAAGAGGACCGGCGTCTGTTCCGGCCGCGCGAGGCCGTCGGCGGCTCGCCGGAGCGGCAGCAGTTCGAGCCAGCAGGAGACTTCGGCGCCGGGCGAAGCGGCGTCCTTGCCCGCCGCGACGCCGAGGCGGCGCAGTTCGGCCAGGGCGTTCTTCGGGACGTTGACCGAGGGCCGCACCCAGACGCGGCCGTCGGCCTCCGCGCCGGCGCGGGCCGGAGCCAGGGCGACGGACGGCGGCACGGCGCCCGACGTCAGGGCGAAATGCAGAATCTCGGAGTCAGGAAAGGTCAAGATCATGGGATGCGTGGCTCACTGCCCTTGTCCTTGGGGCCGTCGTTCGGCGCGGGGCTCTTCCGGGAGCGGCGCCGCCTCGCCCTCCTTCGACTCGCGCTCGACGACGACCTGGCCGACCTCGCTCGCCTTCAGGAGGCCGCCGGCGAGCAGCTTCTCGACGAGGGCCTTGTGCTGCTGCTCGTGCTCGTGCGGCAGGGCGTCCGCGTCGGAGTGCAGGCTGACGACGATGTCCTTCTTGCCCGTCGCCGGGTCGCAGCGCAGGCGGATGGTCATTTCGGGCATGGGTGACTCCTCGAAGAACTAACCACGAATAATACGAATAACACGAATAACACAGATAAGAATAATATTAGATTCGAATATTACTCACGGCGCCTCGCCCCCAGCCCGATAATTCTTACCCTTATCCGTGCTATCTGTGTTATTCGTGTTATTCGTGTTATTCGCGGTTGGTTTTTTTGCCCCCGTCATTCCGCCGAGCGTCTTGCTGTCGACGGTTTTCTTCTCGATCAGCAGGTCGCGCAGCGCCTCCAGCACGGCGCGGTTTTCCTTCAGGATCGCCGCCGTGCGCTGCTGCGCCTCGCCGATGACGTCGCTGACGCGGCGGTCGAGCGCCGCCAGTTGCTCCTCCGACAGGTCCGCCAGTCGCTTGCCCGTCTCCAGGTCGCGGAACTGGCGCAGCCCCGTCCCCTCGCCGCCCATGCCGCACACCTCGACGACGTAATGGGCCAGTTTCGTCGCCCGCTCCAGGTCGCTGCCGGCGGCGCCGGTCGAGACGTCGTCCATCAGCAGCCGCTCCGCCTCGATACCGCCCAGCAGGACGCACAGGTCCTCCGTCATCTGGTTGCGCGTCAGCCCCAGGCGACGGCTGTCGTCGTTCTCGTAGCGGACGTAGGCCGGCGCCCACGACGTCTCGCTCTTGATGGTGATGCGCTCGATGGGCGGGTGCGTCGGGCAGTGCAGCGACACGACGGCGTGCCCCGCCTCGTGCGTCGCCAGCAAGCGCTCCTCGCGCGGCGTCAGGTCCAACTTCTCCTCGAACTCCGTCAGGCCGCGCTCGACCTCCTCCGGGCCGCTCTCGCCCGTGCGGTTCTCGCGCAGGCGGACGCGGGCGACGGCGCGGCACAGGGCGTTGAGGTGGTCGCCGCTGTACGGCGTCCCCGTCGGCGTCAGGTAGCCCTCGCCGGTGCGCTTGACGGCGTAGTCCAGCGCCTCCTCCGTGAGGGAAAGCCTCATCTTCGTGTCGTAGATTTTCAGGATCTCGCGACGGTCCTTCGCGTCCGGGTAGGGGATGTGCAGGTGGAACTCGAAGCGGCCGGGGCGCAACAGCGCCGGGTCGAGGATCTCGACGAAATTCGTCGTGCCGATGACGAAGACCATCTCCTCCTTGTGGAAGCCGTCCATCTCGGTGAGGAGTTGGTTGACCATCGAGTGTTCGACGCCACTGCCGCCGTAGGTTCCGCGCGCCGAGGCGAACGAGTCCAGCTCGTCGAAGACGATGATCGACGGCGCCGACTGGCGGGCGCGGTGGAAGGTCTGCCGAAGATTTTCTTCCGATTCTCCGACCCATTTACTCTTTAATTCGGGGCCGGAGACGACGGTGATGGCGGCGCCGAGGGCGGCGGCCATCGCCTTGGCGAAGAACGTCTTGCCGGTGCCGGGCGGCCCCCAGAAGATCATGCCCTTGGGGATCAACTCCTCCAGCCGCGCCACGTCCTCCGCCGTCGCCGAACGGTCCTTCATCGCGAGGACGTCGAGGATCTCGGCGCGAAGGCGCTTCTTGACCTTTTCGTAACCGCCAATGTCCTTGGCGAGATCGACTTCCGGGACTTCGAGGCTCCCCGTGAGGGTCGCCTGGCGCAACTGGCGGTAAGCGCCGCGCGGGTCCTTCGGGTAGTCCTCGCCTTCGAGCGTGGCGAGGAGCTTGCGCAGCCGCACGGCGTTGACGCCGGAGACGTACTTATAGAGTCCCCACGGGTTGAATTCGCGGCCGAACTTGCGCGCCTCGGCCTGCGTGACGAGGTGGCGCAGCCGCGGCCGGGCGATGCCGAGGAGGCTCGTCCGGTGCGGGAACAGGCTCTCGATGACGCGCGGCAGCGGGAACGACGGGTCCTTGAAGCCGAGCCAGACCAGCTCCGGATTCTCGTAGAGGAGCGGGATGACCTCGCGCGCCTCGGCAGTCAGTCCGCCCTGGCTGGTGGTGAGCAGGTCGAGGTGCGGCAGGACGACGACGCGGCGCTCGACGGCGCCGCGGACGGCCTCGCGCAACTGCGAAATCATCGTGCCCATGAGGCCCATCGGCACCATGCCCTGCTGCGGCGGCTGGTCCTCGCGCGGCCGGCCGTCGAGGTAGACGCAGCGCAGCTTGGCGGCGCGGAGGCGATTGCGGACATTGAGGAACAGGAACGGGGCCAGCTCCTTGTCGCACTCGACGAGGCAGGGGAGGCCGCGCTGCAACTTCGACGCGACCTCGGCCAACTCGGCGGCGTAGGCGGCCTCGACGGCGGCTTCGGCGCTGAGATCTCGCGGCAGGTCGGTTTCGGGGATGAGGATCGACATGGTTCCCATGAAATTCGGGGCCGCTCGCGGCTTCGTCTTAGACCTCTACAACAATCGTCAGCGACCCCGTCTCCGCGTCCTCGGTCAGCTCCTTGATCTGCCCGAGCTGCGCCGCCTTGATCTTGAGCGCCTCGGCGGTGACGCGGTTCACGGCGCCGTTCAACTCCTGGCGCAGGTCGCCGAGCCGCTTCTCCAGCCGCTCCGTCACCCGCGACTGCAACTCGGCCTCCTCTCGACCGGCCTTGCGCTCCAACTCTTGTTTCGCCTGCTCTTTCAGGTCGTCGCGCACTTTCTGGGCGGCCGGCCCCATGTCGTCGTAGGCACGGCCCTCGCGCTCGGCGTCGAGTTCGACCTGACGCGACGCCTTGGCCTCGACGGTCACGGCGCCGCCGCTCGGGTCGACGCGGACGGTGACGCCGTCGTCGGTGCGGGCCAGGCCGTCGCCGTCCGGCGCGAAGCCGCGCCGCTGCAACTCCTCGGCGAGGAGGCCGGCCATCTGCCCGGCGGGCAGCACCTCCAGCAGTTCGAGTTGCGTGCTGACGCGGTCGTGAGCCTTGAGGACGCGCTTCAAGCTCTCGCGCACGCGAATGCGATAGGCTCGGCTCATGGTTGACCCTCGTTCGATTTCATGGGGTCCAGGTGTCGAATGATCGTCGCCGCGCGGGCGTGCAGGGTATTGCCGTCGTAGCGCTCCCAGTCGGCCAGCCAGAGTTGCGCCGCCTGGTAGCCGTCGTCGAAGTAGCCGGTGGCGCGGGCGCGGCGCTCCCAGCCTTTCAGGCGTCCGACCTGACGCGGAAACGACAGCGCCGCCCGGTGCGTGTCGGCGCGGTCGGCGAGGCGCTGCCCCGCCGTCGACGCCAATCCGCCGACCCAGTTCCGCGTCGTCGCCCCCGTCGTCAGCAGCCCGGCCGCCGCCTCCAGCAGGAAGCGCGCCAGGTCGAGCCGGTTCGCGCCTTCGACGGCCTTCAGGAACGCCTCAAGGACGACGTCTTGTGACGCGCCGAGGGCGCGCATGCGGCCGAAATGGGAGACGTCCTCCTTGGAGCGCTCGACGTCCAGCCAGCGAGCGGCCAGTTCCGGCTGCAACGCTTCCAGGATGCACGAGCCGGCGCCGCTTGTCCAGGGCGCGAAGTCGGGAGGCGCGTCGGACTTCAGCGACCCGAAATCCTCGGGAAAGGCGAGGCGGCACAGTCCGTCGCGGGCGAAGGCGGGGTGATCCGGGAGCCGCAGGTCTTTGTGCGCGCCGTGCTCGCGCAGGGCGCCGAAGGCGAAGTAGAAGAGCAAGCGATCCCCGACGGTCAGCGCGGCCGGGTCCGGCTTCCACTCGTCTTTCGACGTCTTCGGGTCGTGGGCGACGGCCCAGACGAGGAAGTCGAGCGTGTGGCGGGAGAAGGTGAGGCCGAGTTCGGCGGGCGGCGTGCGCTCCCAGAGGCGCCCCTCGACGACACCGTCGCCGCGCGGGTGGCGCTCGCGCCGCCAGCCGCCGGCACGGGCGAGCCGTTTCGTCGTCCCTTTGGCGAGGGCGTCCCGGACGAGGTTCGCGGCCGTGCGGCCGAGGCAGGACGGAGCCTTGGCGCCGGCGCCGACGAGTGGCAGCGCCTGTTCGGCGGGCGCGCGCCGCAGGAAGAAGTAGAGGACGCGCAGCAGGTTGGCCTCGAACCGGGAGACGACGTTCATGCCCCTTATCTTAGCAGAGGCGGACAAGGGCCGCCGCCCCGGACGCGACGGCGATAGAATGGCGACATGGACGAGAAACGCCAGCGCCGACACATCGAGCGCGAGTTCGGCGTCCCCATCGCCGGCGACATCCTCGACCCGGCGCGGTGGACGCAAACCGCCCTGAAGAAGCTCCCCGCCGACGGTCGCCTCGACTGGCAGACTCTCTTCGGCCGTACCGCTCGCGTGGTCGTCGACGTCGGCTGCGGCAACGGCCGCTTCCTGCTCGGCAGCGCCGTCTGGCGCCCCGACCACGACCACCTCGGCGCCGACGTCCTCCCCGTCGTCATCCGCTACGCCACGCGGCGCGGCAACCAGCGCGGCCTGACGAACCTTCGCTTCGCCGTCCGCGACGGCCTGAGTTTGCTAGAGCAGTACGTCCCGCCCGGCAGCGTCCACGAGATCCACTGCTATCACCCGCAGCCGTACTACGACCCGGCGCAGGTTCACAAACGGCTCCTGACGCCGCGCTTCCTGACGCTGGTCCACGGCGCCCTCGCGCCGGGCGGTCAATTCTTCGTGCAGACCGACAACCCCGGCTACTGGCGCTACATCCGGCAAGTGGCGCCGGTCTTCTTCGACTTCGAGGAGTTGGCGGGGAAGTGGCCGGACGCGCCGAAGGGGCGGACGCGGCGCGAGATCATCGCCCTGCGGCGCGGCTTGCCGGTGTTTCGCGGTACGGGAAGGGCGAAACTCGGGCTGAGTCCCGACGAGGCGTTGCGCCTCGCGGAGGCGCTGGCGCCGCCGGTGTTCGACGCGGACCGACGGCTGCGCGAACTGGACGAGGAGGAACGAGAGGGCGGTTGAGCAACGTCCTCGGCTTCGCGCGGGAGTTCCCCTTATAGTGATGACATTTGACGCGACAAGGAGTTCGAGCGATGAGAGAGTCCGACACCTACATGATGATCCTTGAGGAAGGTCATCTGGAAGAGGCAAAAAAGCTGCTTCTGCGCCTCGGCTGGAGAAAGTTTGACGCCCCCGACGAGGGCGTGAAGTCGGCAATCGACGCCATGATGGATGTCGAACAGATCGAGAGGATAGTGGACCGCTTGTTTGACGCGGCCAACTGGCAGGAGTTGCTCGACACGCCCTGACTCCCGCCGCCCGCGGCTTCTCGATCGGGAGGCCGCGGGCGGGGAAACTCGCGCCGGCGTTTGCTGGGGAAAAAACGTTGCAGCCGTTGCTTCGGGTAGGTAACCTCATCCTCTGGAGTCGCGGCTGAGACCCCAGGGGCGTTCCTCCGGGAAAGATCGGTTACGACGACGAAGGCCGCTTGTATCACGACTTCAACCCGGCCGACGGGATGACGTTGTAGGGAGGAATGCCATGGCGATCTGGTCGTTTCTTCGAGCATACCCACGGAAACCGTCGTCGCGCCGCGCCTCGGCGAACAATCCTCTCCCTGACGCGGCTGGAAGACCGCTGTCTGTTGTCCGCCACCCTCTGGACGCAGCGCGGCGGCGACGCGGGGCACACCAGCTATGTCGACGTGAGGCCCAATCCGGCCGCCATCACGGCCGCGTGGAACCAGCCGCTGAATTACACCTCCTCCGGCACCGGGTCCTGGGCGGAGCGGGCGGTCGCAATCGACGAGACGCATGTCTATCGCACGGACCTGGAAGGTTACGCGCCCAACGGCACCTACCACGTCATGGCCTACGACCTGCAGACCGGCGCCCAGGTCTGGAACCGGTCAATCATCGGCAACGCCTTCGAGGGCGTCGGCGAGCCGTCGGTCGCGAACGGCCTCGTCTACGTCAACCGGGCCGGCCACTCAGGCATCTCGGGCGGGACCGCCAATGACCTGCCCCGCCTGTATGGGCTCAGCGCGCAGACCGGCGCGACCGTGGTGCAAACGACGTATGCCGCGCAATGGCGGTCGAACGAACGGCCGGCGATCGCGGACGACCAACTGGTCGCCTGGGACGGGTACTACGGCGGCTTCAGCGCCTGGACAGCCTCGACCCTCGTCCGGCAATGGAACAACCGCGCTTCCATCTACGACCCGCCGAGGGCGGCGTTCGACGGCCTGTATGTGTATGCCTACGGCAACAATGTGTACCTGCGGACGACCGGGACACAACAGCCGAGCATCACGGGACCCGCGGGGCTCTCGTGGATCGAGAACCCTTTGGTTTCGGGCTCGGGTCGGCTGTTTTATGACGCGCGCGATTCCCAATATTATCCGACTACCTTCGGCATTGCCGCCTATGACGGCGGCACGCATACGCCGTTATGGAAGGTCACGACGCCGACGGCCCCGGCGGGCAAGGCGGTCGGCAACGGCGTGGTCGCCGTCACCGCGGGACCGCAACTGATCCTTCTCAACGAAGCGGACGGCTCGCCGATCCGAACCTGGCAGGCGCCGGCCGCCCTGACGTCCGAGATCGTCCTGACCCGTACCCACGCGTTCGTGGAATCCTCGGCGAGCGGGGTCGCCCGCGTGTACGCCGTCAACCTCGCGACCGGGCAGGTGGAGTGGACTTTCCAGAATACGCTCCAGGGCGAGATGAACCGCCCGTACATGGAAATGGCCTTCGGCGGCGGCCGCCTGCTGTTGAGCCACGACGCGTTCGTGAGGGCGTTCGCGGTCCCCGAAGTCCCCGAAGGGCACCCCCCCCCACGCGGTGGACGACAGCAAGACGACGGCCGAGGACACCGCCGTCACGATCGACGTTCTCGCCAACGACACCGACCCCGACGGCGACGCCCTCACCGTGACCGCGGTCGGCACGCCGGCCCACGGCTCGGTCGCGCTTAACGCCGGCGGCACCGTCACCTACACGCCTCGCGCCGACTACAACGGCGCCGACAGCTTCCCGTACACCATCAGCGACGGGCACGGCGGGACCGACACGGCCACCGTTTTCCTCACCATCACCCCGGTGAACGACCCGCCGGTGGCACCCTTGTGGCAGTTCGCCACCGACCAGAACACGCCCCTGAATAGTGTCCTCCAGGCTTCCGACGTCGAAGGCGATTCTCTCACCTACGCGGCCGTGACCGCGCCGGCCCACGGGGCCTTACAACTCGATACCGCGACCGGGACGTTCATGTAGACGCCGGCCCCCGATTTCAGCGGCAACGACAGCTTCATGTACAAGGCGAACGACGGCCAGGCCGACAGCAACGTCGCCACGGTCCAGGTCACCGTCGTGCCGAGTCTCGAGCCGCGCGTCCTCGACGACGGCGACGCCGGCTTCACGACGACGGGCGCCTGGACGCCGTTCTCCGGTCAAGGGCTCGGCGGCGACGTGACCTTCGCGGCGGCGGGCGACGGCTCGTCGGTCGCCCGCTGGACCTTCGCCGTGACGCCGGGCCAGTACCGCGTCGCGGCCACCTGGAGCCCTTACGCCAACCGCGCTACCGACGCGCCTTACACGATCCTCGACGGCAGTTCGTCGCTCGGGACGGTCCGCGTCAACCAGGAACTGGCGCCAAACGACTTCACCGAGAGGGGAACGGCTTGGGAGAGCCTCGGCGGGCTCTTTCAGGTCAGCGGCACGACCCTGACCGCCGAACTGTCCAACGCGGCCGACGAGTACGTCATCGCCGACGGCGTCCGGCTGGAGCCGGTTGTTCCTCAGCCGACGGCGGTCCTCGATGACGCCGACCCGGGCTTCGCCACGTCCGGCGCGTGGACGCACTTCGCCGGCCAGGGGCGCGACGGCGACGTCACCTTCAGCGCCGCGGGCACCGGCGCCAATACCGCTTCGTGGACCTTCGCGGTGACGCCGGGCCAGTACCGCGTCGCGGCCACCTGGACGCCCCACCCCAACCGCGCCACCGACGCGCCTTATACGATCCTCGACGGCGGTTCGTCGCTCGGGACGGTCCGCGTCAACCAGGAACTGGCGCCAAACGACTTCACCGAATCGACGACCGCCTGGAAGGATCTCGGCACCTTCACGGTCGCCGGCACCGTGCTGACGGTCCGCCTGACCGACCAGGCCGACGAGTACGTCATCGCCGACGCCGTCCGCGTCGAGCGGATCCTCGCCGGGGCGCCCGACGTCCAGGTGTTCGACGGCGCGACGGCCGTCTACGACAACACCGGCCGGGTGGACTTCGGCGCGCACCTCCCCGGCGCCCCCGGCTGGAAGACCTTGACGGTCCGCAACGCCGGCACGGCGACGCTGACCCTGGGTTCGCTGGGCCTGCCCGGCGGCTTCGGCGTTCTCTTCGGCTTCGGGAAGACGGTACTGGCTCCCGGGGACTCGACGACCTTCACGGTCCGCTTCGACGCGGCCGTTTCGGCGAGTGGACGGCTCGCGTTTGTCACCAACGACCCCGACGAGGCGCCGTTCGACTTCGCCGTGGCCGGAACCGTGACCCCCTCGACCGTGATCGACGACGGCGACTTCGGCGGCACCGGCGACGGCCCCGGCTTCGACGCGGTCGGCACCTGGACGCGGTTCGTCGGCCAGGGATTTGGCGGCGACGTGACGTTCGCGGCGGCGGGCGACGGCTCGTCGGTTGCCCGCTGGAACTTTGACGTGGCCCCCGGCCAGTACCGGATCGCCGCGACCTGGACGCCGCACCCCAACCGGGCGACGAATGCGCCTTACCGGATCATCGACGGATATCAACCCCTCCTGACGGTGAAGGTCAACCAGCAGTTAGCGCCGGACGACTTCACGGCGGACGGCGCGGCCTGGGAAAGCCTTGCCGGCCTCGTCCGCGTCAACGGCACGAGGTTGGTCGTCGAATTGACTAACGCGGCGGACGGGTACGTCATTGCCGACGCCATCCGCGTCGAACGGGTGATGGCGCAGCCGCTGGCCGTTCTCGACGACGGGGGCACGGGCTTCCGCACCACGAGCGGCTGGACTCACTACGTCGGCCAGGGGTTCGGCAACGACGTCCACGCGGCGCCCGCCGGCACCGGCTCCGCGGTCGCGCAGTGGGTCTTTGCGGTGACGCCGGGCCAGTACCGCGTGTCGGCGACGTGGTCGCCGCACGAAAACCGCGCCACCAACGCGCCGTTCCGCATCCTCAGCGACGGCACGGCGCTCACGACCGTGCGCGTCAACCAGGAGCAGGGTCCGGATGACTTCACCGACGGCGGCGTTTCCTGGAAAAATCTCGGGGGGAACGTACTCGTCACCGGGACGACGCTGACCGTGGAACTGTCCGACGACGCTGACGAATTCGTCGTCGCCGACGCGATTCGTCTCGAACGTCTCGGCGACCTCCCCTGAGCAGGTCTCCGGGACGAATGGCACTTCCTTGGCCTGTAAAGTAGCCTTCAACGCACCCCGGACGCCGAGGGCGTTGCGCAGCTGCCGTTTTCCCACTTGACACGAGGCCTTCCTGCCCTATCTTGATCTATTACACGGGCCTTCCTTGTTCCAGA
>JBBROG010000230.1:0-14223 GCA_038229635.1 Gemmatales bacterium
CGGGTCGGTCCGAACGGGGTAGGATGGTTCACGGACGGCTTCCTCCTAAGGTGATGCGTGGCAATACCACCATAGCTCAGGAAGCCGTCTCTTTAACCTCTTGCTTGCCAACAGGTTACGCTTAAGTCAGTGCCATTCGGAGGGATAGGGACAGTTCAAACAAGCCAAAGGGAACAAACGACTTGCGGAAAAATTACGGCTCAATCGCTTTGTGCCATGCACCGATTTGTCTCACGCGGCGTGTCACTCGTCTCATCCTGGGAGGAGGGATTCCGTAAGACGAATCCGGGACTCGCGGCCGCCGCCGGCTACGACACCGGCCTGCTCGCCGTCGGCACCGTCACCGACTCCGGCGCCGCCGACGACCTGACCGTCCGCGTCGCCTGGGGCGACGGCCAGACCTCGACGGCGACCCTCTTCGACAACCACAACGGCACCTTCACTATCGGCGCCGGTCACACCTACGCCGCCGTCGGCAGCTACCCCGTCACCCTCACCGCCGCCGACGACGGCCCCGCCGTCACCGCCACCGCCACCGTCGTCGGCTGGGCGCTCGGCCCTGGCGACATCAAGCCGGTCGCTCAGGGCGGCGTCGGGGGCGGAGCCGCGTCGCCGCGTGCCCGGAGGAGAGCCGCCGCACGCGGGTCCGCCCGGCTCAACCGGCCGGCCGCCTCATCGAGGTCCGCCCGCCGCCCCTGCGCCGCGTACAGTTCCCCGAGGCTAAGCCAGCCGGCCGCGAACGACGGGTTTTCCGCCACCGCCGCGCGCCACGCGGCCTCCGCCTCCGCCTCCGCCTCCCGCTCCTGCGCCCGGCACGCCTCCCCCAGCAGGTGACGCGCCTTGTACGTCCCCAGCCCCGCGTCGCGCCCCGCGAGCCCGTCCCGCGCCGGCAGGGCCAGCAGCGCCCGCAGGCACGCCTCCGCCCCGGCCGCGTCGCCGCCGTCACGCCGCAACACCGCTTCCAGGAAGAGCAACTCCACGTCCTCATACACAAACCCGGTAAGACTGTCCGGTTCGTGGCCGCTCGAAGCTGAAGTCGGGCTGAGGGTTATGACCGGGCAAATCGGACAGTCTTACCGGGTTTGTGTATCAGGGTACTGCTGCCGGCCGGCGCGGCACGCGGCCAGGGCCTCCTCGCGCCGGCCCAGGCGCAGCCAGTTGCGGCCGAGCATCGCGTGCAGCTTCGGCCGGAACGAGGCGTCCGGCGGCGCCCGCTCCAGGCTCCGCCGCAGCGCCCCCAGCGCCTCGTCGGCCCGCCCCGCCTGCCCCAGCACCAGCCCCAGGTGGTACAGCGTCACCGGGTCGCCCGACCGCTCCGCCTCCTCGAACCGCAGCAGCCGCAGGTTCCGCTCCAGCTTGCCCGCTGACGCCGACCCCTCGCGGAAGCCGCCGTGGCGGATCACGACGCCGGCGCGGCGCAACTCGTACCCCGCCCGCCGCAGCGACGGCAGGATCTGTTCGTGGACGCGGTACTGCCAGCGCGCCGCGGGGCGGCGGCGGAACAGGCGCACCTGGTCGACCGTCATCGCCGAGCCCGAGCCGTCGTCCGCCGGCGAGAGCTGCGTCATCAGGTAGGCGGCGTCCTCGTCCCCCAGCCCCGCGAACAGGGCGGAGAGCGCGCGGCGGGCGTCCCCGTCCCGCCGCTCGTCGGCGTCCAGCCAGAAGACCCAGTCGCCGGTCGCGTGGCGCAGGCTCTCGTTGCGAGCGGCGGCGAAGTCGTCCACCCAGGCGAAGTCGACCACCTTCGCGCCGAAGCGGGCGGCCACCGCGCGCGTCGCGTCGGCGGAGCCGGTGTCGACCACCACCGTCTCGTCCGCCAGCCCGGCCGCCGACCCCAGGCAGCCGGCTAATTCGTCGGCCTCGTCGCGCACGATCAGGCACAGCGACACGCGAGGCCGCGCGGGGGGCGCGGCCACGACCGTCGCCGCGCGGCGGCGGACCGGCCTACGGCGCAACTCGTCCAGGCGCTCCTCGACGCGGTCGGCGGCCTGCTCCCAGGTGAAGCGGGCGCGGACGCGGGCCGACGCGGCCTGCCCCTTGGCCCGCGCCTCGTCGGGGTTCGCGACGACGTGGCGCAGCAGCCGCGCCAGGGCCGGCCCGTCGGGCTCCGCCAGCCAGGGGACGTCCACCGTCTCCAGGCCGTCCACCTGCTTGCGCGGGAAGCGCCCCAGCCGCGCGGGCACGAGGTAGGCCGTCTCCTCGTCGCAGAAGTCGAGGGCGGCGCCGTAGCCAGTGACGACGACGGGCAGGCCGCAGGCCATCGCCTCCGCGATCGGCAGGCCGAACCCCTCGCCGCGGTACGGGTGGGCCAGGCAGTCGCAGGCGGCGTACAGCCCGGCCAACTCCTCCGCGCTCCTCAGGCCGTCGAGGTACTCGACCGCCGGCGCCCCCGCCCGTCGGCGGAATTCGGCGATCCGCGGCCCCGCCGTCTGCCCCTTGTAGAACGTGGTCGTCCCCATGTCCTTGATGACCAGGCAGACGTCGTCGGCCGCGGTGAAGGCTGCGGCGTACGCCCCCAGGAGTACGTCGATCCCCTTGCGGTGCAGCGTCCCGCCGACGAACAGGAACTTGAAGCGCTTCGCGGTCGGCAGCGGCCGGGGCGGCCTCCCCGGACGGAAGCGGTCGGGGTCGACGCCGAGCGGGACGACGTGGACGCGGTCGGCCGGCACGCCGCCGCGGACGTAGCACCAGCGCAGGTAGTGCGTGTAGACCCAGACCTCGTCGACCTCCCGCGCCATCGCGTTGACCCAGGAGCGCGGCGGGCTGCCGAACTCCCAGGGCGGCATGAGGATCCAGTGGCCGGCCGGCGGCGGCGTCAGGTTCGGCGGCCAGCCGTGGCCGACGTGGAACTCCGCCGGCCCGCCCGGCGGCGCCACGAAGCGGGCGGCGAACGTCGGGTCGGTGGACGGCGGCGCGGAGACGCCGGGGGCCAGGTCGTTCGGGACCAGGCTTACGTCCCAGCCTCGCTGGATCAGCCGGCCGCACAGCTCGCGGTTGACGTGGGTGAGCGATTGCAGGATGAGCTGAGGCCCCTCCCAGACGAGGCTCCCGGGCCGCCGGCGCGGGCGAGCCGCCGGGGGGAGGGGCGGCGGCTCGACGTGCCAGTCCTCCGGCGGCGCCGCGCCGGGCGCCGCCCGCGCCAACAGGCCGCGCTCGCGCGCGAGGCGGTGCTGCTCGGCGCCGCGGCCCGCCTCGCCCAGCGCGTGGAACAGCGCCCGCGCCGCCTCGTGGTCGAAGGGGTTGGCGGCGGCCCGGCACAGGTGCGGGACGGCGTCGTCGTGGCGGCCGGCCTGGAGCAGGAGCCGGCCCAACAGGGCGCGCGTGCCCGGCAGGTCGGGGCGGCTCAAGACGGCCTCGTAGGCGTGGCCCGCGTCGCCGGTTAGCTCGGCCAGCAGGGCGGACAGGCGCCAGCGGAGCAGGACGCCCTTGGCCCGCGCCTCGTCGGCCGGCCGGCCAGCGTTCTCCCAGGCGGCGCGCTCCCAGGCGACGCGGAAGGTGTCGTAGGCGGGGGGATAAGGACCCGCGTCGCAGGCGGCGGCGTCGAGGCCGCCCTGCCGGTCGAGCAGGTCCCGCGCCCGCAGCGCCTGCGCGACGGCGTCCGGCCCCCGCCCGGCGCGGGCCAGCGCTTCCGCCAGGGCGAGGCCGCTCGGCAGGTAGGCGGGGTCGCAGTCCCAGGCGCGGCGGAAGGACTCGGCCGCCGCACCGCTGCCCGCCGGCTCGCGCCGCGCGGCGGTCACGCCGAGGGCGTGGTGCAGGGGCGCCGACCGCGGCACCCGCGCGAGGGCGGCGCCCAGGTCGCCGATCAGGGCCGGGTCGTCGCCCGTGACGCTGCCGAGCCGCTGCCAGACGCGCGCGAGCAAGTCGTCGGCCGCCGGCTCCCGCAGGCGCCGCCCGGCCCGCGCCCGCATTCCGTCCCACTCGCGCGCGACGAGGGCCAAATGATCCTGCCAGAGGTCCTCGAAGGAGTAACGGGCGACGCGCCGGCGCGCGGCGGCGGCGGCCAGGGCGACGCGCTCGTCCTCGCGCGCCAGGTAGTACTCCAGCAACGCCTCCAGGTCGTCCGCGCCGTAGGCGACGTACTCCCGCCCCGCGACGAAGAAGGCCGGCACCTCGCGGTTGTCCGCCTCCTGGAAGAGCAGCGCGCCCGCCGCCGCGGCCTCGAAGGTGCGCATGTTGCACTCGCCGCGGGCGGCGCGGTTGAAGACGACGCGCGCCCGCGCCAGCAAGGCCCGGTAGCCGTCGCCGTAGACGTCGCCGCGGATGACGACGCGCCAGCGGCCCGCGAGACGAGCCAGGCGAGCCAGCCACGGCAGACGTTCGCCCTGCACGTCGGGGTGGAGGTTGCCGACGAAGAGCAGATCAATGTCGCGCGGCGCCTCGGGGGGAGGCCCGTCGAGGAAGTCGCGGCCGCAGCCGTACAGGTTGGCGGGTCGGGCGTGGGCGATCCCCTCGCGGGCCAGCGTTTCTACGCCGAGGGTGTCGGTCAGGACCAGGTCGCAGCGCGGCAGGGCGCGGCGGTAGTGGTGCCAAAGAAGATTCCAGTCGCCGGCCAGGCCGACGAGCGGCACGGGGGCGGACCAGAGCGCGGGCGGGATGCTGGTGTAGTGCAGGTCGAGCACGACGAAGTCGGGCGGCCCGCCGGGGGGGAGGCGGGCCGTGACGTCGTCCCAGGCATCGCTGGGGCGGACGGCCAGGTCGGCCGTGCCCTCCGCATTGAAGGCGACGCAGGCGCCGGACCGGCGGTGCCGGCGGAGGAGTTGGTCGGCGAGGGGGGGCCGCGATCGGTGCCTCAACCCCGATTACGCCGAGGCCGCCTACAACCTCGGCAACGTCCTCCTCGAACTGGGCCGGCGCGCCGAGGCCGCCGACGCCTTCCGCCGCGCCCTGGCCTTGCGCCCCGACTACGCCGAGGCGTGCAACAACCTGGGCCTGGCCCTCAGCGACCTCGGCCGGCCCGCCGAGGCATCCGTTTACCTCGGCCACGCCGTAAGGCTCCGCCCTCAGTCCGCCGACGGCCACAACAACCTGGGGCTGGCGCTGACCGACCTGGGCCGGTTCGCCGAGGCCGAGGCGTCCTTCCGCGAGGCCCTCCGCCTCGACCCGCGCCGCGCCGACGCCCTCGGCAACCTCGCCAACACCTCCAAGGAAGCCGGCCGCCTCGACGAGGCCCTCGCCGCCTACGACCTCGCCCTCCTGCTCGACCCAAGCTCGGCCGCGTCGTGCTGGAGTGCCCCGGCGTCCTGTTCCCGCTCTTTGCGACCCTTCAAGGCATCGATCAGCTCGTCGCCGAGGGGACGCCGCGGCCGCCGTTCGACGTCCACGCCTCCCTGATGAGCCTGCCGCATCTGCTGGGCACGACCCTGGCCACGGTCCCGGCCGCCGTCCCTTATCTCAGCGCCGACGCCGCCCTCGTCGAGAAATGGCGGCGCCGCCTGGACGGCCCCGGGAGTTTCCGGGTGGGGGTCTGCTGGCAGGGCAATCCGCACCACAAGTGGGACCGCCACCGCTCCGTGTCGCTGGGGCGGTTCGCCGCCCTGGCCGCGGTGCCCGGCGTGCGCCTGGTCGCCCTGCAGAAGGAGTTCGGCCGCGAGCAGGTGGCGGCGCTGGCCGGCCGTTTCGCGGTCACGGACTTCGGGGACGAGTTGGGGGCTCCCCCGGCGTGTTTTCTGGACACGGCGTCGCTGGTCGCCTGCCTCGACCTGGTGGTGACGGTGGACACGGCGGTGGCGCACCTGGCGGGGGCGCTGGGCAAGCCGGTTTGGCTGCTGCTGCCGGCCTCCTTCGTCGACTGGCGCTGGCTGCGCGACCGCAGCGGCCGGCTCACCGGCCAGCCCGGCGAACAGGCGCCTCAGGCGCTCCCGGTTGTCGTCGTCGAGGCGGTCGTCGGCGTCCAGCCAGAAGGCCCAGTCGCCGGTCGCGCGGCGGAGGCTCTCGTCGCGGGCGGCGGCGAAGCTGTCCACCCAAGAGAAGTCGTACACTCGGGCGCCAAATTGTAAGGCGATCTCCTTCGTCCGGTCCTTCGACCCGGTGTCGACGACGACGACCTCATCGGCCAGGTCGGCGGCGGAGGCGAGGCAGCCAGCCTTGACGGCGCCCTTGCCCACGCCCTGACTGCGACGCTGCTCGTCGAGGCGGGGCATGCCGACGTGGACGAGGTGTCGTCCGGAACGAAGGCGGCGGGCATCGACACCGCTTGCAAGGTCGCTTCCGTGGTCGCCCTTTTGAGCGGGGCCAGGCACTTGCAAGCTTGCTCCCCCGTCGCCAAGCAACTCCGCAACCTCCGCGGTTATCTGTCCGCCGACGGGATCCATGATGAACTCTACCGCTCGGCCGGACGGAATTTCTTGCACAAGGATCGCCGATCGCCGGATGCTCCCCCTCGTGGACCTCGTCCTTGTAACGCACCTTGCCGGTGAAGGCGACGTTCGTTAGCGGTCGGTACCGCGACGTCTTGGTGAACGGCTCGCCGCCCCGCTCCGGTCCCTTCTTGGTCCGCCACCGCTTGTTGACCCAGCCGCGCTTCTCCCGTTCTTGCACCACGGGCAAGAGCGCCTCGTGCTCCAGGTACAGCGCGAAGACGGCCCGCAGCCGGACGGCCTCGTCCTCGTTACGAGGCCCATCGACGTGGGCTTGCCGTCAACCTCCATGCGAAAACAGCCCGAGCCCGAAGTGGCAGGAGTGGCCCACACAGATTGGTCCGGCCACGGGCTCCGAGAAGAACAATCGGAACCGGTAGCCCGGCCTCATCCGCGTCCCTCGCTCCCCGGATCGCCGCCCGCGCTCGTCCGGGGTTTCGTGGATCGTCATCCCCACCGGCTCGGGAGTGAGGAGTTCCACCTGCGGTTCCGGAAGCCCGAACCGCATCACGAGCTTCCGCAGGCAGGCCTCGGGCGTCTCCCCGGCCCTCGGCCGACCGTTTCCCCGGACGCGGCGACGACCGGCCGGGAGGACGAACGGCGTCACCGATTTCCAGCCCCGTCCCGGCCCCCAGTATTCTGTGGGGCGGGGCACAGAGAAGGGAAGCGGCACCACGCGGACTTGCCAGTCGTCGCTCCCGTATTCCCACCGGAGCGGGTACTCCGCAGCAGCCAAGAAGGCGTCGATCTCGTCGTCGGTGAACGGTAACGCCCGCCAGCAGACCAGGCGGGTTGGGAATCCCTGAGTGTCAGGGGTCAGAGCGAAGAAGGTGGTTTCGCGCCCGTCCACCCGCCCGCCGTCGCCGTCGATGCCCCGGAGCAAACGGAGGTCGTCACGCTGAGCCGGGTTCAGGTCCGCGTACCGTGCGTCGGGTTCGCCGGTCAATTGGCGGCAGCGTTCCCGGATGACGCGGTCGCGGAACCGCTCGGTCAGCTTCACCCAGTGGGCCGCCGGCGGATAGACCCGCCCCCCGACGGCGAACTGGAGGACGCAAATGTCGTCGGGGTGCCGGCGGCGGGCCGGGCGAATCGGCCGGATTGCAGGTCGGGGAGGGATCGTAGCGTAGAACCACGCCGTGCCCGCCGGGATGCGGCGGGACTTCAACGTGCCGCTGTCGGTGATGGCGAGCAAGGACTCAAAGTTCAGGTCCGTCCCGGGGATCGCCGCGAGGACTGGATTGCCGGTGCCTGCGGCCGCGGACAGGCGGCAGTTCGGGGCCACCGGCTCGCCGTCGAGAAGACGGAACCGACAGTAGCTCTCCGCACGCCCGAAATAGAGAACCCGCCTGAGCAACTGTCCCAACAGGGCCGACTCCGCCGAAGACAGTTCCGTCTCCTCCCACACCCACAGGATCGGCTGTTGTGGCGGGACTGCACGGTAGTGATCCTGAACCAGCGTCGTGCCGACCTGCTTGAAACTGTAGTCGAGGACGCTCCCCCCACCCGGAACCTTCCGATACTTGTATCGCTCCTCCAACCCGAGTGGGTGGTACTGACGGATCGCTGTCCCTCGCCAGGTGGCTTCTGGGAGAACGAACCCCGGCAACTCCCTCGCCAGCCTGGTCAAGAGCCCGTTCCGTGTCTCTTCCGCCCGGTCATCCGTCTCGCGGACGTACTGGAACCATCGGGCAGTCAGGGCCCGGAGCAACCGCCAAGGCGAGGGCGGCCACTCCCCGTGGGCGTCTTCAAACGGGTTCTGGTTCCACCGGGTCGCGTGGAACCGCCCTAGTGGGAAGGTCTGTTCGAGGACAAGGGACATATTATTCCTCGCCCTCTGCATCCTCGGCGGCATTGTCGCCGGAATCGTCGCTTTCGCCCCCGGCTTTCGGCTTCGATTCCTTCTCGGGGCGGAACAGGTCGCCGAATGGGTAGTACACGGAGGTGGTGACCCGATCCACCTCATCGGGGAAGCCCTCTCGGATGGCCGCCGCCATGTCTACTGCGGGCAACATGGTCGCGATGGACTCCGTCTCGTGCTGGTCGTCGGTCCGGATCGCAACCGACTGCATTCGCAGCTTGCACCCGGAGCGGTACGAAAAAGTCCGGCGAAGGAGTTCCCGCACCTTCCAGAGGGACAGGGCCAGCAGCAACTTCTTCTGCCCCGGCGTCAGGCCCAGAACCTTCGCGTCCTTCTCCACGCCCGGCTTCCGCCCGTAGGATCGGAGCATCGCGAGGTCGATGATGAACGTGGCCCTGATCTCACGTGCTGTTTCCTCGTCCACCGCGAAGATCGGTTGCCTGCTGAGCGTCTTCTTGAGTTGATCGAACTTCACTCCCGACCGTCCGACACGTGCCGCCCCGAACGCCTCCAGGTGAGCGGTCAGCAGCCGGCTGATCTTGATCTGCTCCTTCGCGAATAACACTCCGTGAACCAGCGAATTCGGATCGTACTTGAACAACGTCCCGTAGATTGTCCACCACGCCTCGGGGGTGATGAAGTAGGTCTTGTCCTTCTTCACCTCGATGACCCCGAACTCCCGGCGGAGTTCGTCCCGGAAGTTTGCCTGTGCCGGCTTGCCGTTGGCCCCCATCCGATAGCTGTCGAGGAAGTAGTCAGAGGCGAGGCGGTGGCCCTCGGTCAGGGTGGTCGCGACCAGCTTGTCCCGCGAGTCATCCGGCTTCAGGGTGACGCTCCCGCCGTTAACGACCGGATCGCGGTCGGTCACGCACTTGACGTGGGGCAGGCCGGTCAGGTCAGCGTGGAGCGACGGATCGTTCTCCCCGGCTTGGCACACCTGTTCGAGGTGGTTGGCCATGCTCGCCGGGCTGTCCACGATGCACACCTTCTCGGCCCCGCCCTTTCGCGGGGCATCGTAGATGACGTGCCCGATCTCCGGGAACCCGGCCGGCTGGAAGCGGTCGAGGCCCGCGGCGATCCCCATCGTGGCTTGCACGATCAGGCACACTGGCCCGTCGGGATCGAGCAGCTTGTGTTCGGACATCAGCGAGTCGAGCGTCACGGCGTCGGCCACGGGAACCTCCTCATGCGGTGGTGAGTTTTTCGGGAAACAGCCAGCGGTTCAGGCCGGCCCGGATGTCCGGGTCGGCGGCGGGGATCAGGAGGGCGGCGGCCAGACGCGGCGACAGGTCGTCCCCGCCCGGCATGGCAACAGGAACATCGACAACGTGGCGGCCGACAGCCCGGTAGTATCCCTTCGCTGCCCGGACCGCTTCGTCCATCCCGCCCGCCAGGATGAGGTGGAGTATCCGACGAGCGTGAGCCGGCTGGGTTTCTTCCGGGAGCCACTCGAACAGTCGGTGTGGGCTCTCGTGGAAGATGGGGCGAAACAGCCCCCACAGCAGCAACTCGCCCGCAAAACGCACCCCTGCCGGCGACGAACTCGCACGCACCCCGGTCCAGTCGATCAGGGCCAGTGCCGGCACCCAGGAGGCGATCAACTCCGGGTCCAAGCCACCGACGAGGAGCCGGTTCACCGCATCGAGCGGGGCTGGTTGCGTTCCGCCAACCGGCAGTGGCTGTCCTCGCTCGGCGTCGATCAGCCGCCGCCGGAGTACTTGGCCGAGAACGCGGACCGGCTGCCCGTCGTCCCAGACGACCCGTGCGGGCCGCTCGCCGGGGGCGAAGACCGGCACCTTCCGCCCCTCGGTCTCGACCCCGAAGACGTTCACGATCACCGGCGACGGCGTACCAGCACCGACGGACGCGACCGACCGGGCCACCGCAATCTCGTCACCGAACGAACCCTCGGGCCACGCTCGGTCGAACCAGCCGGTCCTGAGTCGCGGGAGTGGGGGAAGCGATTCCCGAAAGGGCTTGTTCCGGTCGATGCGGGTCTGCTGCCGAGCCAGTTCGAGCAGGAGTTGCCGCCAGTTTTCGGGCTCCTCGGGACTTCCGATGGCCGCGCTCACCTGGATCACAGCAGCCTCGACGGGACCACAAAGCCCGCGGAACTGCCGCTCGCGGTTATCGTCGTGACGCCGTAAAGCTCCAACCCAATTCACGATCTCGGTCAATAGACGGCCAGCCGCTGGCTCACGCCCGACCGTGACGTGTTCCCGCGGAATGGCTTCGCGGCAATAGTCGGTTGTCGTCGTGTGCCGCAACTCGAACCGAGCGAACTCGGCCACCCCGGCGTCGGTCCCCGCCCCGAGGGCGGCGACGGCGAACTCGGCGGGGGCGTGTGCCGACCGGCCACCGACTCGTGCCAAGCCTCGCCGGAGAAGGTGCCGCACCTCGGCGAGGGTGGCCGGGTTGTCCCAAAGCGGTGCCCAGAACTCGCCCCTGAGCATGCCAGCCTCTCCCGCGGTGGTCGGCTGGGCAGGATCACAGACGAACGGGAAGACAGCATAGGGACGGGCCTTCGCCCCCAGTCGGCAGTTCACGTCCCCGACGAGAAGGAAGGCCCCCTCGACCGCCAACAGGTATGACCACGGAGAGAGCAACCCCTTCTCTCGGCACCAATCTTGGCCCGTGTTGAAGGATTTATTGGCGAAGACGAACCACGTCCCCGCGGACTTGAACGCCGGCAATTCTAGATGATCGGTCGCCGAGAGCGCGACTTCCAACCATGCTTCGGCTTTGATCTGGGCCTGCGTCTTTTTGGTTGGCTTGGTTGTGTTGGCCTTCGGTGTGGAAGTAGTTTTCTTCCTGCTCTGCCGAACCGGCTTTGCCAGCTTGCGGCACGTCACCCACACGTCGGCGAACTTCCGCCGTCCAAGGGCACCACCGTCCCCGAAGATCGGGTTGAAGTAGTTCTGCTTCGTGCCGATGAGGTGGGCTTCCATGACCTTCACTTCTGTCACCGACCTGTCCTTCCGCTCGGACCACAACTCCGCGTCATCCTTGCTAGCCTGGGCGGCCGCCCACCACCGCTCGTACTTGGTCGGCTGCCACTCGGCCAAGAGGTGTTGTCGAATCTTCTCCTCGGTCAGCGTCTCGTGGACGAGGACGAACCGACGGTCCCGCCAGCACCCCCGCACGTCCGGCCACTTCTGTCCGACGGCGGCCAGGAGGCCGAGTCCGGAGAGGTAATGGCCGAGGGTGTCCGGGTGGATGCCGGGAAAGCGGAGCACGTTGAGCGGACGGGTCATCGGCTGGTCCCCCTTCCCGGCCGGGCACTGGCCTGAGCGTCCGCGGACCGAAGGATCGTCTCCAGGAAGGCAATTCGGAATGGGCCGAGGTTCCTGGGTTCTGGCCCCGCGTCTCGGGCAGGTAGGTCGCCCGGCTTACTGCCCGCTGGCAGATCGCCGAGCAGGTTCGCCACGAGCGACGCCCAGGACGGGCATCGTGCCCAGAGGGGCGTGAACGTGTTGCCGTCTTCTGACCACTCGCCCTCCGCCCCGAACCGCCGGGTCCGGGTCGGCAGAGCCAGTGACTTTGGGACCAGTTCACCCCACCCCGGGAACACCTCTTCCTCGGCGATCCCGAACACGGCGTCGCGCTTGCCCGTCGCACGGAGCACCGTCCGCACCTTGCCGTGGTGGGCGGCGATGAGGTAGACAGCCAGGCCGGTCAGCTGAGGGGCGGTCCCGTGATGCCACGCGTGCCACGCGGCTAGGGCACTGATCGCCTCGTGGCGGTAGCCGGGCCGGAACGGTGTGTAAAGTGACCGTCGCAACGCGGCCCACCGCTCAGGGGTCAATTGCTCCCGTCCCGGCATCTCTCGCACATCCGGGAACTTGGCCCACGGACCACCCTCGGGCATTCTCAACTCGGTCAAGAACCGGGCGAGCATCTCCGCAATCTGCGGATCGTCACGCGGCAGGCATCCGTGGATCTTCTCCAGCAAGGCGTTCAGGTACTGCCGAACTGCCCCGTCCCACCGCGGCGATGCCTTCCCCACATCGTGCCAGCGAGCCGCGACCGGCAACGCTGCCGCCCCGGATTCATCGGTCAATCCAAGTTCCGCAACGAGGCGTTCCACCTCGGCTACCACGTCGGCGGCGTGGTCCGGCAGCGATACCCAGTGCGGCCCACGACTCGCCGAATCCCCAGACAACCGCTCGGACGGCCGGTCGCCCGCGACGGCTGGGGTTGGTCGATCGGCGGGGTTGCCGGTCCAGCCGAAGTCGGTCGAGTATCCGCCCTGCTTGCTCCAGAGACGGAGCGTCATGCCCGGCCGAACATCGTTCGACCGCTGGGCTTCCCAGCGGCCCTCACCGTCCGCGGCCTCCGGGTTCCACACGCGGGCCGGCCACTTACTACCCTTCAGGAACTGTTGGAGCGAATAGAACGGGACGGGACAGAGTTCGTCTGCCGCCGGGGCCGACTCACCAGCGATGGGGGCACGAGTGTTACGCCAGAAAACGTGGGCATCCACGTTGCGGTCCTGATCGCGGACGTACCGGGAAACGTCGGTGAACCCGCCGGCCAGATCGGGCTCGGTCTCGAACAACTCCAAGAAGTCGTGCGGGCGGATCACCGCATCGTAATCGACTTCCAGAGCCTTCTTGCTCTCCACAGTCACGAGTACGGCGTCAAGTGCGTCGCGGTAACCCTTCCCGTCGGCCATGCCCGCTTCGACATCGGCCAGCAATTTGCGAGCGAGTTCGAGATCGGCACGGAGGTACGGCCCCACCCGCTTCTCGTTCGGTGCCCCCTTCTCGTTGTCCTTCTCTTCGCTCTCGCCGGGCATCCAGAAGACCGCCGTCGCGTCCGGTTGCAATCCCTCCCGGTTCAGGCGGCCGAGCCGCTGGATGGCGGAAGGCCACGGGGCGATTTCGCTCCACAAGCGGACGCTCGAAATATCGACGCCAGCCTCGACCACCTGGGTCGAGACGACGACCAAACCCGGGTGACCGTCGGCCGCTCCGGTCTTCGGGTTCAGCCGGTCGAGGAACTGTTGGAGGGCGGCCATCTGCCGTTGCCGATCCTGTGAGCGGAAGCGGCTGTGGAGGAGCACCGTATCCGGCCGCGGCACTGATGACTCGGCAACAGCCTTGCAAATCGCCCGGTACAGATCGCGGGCCGCGGGGACCGTGTTCGAGATGACCAAAGACAGGCGGCCAGATTGGTGCCGGGCAAGAACGTCCTTCGCGAGTGCGGTGGGGTCGGCCCCGCGACGGGTCGAACTGTTCCGGACGTCGATGGTTTTGTGAGCCTCGATCCGTGCCTTGACCGCCGGTTCCTTCCGCTCGGCGGGCTTCAGGTCAAACCGTCGGTCCGGGTCGATCTGCCCGATGCCGCAATCCTTCCGATCACGGGTTCCGAACAGCGAGTCGCCGAGTGTGGCCGACATCCACAGGAAGTGGCAGGGTTTGATGGGCGTCCAGAAGTGTTTCTGGAAAGCGTCTACCTGCACCGTGGTGGCCAGTCCGGAACCCATCAACTGGACCTCGTCCATCACCCACAGGCAGTCGTTCCCGAGCAGTCCGAGGTGCATTGGCCACCGATACCGGCTCATCCCGTAGCCGCGGTTCAGCAACCGGGACAGGAGCATGTCCTGGGTGCCGACAAGGACGGCGTCTCGCTCCGGGTGAACGTCCCAGTCATCGGCCTGCTCGCCGCCCATCAGGACGTGAACCTTGGGGCTTTGTTTGAGGAGGCCCGACTTTTCCAGGTTGGAGATCCAACAGCGAATAGCTCTTTCCGTCTGCACGACCAAGGTTCGCATCGGCAGGCAGTACACGAGACGGCGCGGGGGGCGGGAGAGTGAATGGTCCCCGACCCGCCGCCCACGGCAAACGCACTTCAATTGCTTGAAAACCCAGGGCTTACGCATCTGTCAGCGATCCGATAACGGGCGATAGCACTTTGAGCAGGAAGTCATGATCGCACAAGGCCCTGCGGCTTTTTTGCTTGAGGTTCAGCTTCGGCGTCGGCTCGTTGCCCAGCAGCGACAGCGCC
>JBBROG010000231.1:0-14221 GCA_038229635.1 Gemmatales bacterium
AACTCCTGGCTACATAACTTTGGCAAACTCCGGTTGCGGACTGATCCGGACGGGGACATACCCAAGGCTTTGGTGGCACTTGGATCAGCTCTCATCTGTATGTGGTTCCTGTGATACACTCATTTTTTCCTGCGCCTCTTACTTAATGGCCTTCGAGGCAGTGACCTTTCCCGGTTGAGTGGTTGGCGGCATACTCTCGAACGCTCGCTTCCGCCGACGCTGTGAATCCCGCCTCGATCAACGGGGCGGCGTCGGCTTCAACTTCCGAGGCGCTGCGCGCCCTCGCCGGCGGCGCGCCTGACGCGGGCAGCGAAGGAGGCGCTGGGGCGCGCACCGCGGCGACCGCTACAATGAGTCCGTGCCGCTCCCCCACTGCGGAGGACTCGTCATGGACGGTCTCGCCTTCCTCGACCGCGCCGCCAAGGCCAAGCCGCAGCCCGTCTACGTCCTGCACGGCGACGAGGATTTTCTCAAGCGCCAGGTGCGCGAGAAGATCCGCGCGCTCGTCCTCGGCGACGGTGGCGGCGAGTTCAACGTCTCCTCCTACCCAGGCGACAAGGCGGTCTGGGCGAACGTCCACGACGAAGTCGGCACGCTCGCCTTCCTCGGCGGCCGCCGCCTCGTCATCGTCGACGCCGCCGACCCGTTCGTCACCAAGTACCGCGGCCAGCTCGAAAAGTACGTCGCCGCGCCCTCGTCGGGCGGCGTGCTGGTGCTGGAGGTGAAGTCGTTCCCGTCGAACACGCGCCTCGCCAAGGCGGTCGACGCGGCGGGCAACATCGAGTGCAAGGCGCCGGCGGCGCACCGGCTGCCGGAGTGGTGCGTGCGCTGGTGCGCCGCGCAATACGGCAAGCCGATCGCGGCGGCGGCGGCGCAACTCCTCGTGGAGTTGGTCGGCGCGGAGATGGGCCTGCTCGACCAGGAGTTGGCGAAGCTGGCGGCCTACGCCGGCGACGCGGCCCGCATCGACAGCGCCGACGTCGACCGCCTCGTCGGCCACAGCCGCGAGGAGGACGTCTGGAAGGTCTTCGACGCCATCGGCGGCGGCCGTCCCGGCGAAGCGCTGGCGGTGATCGACCGGCTGTTCGACCAGGGTAACGACGCCAACGCCGTCCTGGGGGCGTTCAGCTACCAGATGCGTATGCTGGCGCGGGCGGCGCGACTGAGCGCCCAGGGCAAGCCGCTCGGCACGGCCCTGGAAGAGGCGGGACTGCGCCGCTGGCAAGCGGATAAGGCGGAGGCGCAAATGCGTCATCTCGGCCGGCGCCGTCTTTCTCGCCTCTACGAGTGGCTTTTGGAAGTGGACCTCGGCCTCAAGGGCGGCAGTCAGCTGCCGCCGCGCACCCTCATCGAGCGCCTGGTCGTGCGCCTGGCGCGAAAGAACTCATGAATCTGTCGGTCCCCTCAAAACCGCGTCTGCTGTTCACGATGGGCGACGTCGCCGGCGTCGGGCCGGAGATCATTGCTCGCGCCTGGGACGACTTGCACGCCTTCTGCAACCCCGTCGTCGTCGGCGACCCGCTCTGGCTGCGCCGCGGCGCGGAAGCGACGGGCGTGACGCTCGACGTCGTGCCGGTGCGCGACCTCGCCAGCGCCTGGGCTCACCCCGGCGCCGTCCCGTGCCTGACGTGCGGCACCGCCGACCTGTCCGACGTCGTTCCGGGGGTCGTGAGCGCCGCGGCGGGGCGCGCGGCTTACGACTTCCTGTGCGCCGCCATCGACCGCACCCTCGCCCGCGAGGCCGACGGCATCGTGACGGCGCCGCTGCACAAGGAGGGGCTGCACGCCGCCGGCGTCGCGCACCCGGGGCACACGGAGATCCTCGCCGAGCGTACCGGAGTCAAAAGCTTCGCGATGGTGCTTTACGCTGACGGGCTGGCGGTGGCGCACGTCACGCTGCACATGGCTCTGCGCGACGTCTTCCGCCACCTGTCGTCGGAGGCGGTGAGCGACAAGGTGCGTCTGCTCGACGACCTGCTGAGCCGTCTGCTGGGCCGGCGGCCGCGCCTCGCCGTGGCGGCGCTGAACCCGCACGCCAGCGACGGCGGCCTCTTCGGCGACGAGGAGGCGACGATCATCCGCCCTGGCGTCGATTGGGCGCGGCTTGAGGGCGTGGACGTCAGCGGCCCGTGGCCGAGCGACACGCTGTTCGCGCGGGCGCGGCGCGGCGAGTTCGACGGTGTCGTGGCCATGTACCACGACCAGGGGCACATCGCCTTGAAGGGGCTCGGCGGGCTGAAGGCGGTCAACATCAGCGCCGGCCTGCCGATCGTGCGCACCAGCGTCGCCCACGGCACCGCCTACGACATCGCCGGTAAGGGCGTCGCCGACCCCATCAGCCTGGTCGAGGCGGCGCGCGTGGCGGCGCGGCTGGCCGTCACCTGACGCGGCCGACGCCGAACTGGTCGCCCGTCCGTACCGGCACGCCGTCCTTGAAGTGGATTTCGACCATCTTCTCGCTGTGAACGGGCCGACCCTCCTCGTCGGTGAGTCCACAAACGACCTTCTTCGTCCGCACGTCGATGACGTCGCCGGTGGACGGGTAGGCGTAGCGGCCGTCGAGGCCGAACGTCACCCAGCCTGGCTGTTCTCGCAGCTTGACGCTGACGGTCTGCCTGGGCGGCATGACCGTGGCGTCGAAGACGTGGACGTGTTCGTTGGCGGCGTCGGCGACCCACAGTTCCTTTTCGTCCGGCGTCAGGCCGACGCCGTGGCTCGGGCAGCCGTGCCGCTTGACCTTCTTCATGTCCGCCGCGAAGCCTTGTACCTCGACGCGGTGCAGCTTCTTGCCCGTCGTCAGGTCGCCGACCTCGAAGCCGAGCAGGCCGTTGACGTTCGCGAAGCAGAGCGTCCGCGCCCCGTTGACGGTGAAGGGGCGGACGGCGGCGGCGAACGGGCCGACCGTCTCGACAACCTTGTGCGAGGTCGTGTCGGCGACCGAGAGCAGCGGCGAGCCGAGGCCGGCGAGGTACATCCGCTGGCCGTCGAGGCTGACCACCGTGTTGTGGGCCTTGCTCTTCGGCGCGATCGTCGCGACCACGTCGCCGGAAGTGCCATCGACGACGTTCCAGATGTCTTTCTCGAACGAAGGGACGTAAAGAGTCTTGCCGTCGGGCGTCATCGACATGCGGTCGCAGCCCTGCGGCAGAGGCACTTCCCAGAGCGTCTTTTCGCTGACGAGGTCCACGCAGGAGAGCGTCTTCGTGGTGGTGAAGTAAAGTCGTTGGGTCGCGGCGCAGGCGCAAACGCCCTTGATGTTGTCAGGCTTCCTCTCGCGGCTCGCCGGCGTCGGGATGCGTTTGACGAACTTGTGCCCGTCGTCGATGTCGAAGACGAGGACGCCGGCGCCGCCGTAGTCGAGGAGGTTGCGGATGCCGGGGGCGACGACGTAGAGGAAGTGACGGTCGGCGGCGGGCGACCGCGTCGCGGGGAGGAGGAGCAACGCGAACAGGAGGGAGCGGAGAACGAGCGCGCGCATGGGGATACCTCAAATAGGGAAGATCGCCGGGGGCGCGCCGCGCGACCCCCTACCTACTTACTTACATGACGCCCGCTCCTTCGCGAAGTCGGGGGCGCAGTTCTTGCCTCCATGCGCTACAATGGTGGTATGAATGTCCATCCCGCCGTCCGTCTCGACCGTCCGAGTGTGACTTTCTGGGGCGCCGCCCATTCCGTGACCGGGTCGATGCACCTGGTCGAGGCCGGCGGCCGCAAGCTGCTCCTCGACTGTGGCCGCGTCCAGGGTCCCCGCTGGGAGTCGCGCCGCCGCGTCGTCCGCTTCCCCTTCCTCCCTCACGAAGTCGATGCCGTCGTCCTCAGCCACGCCCACCTCGACCACTGCGGCAACCTGCCCTACCTCGTCCGCCAGGGCTTCCGCGGCCCGATCTACTGTACCCCCGCCACGCGCGACCTCGTCGCCCTCATGCTCGGCGACTCGGCCGAGCGCCAGGAGGAGGACGCCCGCGTGCTGCGCCTCGCCGACCGCGAGGTCGAGGTCGCGGACGAGTTCCCGGCCTTGCTCAGCCGCGAGGACGTCCGCCGCGCCCTGCGCCTGTGCGTGACGGTGCCCTACGACGAGCCGACCGAAGCCGTCCCCGGCGTGACGCTGCGCTACGCCGACGCCGGCCACCTGCTCGGCTCGGCGATGGTGTCGCTGACGTTCGACGAGGGAGCGCGCGAGAGCCGCCTGACCTTCACCGGCGACCTGGGGCGGCGCGGCCTGCCGCTGCTGCGCGGGCCGTCGCCGGTGCCGGAAGCCGACCTGCTCATCTGCGAATGCACCTACGGCGGCCGCGTTCACGAGCCGATGGAACGTATGCTGGCCGAGCTGGCCGAGGTGGTCAAGCGCACCGTGGCGCGCGGCGGCAAGATCCTCATCCCCGCCTTCACGATGGGGCGGACGCAGCTGGTGACGTCGTGCCTGCGCCGGGCGATGCGCGAGAAGCGCATCCCCGAGTTGCCCATCTACGTCGACAGCCCGCTCGCCGCCGACATCGCGGAGGTCTACCGGCGCCATCCCGAGTGCCTCGACGCCGAGTCGCGCCGCCGCCTCGCCGCCGGCGACGACCCGGTGGACGACGGGGTCGAGTACGCCCGCTCGCCGGACGCCAGCCGCGAGTTGCTGGAGAAGCGCGGCTCGCACGTCGTCGTGGCGGCGAGCGCCATGTGCGACGGCGGCCGCATCCTGCGGCACATCAAGGACAACATCGACGACCCGCGCTGCAGCATCGTGCTGGTGAGCTACCAGGCGCCGGACAGCCTGGGGCGGCGCCTGCTGGAGCCGAAGCCGACGATACGCATTCACGGCCGCGACTACCCGCTGTGGGCCGACGTGGTCGATTTGAACGGCTTTTCCGGGCACGCCGACCGCAACGATTTTCTCGACTTCCTCGGGCCGCTCGCCGGGCGGGCGAAGCGCGTGCGCCTCGTCCACGGCGAGCCGGAGCAGGCGGAGCTGCTGGCCGAGACGCTGCGCCAGCGCGGCTTCGCCGACGTGGCCATCCCGCTGCCGGGCGAGACGGTCGAGTTGCCGTAGACGTCACGGGGAATCATGCCGGAGTCCGCCCTCACCTATTTCTGGCTGTGCCTGTCGGCCCTGGCCGCCGGCGTCGTCAACGCCGTCGCCGGCGGCGGCACGCTGCTCACCTTCCCCGCGCTCATCTCCGCCGGTGGCCTGTCCGAGGTGGCGGCCAACGGCACCAGCACGGTCGCCCTTGTGCCCGGCTCGCTCGCCGGCGCCTGGGGCTACCGCCGCGAGTGCGCCGAACTGCCGCGCTGGGCGTTGCTCCTCATGCTGCCGAGCCTCGTCGGCGGCGCCCTCGGCACCTATCTGGTGATCGCCTTCCCCGAGAGTTATTTCAAAGCCCTCGTCCCGTGGCTGATCCTGACCGCCGCCGTCCTCTTCCTGCTGCAACCGACGCTGACGCGCCTGACCGGCGTCGGCGCGGCGCACGCGCCGGCCACGGCGACGACCCGCGCCGCCGTCGTCGTCTTCCAGTTCCTCGTCGCGGTCTACGGCGGCTACTTCGGCGCCGGCATCGGCATCCTGATGATTACCTCGCTGAGCCTCATGGGGCTCGGCGACCTGCGCCACGTCAACGCGCTGAAGACGCTGTTGGCGGCGTTCATCAACGGCGTGTCAATCGTCATGTGGGTGATTGACGGCCGCGTGAATTGGAATTACGCCCTGAGCATGGCGGCGGCCGCCGTGGTTGGCGGGTTGGTCGGCGCTCATTTCGGCAGAAAACTCCCGCGCGCCGTCGTGCGCGGGATCGTCATCGCGATCGGGTTTGGCGTGGCGGGGTATTACCTGGCCAGGCAGTTTGGGGTGGTGACCTGAGTCCGCCGCTTGCGGCTTCGCAAGTGCGAAGCCGCAAGCGGCGGACTCAGGCCAGTATCCCTTTCACGACTTGCCCGTACACGTCGGTCAGCCGGTAGTCGCGGCCCGCGTGCCGGTACGTCAGTCGTTCGTGGTCGAGCCCCATCAGGTGCAGCAGCGTCGCGTGCAGGTCGTGGACGTGGACCTTGTTCTCGACGGCGCGGAAGCCGAACTCGTCGGTCGCCCCGTAGGCCATCCCTCCCTTCACGCCCCCGCCGGCAAGCCAGGCCGTGAAGCCCCAGTGGTTGTGATCGCGTCCGTCGCCGCTCTCCGAAGTGGACGTCCGGCCGAACTCGCCGCCCCAGATGACGAGGGTGTCGTCGAGCAGGCCGCGCCGCTTCAGGTCCGCGAGCAGCGCCGCCGTCGGCCGGTCGATGTCCTTGCAAAGCGTGCGCGTAGTGGCGGTGTGGTTGCGGTGCGTGTCCCACGGCTGGCCGTTGCCGTAGTAGACCTGCACGAAGCGGACGCCGCGCTCGACCAGCCGCCGCGCCAGCAGGCAGGAGCGGGCGAAGGGCGAGTCGCCGTAGGCGGCGCGGGTGGCTTCCGGCTCGCGGCGGATGTCGAAAGCGTCGGACGCCGCCGACTGCATCCGAAACGCGGTCTCCATCGAGCGGATGCGCGCTTCGAGGGCCGCGTCGTCGCCGCGCCGGTGCATGTGTTCCTCGTTGAGGCGGCGCATCAGCGCGAGCTGGCGGCGCTGGGCGTCGGGCGGGAGCGCGCTCTTGAGGAAGGGGAGCATACGCGCGGGATCGCCTTCGGTCGGGTTGACGTAGATGCCCTGGTGCTCGCCGGGGAGAAAGCTGCTGGCCCACATCTCGGCGCCGCGGACGGGCTTACCGGGGCAGAGGACGACATAGCCGGGCAGGTTCTCGTTCTCGGTACCGAGGCCGTAGGAGAGCCACGCGCCCAGGCTCGGCCGCGTCGGCGTGATGCTGCCGTTGTTCATCAGAAACAGCGCCGGCCCGTGATTCGGGTTGTCGGTGTGCAGCGAGCGGACGACGCAGAGGTCATCGGCGCAGGCGGACAAATGAGGCAGCAGTTCGCTGATTTCGAGGCCGCTCTTGCCGCGGCGGCGGAAGGCGAAGGGGACCGGCATGAGTCCGCCGGTCTCGTTCTCGGTGCGGAGGCGGACGGCGTCGGGGCGCTGGCCGGCGTGCTTGTTGATCGACGGCTTGGGGTCGAAGAGGTCGGGGCCGAACGGCCCGCCGTTCATGAACAGTTGAATGACGCGCTTCGCCTTCGGGGCGGCGTGCGGGGCGCGCGCCGAGGCGCGGGCGGGCTCGGCGAGGAGGCTCGCCAACCCGAGGGCTCCGAGGCCACCGCCGAAGGCTCGGACCATGTCGCGGCGCGAGGGCATGATGTCGCGAGACGGTTCAGACACGTTCATGTTTCACTCTCTGGCAGTCACTGGCGGGCGTCTATCGCGTCGAAGTAATCGACGGGGGCGGTGCCGGAGTCGAGTTGCCTCGCGAGTCCGCCGAGGGAGCGGGCGAGAGGAATGAAGACGGTTCGGACATCTTCTTCGTCCCACATAGTCTCATGAGAGACGTAGCCAGCCGCGCCGGGGACGTCTCTGAAGTCTACGGCTATAGGATCTCCGTTCAAACAGGTTCCGATGCGGCGGCCTAGCACTTCGCGGACGGCGTCCCTGAGCTTGCCGCCCGCGTTACGGTAGTGATGGTAGACCTGTTCGATTAGCGCAACCACGTCGGGCAGGTCGCCCTCGACGCCTTGGAAACTACCGCCTTCCCCAGGCAGAGTGACGAGCCAGCGCCCCGTTTCCTTGTTTCGGTCCAGGACGGAAGCGTCTTGCGAGATCTTGAGGCCGTCGTCAAATTCCGTGAAGCCGGCGGCAATGAACAGGGAATCCGAGCCGTGGGAACAGAGCGAGACGTGAAGCCCCGCGGCTTCCAACCGGGCCTTGGCGTCGAGAGCCGTCGCGAGCATGTGTTAGCCTCCTTCCTTCCGGCGGATGGGGACGACGACATTGTGAGTCGCCGCGTGCCAGTGTTCGAGAAAGTCGCCCAATCTTATCTTAGCTTTTGAGCCCGTCCCGCGTTGACCATGTCCGGCGTGGGATGCTCCTCCAGGTACGGCAGTCCCCCGCCGATCCCCGAAGGGTTCTCAATCGACGAAGAGGAACTCATTGCTCCCAAGAAGGATCTGTGCATAGTGTTCGCGGGCTCCCTGACCCGACGACGCGCCTGGCCGAACTTCCGTGAGGAACTCTACCGCCAACCGCACCTCCTCGTCCGTCGCCGGCCTGCCGTACAGTAGCAGATACGCCCGCCGCACTCGCCCTTCGACGTCCGGCGCCTCGACCGTGAGCCGCTTCGCCAGTGCCGCCGACTGTCGCTGCACGAAGGAGCTGTTGAGCACAAACAGCGCTTGCAACGGCGTCGTCGTCGGCACGCGGCTCGCGCTATGGCCCGTGGCGTCCGGAACGTCGTGCAGCCGCAGCATGTCGTCCAACTCACGCCGCGTCACCTTGCCGTAGAGAGTTCGTCGCTGATTCTTCGCGTCGCCGAGGTCGAGCGCCGGCCCGCCGAGTTCCCGCCGCAACGAGCCACTCACCGCCAGCATCGCGTCGCGCCACGCCTCGACCTCCAGGCGGCGACGGTTCATCCGACTCAGCCAGCGGTTGTCCGGGTCGGACTGAGTACCGCGTACTGAGTTCTGAGTACTCGAAGACTGGCGGTACGTCGCCGACAGCAGAATCTCGCGGTGCAGCGCCTTCAGCGACCAGCCGCCGCGCACGAAGCGCACCGCCAAGTCGTCCAGCAGCTCGGGGTGCGTCGGCCGCTCGCCTTGAGCGCCGAAGTCGCTCGGCGTGCCGACGATTCCCGACCCGAAATGGTGCTTCCAGACGCGGTTGACGATCACGCGCGCCGCCAGCGGCGCCGCGTCGATGACGATCGCTTTCGCCAGTTCGAGCCGGCCGCTGCCCTGTGAGAACGGCTTCGGCGGCTCCGGCGACAGCACTGCCAGAAAGCGACGCGGCACCACCGGGCCGGCACTCGTCGGGTTGCCGCGCACCTGCACCGCCACGTCCCGGGCGACGCCGGGTCTGTGTTCCAGCTTGGTGCGGTTCGGGCCGTCGGCCAGCACGAACAGGCTCGCCTCCTCGACGGCGGGAGCCCGCGGCGCGTCGTAGTGCGGCGTCTCGCGCCGGATCTTTTCGGCGTCCGCCGCCAGCGCCGCGACCTGCTTCGCCGCCTCGGGCGACACGGGCTTCTTCTCTTGAAGTTTGTCGATCTGCTTTTTCAGAGCCGCGACGCGGTCGCGCGCCGCCGTGACTTGGGCGGCGACGACGGCGGGGAGCAGCGGGCGGTCCGCCTGGCGCGTGCTGGCGAAGACGCCGGCGAGGGCATAGTAGTCGTGCGTCGTGATCGGGTCGAACTTGTGGTCGTGACAGCGGGCGCAGGCGGCGGTCAGGCCGAGAAACGTCCCCGTCACGGCGGCGACGCGCTCCTCCCACTCCTCGGCGACGACCGTGCGGATGACGTCCTTGTCGAGCTTTAATTCCTTCCAGTACGTCGGGCTGAGGCCGAGGAAGCCGAGGGCGGCGAGGTCTTCCGGGTCGGCGCCCGGCAGCAGGTCGGCGGCGAGCTGCTTCGTCGCGAAGTCGTCGTAGGGCAGGTCGGCGTTGAGGGTCTTCACGACCCAATCGCGATAGATCGAGGAGGGAGCCTTGGCGTCGGCCCATTCTTCGGTGACGTCGGCGTAGCGGGCCAGGTCGAGCCAGAAGCGCGCCCAGCGCTCGCCGTAAGCGGGGGACGCCAACAGCCGCTCGACGAGGCGCTCGTAGGCGTCGGGCGCGGCGTCGGCGACGAACGCCTCGATCTCTTCGGGAGTCGGCGGCAGGCCGGTCAGGTCGAACGTGGCGCGGCGGATGAGCGTGCGCCGGTCGGCGGGCGGCGACGGGACGAGGCCGCGCTTCTCCAACTCGGCGAGGACGAAAGCGTCGAGGCGGCCGCGCGGCCAGCCGGCGTCGCGCGGCACGGACGGTGTGGCACGATTCAGAGGCCGGAACGACCAGAAATTACGGCCTTCGACGAGAGAGGGAGGCGCTTTTGCGGTCACGGCCGTCGCCGGGCCGGGGAAGGCGGCGCCGCGGCGGACCCAATCCTCCAGCGCGGCGATGTCACGCTCGGGGAGCTTGCCGTCCGGCGGCATCTGGAGCGATTCGCTCTGGTAGCGAACGGCCTTGACGAGGAGGCTGTCGTCCGGCCTGCCGGGGACGACGGCCGGGCCGCCGTCGCCGCCCTTGAGGAGCGCGGCGCGGCCGTCGAGGAGGAGGCCGCCTTTCTGCTTCTTCGCGGATGCCGAGTGGCACTTGAAGCAGCGCTCGGCGAGGAGCGGGCGCACCTTCGTCTCGAAGAATTCGGCGTCGTCGGCCGCCCGCGCCGTCGACGAGGGCACCGTCAGGACGAGAAGGACTGCCGCACACTTCATAGGGGACACCTCCGGGGGCTCGCCTGTTACACTACCTCCTGTCTCTTCCGCTGTCGAGAAAGGAACCTCCCGATGCGCGACGACTTCGCCTCGCTGTTCGCCTACAACCGCTGGGCCGACGACCGCGTCCTCGCCGCCTGCCGCGGCCTGTCGCCGGAGCAGTACACGCGCGAGTTGCCCGGCGGCATGGCGTCGCTGCGCTCGACGCTCGTCCACCTCGCCGGCGCGACGCGCGCCTGGACGCGCCGCCTCGAAGGCGAGACCGCCACCCGACTGCCCACGGACGACGAAGTGCCGACGTTCGACAGCGCGGCGACGCTGCTCGCCGAGGCGCACGCCGTCTTCGACCGCCTGCTGCCGGCGCTGACGCCGGAGAGGCTGGCGTCGATCTTCACCTATAGGAACTTGAAAAACGAGGAGAAGCGTTTGCCGCTGTGGGCCGTGCTGCGCCACGTCGTCAACCACGGCAGCTACCACCGGGGGCAGGTGGCGGTGAAGCTGAAGCGCCTCGGCGTCGAGCCGCCGCAAACCGACTTCGTGTTCTGGGCCATCGAGCAGACGGCGAAGGCGTAGTGCCGCTTGCGGCTTAGCGACTCACGCCTCACCGTGCGGGGGCGTCACGTCCACGACTTGCGCCTCGGCGAAGCGCGGCGAGTGGCTCGCGACGACGACGGCGCCGAGGCGCGGGTCGTAGACGGCCACCGCCGCGGCTGGCGAGCCGTGCAGCTTGTGAAACGCCAGCCCGTAGCGCCAGATCGGCGCCCGCCCCTCGACCACGACGAGGGCTCCGCGGGGGATCTCCGGCAGCGGCGGCAGCGGCTCGTCGGGCGCAATGGGACGGTCGACGCCGACGGAGTAGAAGACGACCGGCGCTTGCCCCGTGTTCATCGGACGAACTCCATGCGGGTGAAAGGGGCATATTTTTGGCGATCTCTCTGCGGGACGACCTTCACCATTTCCGGATAATTGCTGCCTTCCTCATCTTCCCGGATGGCACGCCAGACGAGCATACGCCAGCCTTCCACGGAAACGAGGTAGCGGTCCGTCGTCCTTCCGGGCTTCAGCCACTTCAAGCCCTCACCGGCATCTTTGTGAACCGCTTGACGAAATGCCTCTCGGGATCGGGCCACCCGTTCAAGGTAGCGGAAGGGGTCGCAATCCGGCAATTGCGAGAGATTCTCCAAGCAGTCAACCCAGGCTCGCTGAGACAGGAAGGGCACGAGTTGGCTGGGCTCACGCACTTCGTCGAGGAAGAGAAGTCCCACGCCGGAAAGCGTGACGCTGTCACCCTCGAAGTCGACGAGCGCCTCCAGCATCTTCTGTTCCTGGTACGGGATTTCGCGCTCCCATTCCGCACGCGGGACGGCGGAATCGCGCTCGATGCGCTCGAACAGGAGCCGATAAGTCTCGTAGATGCCCCGTTGAAACTCGACGGGCAAAGGCGGCAAGTCCAGGAGCGCCTCCGACTGCTCGAAGATGTAGCGACACGGCACTTGCTTGAGCATACCCACGAGGACGGTGTACGGCACGAGGGCCTTATAGCCGCCCGTCGGGTTGAGAACGACGAATTCGGCGCCGTAGTCGTGGACCGCCTGGATGCAGCGGCGGCAGTATTCGACGACCCCGCGTCTCCGGAAATCCGAGGCGTCGCGGACCTGGAGGCCAGGCACGCGCTGCACTTGAACGTCTACGCCCTGCCAGTGCGTGCCGAGGTACTCGGACAGAGCCAAGGCGCATGCGTAACCGTCATCCGTCCACGACGAGAGCAAGATGACTCGGTCACGGGATTCCAGTCCGATGCGGGCCAGCGAGTGGATTTCGGCCGAGAGCTGCTCGCGCAACGCCGCTCCCTCGGGACGAACCGAGCGAAACGTGTCGAGGATTTTCGGCGCGGCCTTTTCCGGCCCGCCTTGTTCACCCACCCAGCCGATCAACCGCGACGGCGGACCGATCCCTTTCGCGGCGCTGGTCCCGATCGAACAGACAATGGTCTTGCTCATTGCGATTCTCCGTAGGGCCAGGTAAGCGGAACGCAGAGCCCGAGCGCCCAATGAACAACTGCCGCCGTCCCGCGCGACTCAAGTTCCGCCACGACGTTCGGCGCCAGAAGTTCCCGCGCCGGGATCGCGCGACCCAGCACGCCGCCAGCGACGGGGCGGCGAAAGCAGGCGCCGGGCCGTAGCAGGATCATAGGGCGTTTGAAGACATTCTCCAGGCCGAAGTCAGGGCCGAGTTTCCCGTACTTCGTGAAGGCTTCCCAGGCGCCGTCCGTCGGGTCGTTTGCGGCAGGCTGAAACGTGGACAGCACCACGCAACCGTCGGCGCCGGCCGGCTCATCGAGTGCATCGGCCGGCTCGAGTTCCGAGCCCAGGCGGAATTGCCCCTTGCCGGCGGAGCGGTCGGACCCGAAGCCCCCCTCGGCCAACTCGTTGACCAACCGCTGAAAAGGTTCGGCGAAGTCGTCCCGCAGGCGCGCGTACACGGTGAGATACTCCAGAGGGCGTCCGCCGTCGTCGGTGCCGAGGACCGCCTCGTCCGTCGGGTAGAGCCCGCCGCCTTGGTCCGTCGTGTTACTGGAACGTCCGATGCTGTTGCGCAGCTGGACGTACTCGCGGATTCCCGATTCCCGGACCAGGTCGGCCAGTTTCGGTGTCGCGCCGCCCTGCACGCGCCGGAACGCCGCCGTCGAGAGCCACCGGGATCGTTTGACGTCCTTGCGCTGTTCTCTCGGCCAGTCCGCGAGGCGTACCACGGCGGGCACGGGGAGCCAGTCGCCCGGAAATGCGTCGGACAGGACGAACGGCGGCCGTCCTTCCAGGGCGGGATCGATGATGTCGCGGCGTAGCACCGCGTCCCCCTCGCTGCGCGCGCACGCCCAGCACAGCAGCCCGGCGAGTGTGTCAGACTGCCACGGCGTGCGCCAGGGGGATTCGGGCACGATGCGAAAGCGGTAGAGCGTCATGGCGGACCCGTCAGAGGGGGAACGACTCTCCGTCGAGTTTGAGGTCGCGGAACTCGATCTCTCCGGAGCCTTTGCTGATGCCCGACCCAAGGCCGGTCTGCTGAAGGGCGCGGAGGCCGTCCTTCAGAAACTCCACGAGAGCCTCCGCGCCGGTCTTGCCCTTGTGCGCCACCTTGTCGTCCATATCCCACACTTGTAGTCCGATCCGCAGGGAAAACTCGGATCCCGCGACGACACGTTCCAACTTCCGCGGATGCATCGCGGTGCCCGTCTTCCGATCAATGACGTTTTCGGACTTGAGTTCGATCTCGCCGCCGGCGGCGCACTGGGCGTCGCGGACGACGATTCGCGTCGGTCCGAGATCGTGCTTTGTCTTCTTGTGAGGGCCGAACATGCGGCAGACCTTGCAGTCGGGGCGCGCGCAACCGCACGGCTCCGTTCCTCCACCGCCGAACTTGCCCTCCCATTGCTCCAACTCGGACCGCATTTTGCCCTTGATGGACGTGCCGGGGATGTACGGCTTCAGCGTCACGGGGTGCTTGATGCAGGTCAGGTCGGTGCCGCCGATCTGCAAGAGTTCGTCGCTGCCGCCGACGCGCATCCCGCTCATACAGTGGATGATTCCCGTGACTTGAAGATAGCCGATCTTGCGCATGTTAGCTCCTTTCTCGCTCCCGGAATAACGGGGTTCCGAAGCCGACAAGAGCCTCGAAGTGGGGAAGGAACCCCTCAAGGAAGTCCTTCTCGGTCTTCACGGCCGCCACATTATGCCGGATGAAGTCGTGGAAAATCGAGACTTTAGCAAAGTTAGTGCAGTAGCCCGTTCTCCCCATGCGCATAAACTGAACTCCTGACGCCTCTTGCGTCAGGAGGGCTGCTGATGACTGTTCCAGGGGAGTATGTCCCGGACGTCACCGAGGGCATTA
>JBBROG010000232.1:0-14021 GCA_038229635.1 Gemmatales bacterium
CTTGTGTTGCAGCCCGGTTCGCCGGGTCGGCGAACCGGGCTGCAACACAACCCCGCAATCCGCGCAGGCACCCGCGTGAGGCGATGCGCCGGAATGCTTCTTGCGTCAAAGCCGGAACGCGGCTATCCTTAACACGTCCGTCGCGGGAGGGTGCGCCGGCCACACCCTCGTCTCCCCCTGGGCTCGGCACCACGGACTACTTCCCGCACCCCTCCGTCGCCCCCGCAAAGGATTGCCGGGTCGCGTAACGCCCTCTCGCGCGGCGCGCCTCCGACCGGAAAGGACTTCCATGAACGCCTTCGACCCCGCCAAGGACCTGCGCGTGCTGCGCGCCCCGGTCGTCTACCTCGTCGGACGGCAGGTCGTCGCCGAGGCCGAGCTCGACCGCTTCCTCGCCGACCACGGCGTGAGTTGGCAAACCGACACCGAGGTCGCGGCGGAGCACTTGGTGGAGGTGGCGGGGCGCGTTTGCTACATGAGCTTCGCCAGGCCGCGCCCCGGCGGGAACAGGGCTTACCTGGGCCACATCCTGGAGGTCGAGCACGGGTCGGTCCTGGAGCACGCCGCCTGGAATTTCCTCTTCACGGGGGTCAGCAGGTCGCTCACGCACGAGTTGATCCGGCACCGAGCCGGCTTCGGGTATTCCCAGCTGAGCCAGCGCTACGTCGACGAATCGGTCGCCGAGTACGTCGAACCCGACTGCGTCGCCGACGACCCCGAGTTGCACCGCCTCTGGCTCGACGCCGTCGCCCACGCGCATCAGGCGTACATGAGGCTGGTCGACGGCTTGCAGGAGCGGTTCAAGGACGAGCCCGACAAGACGCTGCGCCGCAAAATGGCGCGCCAGGCGGCGCGCAGCGTGCTGCCTAACGCCACGGAGACGAAGATCTTCGTCACCGCCAACGCCCGCGCCCTGCGGCACTTCATCGAGCTGCGCGGCAGCCGCCACGCCGAGACGGAGATCCGCAAACTGGCCGTTCAAGTACTCCGGGTCATGCAGGGGGAGGCGCCCAACCTCTTCGCCGACTATCAACTCGTCCCGCTGGCCGACGGGACTTTCGAGGCGGTCACGCAGCACCGCAAAGTCTGACGACGGTGAATGACGAGGGCGTCATTCTGAAGGGTCATCCATGCCACACGACGATCATCAGGTCCAGGGCGTCCTGGAGCTTCATCCCAAGGGCTACGGCTTCCTGCGCAACCCCGCCAGGAACTACGTCGCCAGCCCCAACGACCCCTACGTCCCCGGCCCGCTCATCACCAAGGGCCGGCTGCGCGAGGGCCTCCTCGTCGCCGGCGTCGCCGAGCCGGCGCGTAAGGGCAGCGGGCCGCGCCTCGCCCGCCTCGACGCCGTCGAGGGGCGGCCGCCCGAACAGTATCGCCCGCGCAAGTTCGACGACTTGACCCCCATCGACCCCCACGAGCACATTCGCCTGGAGACCGGACCCGAGCCGCTGACGACGCGCGTCATGGACATGCTGACGCCCATCGGCAAGGGGCAGCGCGGCCTGATCGTCGCCCCGCCGCGCACCGGCAAGACCATCCTGTTGCAGCACATTGCCCAGGCCGTCGCGGTCAACCACCCCGAGATGCACGTCATGGTGCTGCTCATCGACGAGCGGCCCGAGGAAGTGACCGAGCTGCGCCGCACCATCAAGGGGGAGGTCGTCGCCAGCAGCTCCGACCACGACAGCGCCAGCCACGCCCGCCTCGCCGAGTTGGTGATGGAGCGGGCCAAGCGCCTCGCCGAGGAGGGCAAGCAGTCGTTCGTCCTGCTCGACAGCATCACGCGGCTGGCGCGGGCCTACAACCGCAACGTCGGCAACAGCGGCCGCACGATGTCCGGCGGCATCGACAGCAAGGCGATGGAGGTGCCGCGCCGCCTCTTCGGCAGCGCCCGCGTCTTCGAGGAGGGCGGCTCGCTCACCGTCATGGCCACCGCCCTGATCGACACCGGCTCGCGCATGGACGACTTCATCTTTCAGGAGTTCAAGGGCACGGGCAACATGGAGTTAGTCCTCGACCGCCGCCTCGCCGACCGGCGCGTCTTTCCCGCGCTGGACATCAGCCAGTCCGGGACGCGCAAGGAGGAGCGCATCCTGCCCGCGGACGTGCTTGAGCGCGTCACCCTGCTGCGCCGCAGCCTGGTGGCGCTGAAGCCCATCGAGGCGATGGAAGGGCTCGTCAAGCAGCTCGCCAAGTATCCGTCCAACGCCGCCTTCCTCGACCGGGTCGGCACGTTCGTCCGTTGAAACGCCTCACACGGGCCAGGGAGGGGCCATGTCGCTGATCCGTCGAACCGGCGCCCGCCGAGCGGGCCGGGCTTTGCTTTGGGCGGCGCTGTCGTTCGTCGTGGCGCAGCTCGGCCTGGGCGTCGCCGTCGAGCGCTGGCTCCCCGGCGTGCGTGACCCCGAGTACGCCGCCAAGTTCGAGCGCCTCGAAGCACGTCGCGCCGAAGCGCCGGGACGACCCCTCGTCCTCGTCCTGGGCAGCTCCCGCGTGGAGATGGGGCTCGTCGCCGGCCGCGTTCGCGCCGCGCTGGCGAATCGGCCGGCCCTGGTCTTCAACTTCGGCCTCTCCGGCGGCGGCTCACTGCTGGAAGCGATCGCGTTACGCCGCCTCCTCGCCGCCGGCGTTCGCCCGGACCTGTTGGTCCTCGAGGTCTTGCCGCTGACCCTCAACCAACCGGGCGCCCGTCCGGTCGAGGAGGAATGGCTCGACGCCGCCCGACTGACGTGGGACGAGATCCGCTTTGTGCGCCGCTACAGCGCCGACCGCCGGTCGCTGCTCCAGTGGCTCAAGGGACGCGCTTTCCCCTGTGAGCGGCACCACCACGGCCTGCGCTGCGGCGTCGCCCTCGACAGCGCCGACCCTGCCGCGAGGCCGGAACGCACGCCGCGCCCCACCGACGCCTTCGGCTGGTCCCCGTCCCTCTGCGAGGACGTCACGCCCGAGGAGCGCCGCAGCCACGCCGCCTTCGCGACCGCGCAGTACGAGGCGGCGCGGGGCGACTTCCGCCTCGCCGAAGGGCCGACGCAAGCCCTGCGCGAGTCCCTGGCCCTCTGCCGCCGCGAAGGCGTCCCCGTCGCACTGCTCCTCATGCCCGAGGGCGAAGCCTTCCGCTCGCAGTGGTCCCCCGCGACGCGCGCCGCCCTGGACGAGGCCGTGGCGGGACTCGCGCGTGCGGCGGACGTCTCGCTCATCGACACCCGCGCGTGGATGAACGAAGACGCCTTCTGGGACGGGCATCATCTGCAGCCGCGCGGTGCCGTCGCCTTCACCGAACGCTTCGCGAGCGAGGTGATTCCCGCTCTCGTGTCCGCCGGCGTAAAACCGGCGGCTCGCCCCGATCCCGCCGAGGTCCCTCATGCGGATTGGCTACGTCAGCGATGAGTATTACGCCGCCCTGGCCGACGTCCTCGTCGAGCTGCGCCGCCCCGGCGCCGACCCCGTCGTCGTTCGTTCGGCGCCGTCCGGCGCCGTCCACGCCGACGTGGCGCCGGGCGACTACGACGTGTGCCTCGCCAAGCCCGGCTTCGGCTCGAAGCGGGTCGCGGCCTCCCTCGGCGGCGCGCCGGTCCACTTCCGCCTCCTGTCCGACCGCCTGCTCGGCTACGCCTGGCCGAAGTGGTGTCGCGGGGGGGACAAGGTGCAATTCCGCGTCCACGCCGTCGAGCCGTACCAGCTGACGCTGTGGCGCTACGGCTATCGCAAGGAGTTCGTCCGCAACGTCGGCTGGTACGACAACCACGGGCCGCGCGCCGCCATGCAGACCGTGCCCGACGGCCGTTTCGCCGAGACCGGCGTCCGCTGGAACAACGGCTTCGGCGTCCACCGCCAGATGATCGCCGCCCCCGAGGCGACCGGCCTCTACTACTTCCACGCCAAGGGCGAGTCGGGACAGTTCTTCTCGTTCCCGCTGGTGGTGGCGCCGGCGGAGCCGCGGGCGGCGGTGGCGGTGCTGGCCTCGACGAACACCTGGAACGCTTACAACGCCTTCGGCGGCCGCAGCAACTACATCATGGCCGCGCGCACGATCGACGAGCCGGTCGTCAACGCCCTGTCCGACCTGCCGCGCTACAAAGTCAGCGACTACGGCGAGTGGAAGAGTGCCGACACCTTTGACCCGCTGTCGTTCGACCGCCCCGAGCCGTACAACCACGTCCCCGAAGGCGCCGTTTGGGACGACCCGATTGCGGGGCGTCAGGCGTGCCACCTGGCGCCGGCGGAGTGGCGCACGCTCGCCTGGCTCGAACGGCAGGGCCACGCCTACGACCTCTACGCCGAGGCCCACTTGCACGACGGCACCCTCGACCTCGGCCGCTACAAGGTGCTCGTCCTCAACGTGCACCCGGAATACTGGACGGAAGAGATGTACCGGACCGTCAAAAACTGGGTTTTCGGGCACGGCGGCCGGCTGATGTACCTCGGCGGCAACGGCCTCAACTGCGCGGTCGAGCTGCTCGACGGCGGCACGGCGATGCGCTGCCTCAACCACTGGCCGGAGGGGTACGAGAGCCGCTTCCACGCCCGCGTCGAGGCGGAAGCGAACCTGCTCGGCGTCGTCTTCACCGACCCCGGCGCGATGACGGTCGCCCCCTACGCGGTGATCGAACCGGACCACTGGGTCTTCGTCGGGACGGGTTTGAAGAAGGGCGATCTGTTCGGCACGAAGACGCTGCACGAGCGCTACGGCGACGGCGGCTCGGGCCACGAGACGGACAAAATCAGTCCCTCATCGCCGAAGAACGTGACGCTGCTGGCGAAGGGACTCAACCCGGACGACGGCGGGGCACACCTGGTCTATTTCGAGACGCCGGGCAGCGGGGCGGTCTTCTCGGCGGGCTCGATCACCTACCCGACGGCGCTGCCGTGCGACCCGCCGACGGCGCGGATCACGGAAAACGTGCTGCGGCGCTTCCTGGAACCCTGAGCCGCCTCAGCCGCCGAGCTTCGCCCGGCTGAGTACCATGTAATCCGGCCCGGTCGGCCCGAGTACGCTGCTCATGACGTGAATCTCGCGCACGTCGCCCTGTCCGCCCTTCCAGGCCGACTGCCGGGCGAGCGCCTTGGCCAACTCGTCGCCGGCGTCCTCGCCCTTGACGCGGCCCAGCGTCAGGTGCGGCGTGTACGGGCGCTCCTCGCGGCGGTAGCAACCCAGGTCCATGAGCGGCGGCTCCAGCGCGTCGTGCAGGGCCTTCAACTCCTCCAAGCCGGCGCCGACGCCGACCCACAGCGTCCGCGGCCGCCTCGGGTTGCCGAAGCAGCCGGCGCCCTCGACGCTCATTCCGAACGGCGCGTTCCGACCGACGACGTCGGCGACGACGTTGCACACGGCGGGCAACTGCTTGTCCTCCACTTCGCCGAGAAACAAGAGCGTGATATGAAGGTTCTTCGACTCGACCCACTTGATGTCGGCGCCGGCGCGGGCCAGCGTCTCTTGCAGCGCCGCCGCGCGGGCGCGGGTCGACTTCTCGATGGGGACGGCGACGAAGGTGCGCAAGCGTGACATGAAAAGGCCCTACGAATGCACTGAAGGACTAACCACAGACTAGCGTTTCGGACTTCTGCCTCAAAACAATGAAACTTCAAATTTGAGCACGATTTCATCAAGCTGCTCGTCGATGTACGTCCCCGGTTTTCTTCCCGACGGTTGCTCGATCACTGCGGCTCGTCCATTCTTCCCGACTTCGAGAGACTTCAACGCAGTTTTGAACAAGTAGCACGGCGTATCCGTCAGGACGAATTCCTTGACCTTGTAAACGCTCATCGTTCTGCCAGCGAGCCTGTCCGCCAATTCATCCGCAAGCCAGGCGTCGTCGTACCTCTGACTGAAAAGTGTTGGTTGATATGGATTATCTCCATCCGAGAAGCGGAATTCCCCCGTATTGTCAACTGCCCACATCGCCTTTTTCATCTCTTCGAGGCCGCGTAAGCTGTTTGTGCAGAATATGAGCCAATACAGCGGCATGCTATTCTTGTCGAACATGGAGAAGGATGTGACATACGCGGCGTTGCCGCGAAGGGGGTCCTTGAGGGCAGCCTTATACTTGTCGAGAAGGAATTTCCTCCTGTCACGTTCGGCCAGGTCGATGGCTCCACGCCATTCTTCGCCGCCGTAGGCGCGCGTGAACGTAGACGCTTTGTTCGGGTCTGTGATCCAGCGATTCATGTCTTTGTAGTCGAGATAGGAGAATACTTCGCATTGGCCAAACTTCAGTATGCGCGAGATCAGCTTCATTGAAACAGCTCCATACCCGAACTGATCCAGGAATGCAAGAGCCGGCAGGTTCCGACGCTCGGATAACGGTAATGTCGGGCCGTGAACACGCGGCGGAAGCTCGTCGTGAGTCACGCCGTCCAGATCGCGTCCTGCTTCCCCTTTGCGACAACCGCCCCACTGTTTGAAGAAAAACGGGACACCGGCATCTCGACACTGATCGCGGATCGAGACGACCCACGACTTCGCCATCGGTCTGGCCTTCGGACCACTCTCGCCGCCCACGATTACCCAATCGATTCCTTCGAGATTGACCCGGCCAAGACTTTCGAGAAGAGGTTCGATAGAAAGAAATCGGACTCCGGCATGCGCCGCCCTGAGATGCTCGATTCGCGGGAAGCCGTGTTTCCGGTTCTCTACGCTAACACCCCACCAAATATGCGATAGCTGACTCGCGCCGCTCAGCTTAGACTGAAGTAAATCCAGAAGACGTTTCGACCGCTTTGTTAAGACTTGGTAAGTGTGCCAGCCAGCTAGCCTCATGACCCGAGCCACCCGGAGAATGTAGTCGTCTGCAATTCCCTCATGAAAGAGGTCGCTCATTGAATTGACAAAGATCATGCGAGGTGCCGCCCACCGGAGCGGTTGGGCAAGTTTTTGTGGTACAACTCGAAGATCAAACCCCAACTCGTAAGGATGACCAGGCACACCCCGAAATCGCTCTGCGAAGGTTTCCGCGTAGCAGTGCGCGCACCCAGGACTGATCTTTGTACAGCCTCGAATGGGGTTCCATGTAGCGTCAGTCCACTCGATGGCGGAATGGGCGCTCATATAAATCCTCCCCCAGCCTTACCCGGACAACTGTACAGTGTAATGATCGTCAGGCGAACTGTCAACCCGAGTACAGGAAAAACACCACAAGGTCGAAGTCTCGAAGTCGCCTATTCGCTTTTCTCACGAACCTGACACGGTCCGGTCTCCGATGGTTTCCCAGTCGTTAAAAAGTATAAGTATTGTTTTTATATCAATAATATAAATCACTCTTCCTCCTTTTCTCACTGGTTACCGGACGCCTTTTTCGCCGCTGTCGCCAACCCGCCTTGCCCGACCCCGGCGGTGTTGTGCGTTCCGGCTTCCCTTGCCAGTCCGTGCAACTCTCTGGTCTAATCGGGCGGAGTGAATGGGTGCCCGGATGATCCAACCTGGGGAGGCGCGACCGATGTCCACCGCAACCGCAGACCCGCCCGTCACGCCGGAAGACCTCCTGACGATGCCCGACGGCGACCGCTACGAACTCGTCGGGGGTCGGCTCGTGGAGAGAAAGATGAGCGCATGGTCCAGCTACGTCGCCGGTGAAGTGCATGGCCTCTTGAGAAGCTTCTGCCGGGAACACCGACTCGGCTGGGTCTTCCCCGAGGGGGCGAGTTATCGTTGCTTCGAGAACGAGCCGGCGAAGGTCCGTCGCCTCGACACGTCTTTCGTGAGCCGCGAGCGCCTCACTCCCGAGCGGGCGGCCGTCGGCCATCTGCCGCTGGCGCCGGACCTCGCCGTCGAGGTCGTCTCGCCGCACGACACCTACTACGAGGTCGACGAAAAAGTCACCGACTGGATGAGCGCCGGCGTGCGCCTCTTGTGGGTCGTCAACCCGCAGACGCGCCGGGTCCGCGTCTACCGCGCCGACGGCAGCGACGCCACCGTGCGCGAGAACGAGGAACTGAGCGGCGAGGACGTCGTACCCGGCTTCCGCTGCCGCGTGGGCGACCTGTTGCAGCCGCCGCCGGGAGTGGGCCATCCTGCGGCGAACGGAACCTGATTCGACGGACCCGCCCCCCCAGACGACACGGGGGCACGCCTGTCGTCGCGAATTGTCCTGGACGCACTTTCCTCCGGGGATTACGCTGGCATGGGGAATACCCGTCCCGTCCCGCGTCCCGTGCAGGAGGAGGTGGCTCATGTCTTCGACCCAAGGACGGCTCCTACTGGCGACCCTGTTCGCCTTCGTGTCCGCCGCGTCGGCGCAGGAAGCCGCGCCTCCCCGGCCGCGGTCGCCGACCCCTCCGCAGGCCACGACTCCGCCCGCGCCACGGGTTCCCGCCGGCGCCCTCTGTCGCGTCGGCAGCACGAGCCTCAGCCACGGCGGTTACGCCGTCATCGTCGCCTACGCGCCCGACGGCAAGACCATCGCCTCGGGCGGCAACGACCGCCTCGTTCGCCTCTGGGACGTCGCCACCGGCGACGAGATCCGCCGTTTCGCGGGACACGGCAGCAACGTCGACACCGTCGCCTTCACGGCCGACGGCAAGACCCTCGCCTCGGGCAGCGTCGACAACACGATCCGCCTCTGGGACGTCGCCAGCGGCAAGCAGAAGGCCGTCCTGCCCAACGCTGGCGGCGGCATCAACTGCGTCGTCTTCAGTCCCGACGGCAAGACGCTCGCCTCCAAGGGGCACGACGGCGCCCTGCGCCTCTGGGACCTGGCGACGAGCAAGGAAGTGCATCGCCTGCCGTCCGGCTCCGACAGCGGCACCTCGAACGTCGTCTTCACGCCCGACGGCAAGCACGTCGCCGCCGTCGACGAGGAGAACGCCCTGCGCCTCTGGGACGCCGCCACCGGCAACGAGGTGCGCAAGTTCGTCGGCCACCGCGAGAACGTCCACTCGCTCGACGTCTCGCGCGACGGCAAGTGGCTCGCCTCCGCGAGCATGGACCGCACGGTCCGCCTCTGGGAGATCGCCAGTGGCAAAGAAATGCGACAATTCCTAGGGCATACCGACCTTGCCTCGGCGGTGCGCATTTCGCCGGACGGCAAGACGCTCGCTTCGTGCGCCGCCGACAAGACCATCCGCCTGTGGGACGCGGCGACCGGCAAGGAAATCCGCCAGATGCTCGGGCACGTCGCCCTGGTGTCCGAGGTGAGCTTCAGCCCCGACGGCAAGACGCTCGCCTCGGCGAGTTGGGACCACACGATCCGCCTGTGGGACGTGGCGACGGGGAAGGAGCTGCCGCAATCGCGGCGCGACGGCGGGCCGCTCGTCTGCGCCGTCCTCTCGGCCGACGGCAAGACGCTGGCGGCGGGGCACCGCGACGGCGGCGTGCGCCTCTGGGACGCCGGCACCGGCAAACCGCTGCGCGAGGTCGTCCACGAGTCGTCGGCCGTCGTCGCGGTCGCCCTGAGTCCGGCGGGCGACCTCCTCGCGGCGCGCACGCTGGACGGCGCCGTCAACCTCTACGAGACGGCGACCGGCAAGCCGCGTCACGCCCTCGTCCCCACGACCCCCCGCGCCGGCGGCGCGCTATCCTCGCCGCCGGCCGCGGACAACGCCGCCTCCCTCGCCTTCTCCCCGGACGGCAAGCTCCTCGCCGCGGTCGACGCGGCGGGCGCCGTCACGGTCTGGGACGCCGACACGGGCAAGGACAAGGCGGTCCCTTTCAAGAGTGAGCGAGGGGTGTATCGCGTGGCCTTCTCTCCCGACGGCCGGCTCCTCGGCGGGGCCTGCCGCGACTCGTCGGTGCGGCTGTGCGGCACGGCGACGTGGCAGGAGGTCCGTCAACTCGGCGAGCCGGGGAACCGCGTCGCCGCGTCGTCGCTGGCGTTCGCGCCCGACGGCCGAACGCTCCTGGCCGAGAGTCCCGGCGGCCCGCGCGTCTGGGAGTTGGCGACGGGGCAGCTGCGCAGCCGCGCCGACCGCGGGCAAGAACTCTTCGGGGCCTACGCGGCTTCGGGGGCGGCGGCGACGGCGGCGGGCCAGGTCGTCCGCCTGTGGAGTCCGCTGTTGGGGAAGGACGTCCGCACACTCAGGGGCCACGGCGCCGTCCTCAGTTCGCTGTCGTTCTCCGGCGACGGCCGGCGCCTGGCCACCGTCGGCGGCGACGGCACCGCGGTCGTGTGGGACGTCGCCTTCCTCGCGAAGGAAGCGCGGCCCGCGGCTATGGCGCTGACGCCGGCGCAACTCGACGCGCACTGGGACGCCCTCGCCGGCGCCGACGCGGCGAAGGCCGGCGAGGCGGTGGCGGCGCTCGTCGCGTCGGGGAGCCAGGCGGCGGTTATCGCCCGCGAACGTCTCAAATGGGGCGGCTCCGCCGACCCGAAGCGGATCGACAAACTTGTCGCTGAGCTGGACGACGACGATTTCAACGTGCGCGAGCAGGCGTCGCGGGAGTTGGAGCGCCTCGCCGGCCAGGCGGAGGCGGCGCTGCGCAAGGCCCTGGCCGCGGAGCCGTCGGCCGAGGCGACGCGGCGCGTGAGCGAGTTGCTCAAGAAGGTCGAGGGCGGCGCGGCGTCCGGCGACAAGCTGCGGGCGCTGCGGGCGCTGGAAGTGCTGGAAAACGTCGGCGACGCCGAGGCCCGGAAGACCCTCCGGGAGTTGGCGAAGGGACCCGCCGCCGACTTCCTGACGCAGGAGGCGAAAAGCGTCCTGGAGCGGCTGGCGAAGCGGCCGGGGAATTGAGACCGCGCGCGGCCAAAGGAGCCCGTCATGCCCACCCCCCACGACGTCCTGCGCCGGACATTCGGCCTGGAGCAATTCCGCCCCGGTCAGGAGGAGGTCATCACCCATCTCCTGGCCGGCCGCTCGGCGGCGGCGGTGTTCCCGACCGGCGGCGGCAAGTCGCTCTGCTACCAGCTGCCGGCGTTGCTCCTGCCCGGCGTGACGCTCGTCGTCTCGCCGCTCATCGCCCTCATGAAGGAGCAGATCGACCGCCTGCGCGCCCGCGCCGTCGCCGCCGCCCGCCTCGACTCCACGCTGGACGGCGACGAGTACCGCCGGGTGATGACCGACCTGCGCTCGGGCGCCTTGCGCCTCCTGTACCTCGCGCCCGAGCGCTTCAACAACGAGCGCGTCCGCGCGGCCCTGCTGCGCCTGCGCGTGTCGCTGTTCGCGGTCGACGAGGCCCACTGCATCAGCGAGTGGGGCCACAACTTCCGCCCCGACTACCTGAAGTTGGCGCACTTCGCCCGCCTCTGCCGCGCCGAGCGCGTCCTGGCGCTGACGGCGACCGCGACGCCGCCGGTCCTCGCCGACGTCTGCCGCGGCTTCGCCATCGCCCCCGCGTGCGCCGTCCGCACCGGCTTCCACCGCCCCAACCTCACGCTGCGCACGACGCCCGTCCGCGCCGACCGCCGCGACGCCCTCCTGGCGAGCAGTCTCAAGGGGCGCCCGCCGGGTCCGGCCATCGTCTACGTGACGCTGCAGCGGACCGCCGAGGAGGTGGCGGGGCGCCTCGCCGGCGCGGGGCTGCCGGCGCGCTTCTACCACGCCGGCCTCGCCGACGAGGAGCGCGCCGCCGTGCAGGACGGGTTCGCCACCTCGGCGGATGCCGTCGTCGTCGCGACGATCGCCTTCGGCATGGGCATCGACAAGGCCGACATCCGCGCCGTGTACCACTACAACCTTCCGAAAAGTCTCGAAAACTACTCGCAGGAGGTCGGCCGCGCCGGCCGCGACGGCGCGCCGGCTGAGTGCGAGCTATTCGTCTGCCCCGACGACCTCAACCGTCTGGAGAACTTCGTCCACGGCGACACGCCATCGTTCGCGGGCGTCCACGACCTGCTGCGCGAGGTCTTCGCCCAGGGGGAGGACTTCGGGCTGAACCTCTACGAACTGTCGGGGACGTGCGACGTGCGGCCGGTCGTCGTGTCGACGTTGCTGACGTACCTGGAGTTGGACGGCTGGTTGCAAGGCGGCACGCCGTTCTACGCGGCGTACCAGTTCCAACCGCTGAAGCCTTCCGCCGAGATCCTGGCGCGTTTCGAGGGCGAGCGGCGCGACTTTCTCAAGGCGGTGCTGCGCACGGCGAAGCCGGCGCGGACGTGGTTCCACATCGACCTCGACACCGCCGCGCGGGCCTCCGGGTCGCCGCGCGAGCGTGTCGTCCGCGCCCTCGACTACCTCGCGGAACTGGGGCTGCTGACGCTGCGTGCCGACGGCGTGCGCCACCGCTACCGCCGCCTGAAGACGCCGCCCGACCTGGAGGCGCTGGCGCATGACCTGCACCGGCGCACGCTGGAGCGCGAGGCGCGCGAGGTGGCGCGTCTGAATCAGGTGATGGAACTGGCGGGGCTGGACGGCTGCCAGGGCGAGCGCCTGTGTGCCCACTTCGGCGAGACGCTGGCCGCGCCGTGCGGTCATTGTTCCTGGTGCCTGGACGGCGGCAAGCCGGCGAAGCTCCTGCCGAGGGCGCCGGCGGCGATCGACGAAGCGCTGTGGCGTGAGGCGAACGCGCTGCGCGGCCGGCATCGCGAAACGCTGGGGGACGCGCGGGCCTTCACGCGGTTCCTGTGCGGCCTGGGGTCGCCGCGACTGACGCGCGACAAGCTGACGCGCGAGCGCCTGTTCGGGGCGCTGGAGCAGGTGCCGTTCCTGGAGGTCTTACGCCACGCCGAGGAGCCTTCCGGGGGGCGCGGGTAGGCGACGCCTCTCACGCCGAGAACGTCGCCGAATCGCGTTGCCTTTTTTTCAGATTTCTCGTTGACATCGCCTCCCCAGCCGCTTACAGTCATCCCCGGCGCCTTCCCCCCCCTGGGCGTATCCGTTGTGTTCGGTGTTCTTCTGCTGCTTCTTCACCCATCCAGAAGGGGACGCCATGAGAGAGCTTCGTTCCGGCTTCCTGGCCCTGGTGCTGTCCTTCGCCTCCGTCGGCCCGTCGGCGGCGGGCTTCATCTTCACGACCCTCGACGTGCCGGGGGCGGCCTCGACACGGGCGTTTGGGATCAACGGCGCCGGGCAGATCGTCGGCAGTTTCGGTGCCGGCAACTCGACTCACGGCTTCCTGTACAGCGGCGGGGGCTTCACGACCTTCGACGTCCCGGGTGCGACTGGAACGAGAGCTTCTGGTATCAACGGCTCCGGGCAGATCGTCGGCAGTTTCAGTGCCGGCAACTCGACTCACGGTTTCGTGTACAGCGGCGGTGTCTTCTCGACCATTGCCGTACCGGGAAGACAGTTCACAGTGGCCAACGGGATCAATGACCTGGGACAGATCGTTGGCGAGGGGGTTAATGCTACACCCTTCTTCCCCTTCTTGCCGCCTACTGTATCCGTTAGTTTATTCCATTATTCTAGTGGTATCTTTAACATATTTCATTCATCTACATATCTTTTTAGCGACCCCGACGTCGCCGCAGGGGTCGACAATCAGGGGAACATTGTGGGAACCTTGAGGGCAAATTTCCCGTTAATCACCGATGGATTCTTGTTCAATAGCGGTGTTTACACGCGCCTCGATGTGCCGGGGGCGTCTTCGACCTTCGCAAACGGCGTCAACGACGCCGGGAATATCGTCGGCTATTATCAGGACGCCAAGGGCTTCACTCGCGGTTTCCTCGCCACGCCGACTCAAGTCGTACCCGAACCTTCGACGCTCTCTCTCCTCGGCCTCGCCACGCTGAGCCTGATCGGCCTCTCGCGGCGTAGGAGAGTGTGAACGTCCGGCCGCACGTTCCCAAGGTGGGTCGGCCGAAAAACGGGGGCGCAACGATTCCCCTACCGCCTCGGCACGCAGGATCTCGTCGAACTCCTCAAGATGCCGACCTGCGTCCGCGAGGTGCGCCGGGTAATCCTCGACCAGTCCGGCAACCGCTACGGCCGACGCTTCGACACGCACTGGGACTTCGTCCGCTACGCCCAAGAACAGGGGCTCAACCTCGACTTCACCACGCCGCCGAAGCGCCCCGACCCGAAACTACCGCCGCTGTTCCAGGAGTGAGTTTGCCGGTCGTCAACGGCTTACTCCGTTGTTAGCCCGCGTAGCGGGCGGCGGATCGTAGCCCCGGGTGGAGCATACTCGCGCAACCCGGGGACAC
>JBBROG010000233.1:0-13974 GCA_038229635.1 Gemmatales bacterium
CCCCTCTCCCCAAAGGGGAGAGGGGCTCACACCACCGACTCTCACTTCTTTTCGACGTGGCCGCCGAAGCCCTTGCGCATCGCCGACAGCGCCTTGTCCGCGAAGCTTTCGTCCATTCGCGAGCGGAAACGAGTAAAGAGCGCCGCCGCCAGCACGTTCACGGGCACGTCCTCGTCGATGGCCGCCTGGACCGTCCAGCGCCCCTCGCCCGAGTCGCCGACGTGGCCGACGAATTCCGACAATTGCGGATCCTTCTTGAGCGACATGGCCAGCAGGTCGAGCAGCCCCGACGACACGACGCTGCCGTGCCGCCACACCTCGGCGACGGCGGCGAGGTCGAGGTCGAAGCGGCGCTCCTCGGGCAGCCCGGCGAAGTTCGCCCGCTTCAGCAGCTCGAACCCCTCGGCGAACGACTGCATCATGCCGTACTCGATGCCGTTGTGGACCATCTTGACGAAGTGCGCCGACCCCGGCGGGCCGGTGTGGACGTAGCCGCGCTCCTGGCGCGTCTGGCCGTCGCCGCCGGGCGCCAGGGCGGCGAAGATCGGCTCGAGGCGCGCGAAGGCGTCGGCCGCCGCGCCGACCATGAGACAGTAGCCGCGCTCCAGGCCCCAGACGCCGCCGGAGGTGCCGACGTCGCAGTAATGGATGTTCTTCGTCCGCAGCTCCTTCGCGCGGCGGATGTCGTCGGGGAAGTGGGCGTTGCCGCCGTCGATGACCGTGTCGCCGGGCTGAAGGAGCGTCGCCAGTTCCTTGACGGCGCCGTCGGTGACGTCGCCGGCGGGGAGCATGAGCCAGACGGCGCGCGGCGGCGCCAGTTGCTTGACGAGGTCGGCGGCTGAGGACGCCTTGCGGGCGCGCTTCGGCTCGCCCTGGTCGAAGTCGGCGGTGACCTTGGGGTCGCGGTCGTGCGCGACGCAGTCGTGCCCCGCGCGCAGGAGGCGCTTCACCATGTTGCCGCCCATGCGGCCCAGGCCGATCATTCCGAGTTCCATCGACGATCTCCTCCGTTCGCCAGCCGGGGCTGCGCACGTCGTGCTAAGCCCCGGCCGGCCTCAGTTCTTCGACACGCCCGTCGCGACCCACCAGCACCAGCGACGCCGTCCCCAAAAACAGACCCGTCCCCACCACGCCCGGCAGCGCGCGCAGCGCCCGGTCGAGTGCCGCCGCGTCGTCCAGCGGTCCGACGCCGCAGTCGAGGACCCAGTTCCCGTTGTCGGTGACAAAAGGCTTCTCTTGTGTCGTCTTCCGCAATTCCGGCCGCAACCCGCTCATCGCTGCCAGGCGCCGCGCGCAGAAGGGCGCGGCGAACGGCAACACCTCGACGGGGAGTTGCCCGCGCTCCCCGAGCCGGTCGACGAGTTTCTCCGGCGTCACGAGGATCACTTGCTTCAGCGAGGCCGCGGCGACGACGCGCTCGCGCACGCAGGCGCCGCCGCGCCCCTTGATGAGGTTTAACGTCCCGCGTTCGACCTCGTCGGCGCCGTCGACGGTGAGGTCGAGCGGCTCCGGCGCGTCGAGCGTGTCCAGCCCGATGCCAAGCGCTTGGGCCAGTCGTGCCGTCGCCTCGGAGGTCGGCACGCCGCGGACGCGCAGTCCCTGGCGCGCGCGCTCGGCGAGGGCGCGGACGAACGCCTCGGCGGCGCGGCCACTGCCGAGGCCGACGCGCGCGCCGTCCGGTACGAGGTCGAGGGCCTTGGCCGCCAAGATTGAGAGGGCCGCGTCCACGACGAACTCCCGGGACGAGGAAAGAGGGCGATTCCTACCCGCCAGCCTAAGCCAGGCGCCGCCGCGCTGACAAGTACAAAACCGAGGACGTCACGTCGCCGAGGGTCGGTAGAGGTGCTTTTCCTCGACGTAGCACTCGACGGCGCGCGGCAGCAGGTAGCGGACGCTGCGCCCCTCGGCGACGCGCCGGCGCAGGTCGCTCGCGGAGAGGTCGACCAGCGGCGCCTGAATGACGTGCATCCGCAGGGCGACGTCCGCCGGCAGCCCCAGCCGGGCGTGTACTTCGTCAGCCGGCGCCACGCCGCCGCCGGCCCGCACCATGACGACCAGGGCGGCGCGGCGCACGACGCCGGCCGGGTCGTGCCAGGTCGGCAGCTCGGCGAGCGTGTCGGAGCCGACGAGGAGGAACCACTCGTGTCCGGGATGTCGCCGATTCAATTCGTCGAGCGTGTCGGCGGTGAAGCTGGGTCCGGGGCGCTCGCTCTCCAGCTCGTCGACGCGGAACGGCTCGTAGCCGGCGACGGCGAGGTGCAGCATCTCGGCGCGGTGGCGGAACGGCGTCACGGGGCGGCCCGCCTTGTGCGGCGGCTGCGCGGCGGGGACGAACCAGACCTGGTCGAGGCGCACCTGCTCCCGGGCCTGCTCGCCGAGGATGAGGTGCCCGTAGTGGACCGGGTCGAACGTGCCGCCGAAGACGCCGATGCGCATAAAAGCACCTTACTCCGTCCGCCGCGCGGGGCGGGTCACGAGCGTCCCCTTGGTCATCTCCGGGCCTGTCAGTTTGTTTCTATTGAGGAGTCTGAGGGCGAGTTGTCCCTCCGCCGCTTGGCGGGGATGATGACGGAGGCCCCATGAGGGATCTGAGCCTGTCCAGGGCCCTCTCGAGTCGCTTGTAAACGGCCCATTTGCCGAGCCCCAGGTCCGCCGACACCTCTTCGGGCGACAGGCCGCGGAAATAAATCTTTTCGAGAATCTCTTTGTCGGGCGGAGGCAGTCGTTCCAGGTTCGCGCGGAGGTCAAGAGCGTCGTCGGTCCGGCCCAACGTCTCGGAGGCCGCGGCGATTTCGACGCGGCCACCCGTCACTTCGTGACGCCGTTCCCGGAGCCAGTCGACGATGACGTTGGTCGCCGTTTGCACCAGCCAGCTGAACGTGAGGCGCGCGCCAGGGTGTTTTTTGATCCAGCCGATGGCGCGCACCATCGCCTCGTGAACGGCGTCGGCCGCCAGGTCGAGAGGAAGGCCATGCTTTTGACAGCGCGCGCGGACGAAGCGCAAGAGCGTAGGCAGCGACCGAACGCAGAACTCCCAGTAAGCCTGCTCGTCGCCCTCGGCCGCTGCCCGGAGCAGTTCGCCGTCGGACCTCTGGCTGTAGTCAAAAGGCGGGCTCATACCAAAGGTCTCGGCCAAGACGGGCGAACCGGACGGAACGAGCCGGCGCCCTCGGGCACCGGGAGTCATGGACGAACGGACGTCGCTGACAAGGCCTACCTTGCCAGCTGCCCGTTCCCCACGCCGTTCGGCTTGGGGGCGGACAGGAACTCCCTCTTGAGCTTGACAGAGAGATCCGCCAGTTCGGCGAACTCGGTGTTCGCCTTATGCTCGGCGATGAAGGCGGCCACACGGGGCGAGTCGGGGCCGTAGCGGTTCAGGAGGGCGGCGCATTCGGCCAGAAGGTCTTCGACATTCACCATCACGGCGAGGCTCCTTGCAGGGCGAGACGTAAGAGGGATTTAAGCCACGTGGCTTTCAGGTACGGACGTCCTTTCAGATAACGGTTCTTGGAGCTTTTTTTGGACAGCCTTGTCCCTGAAAGACAAACGGGGAAACACAGGCGGCCTGGGATGTCATTAGCAAGAATTCAGGATGATGGTACTCACCTCTCGATCCTCAGCACGCGGTCGTTGCCGCTGTCGCTGACGTAAATCGCCCCCGACGGGTGGACGATGACGCCGTGCGGCTGAGCCAACTCCGCCTTCTCCGGCGGCCCACCGACGCCGGCCGCCCCTTTCTTGCCCGTCCCCGCCACGCGCACGATCTTCCCCTCGCGCGGCAAGTATCTGCGGATCAAGTGATTCTCCGTGTCGGCGATGAGGACGGAGCCGTCGCGGTCGACGCACAGGTGCTTCGGCCCGTTCAGCGTCGCCCGGCGGGCGTCGCCGCCGTCGCCGGCCGCGCCCGCCTTGCCCGTGCCGACGACGGTGCGGATCTTGCCGTCGGCGCCGACAACGCGCAGCGCGTGCCCGCCGCGCTCCAGGACGTAGACGTTGCCCGCGCCGTCGGCGGCGACGGCGCGCGGGTCGAGCAGCGGAGCCGTGCGGGCGTCGGCTCCGTCCTCCGGCACGCCCTTCTTGCCGTTGCCCGCGACCGTACTGACGACGCCGGTCTTCATGTCGATCGCCCGGACGCGGCGCATGTCGAGGTCGGCGAGGTAGAGGTGTTCGCCCTTGGGGTCGAAGGACAGGCAGTAGACGCCGCCGAATTTCGCCTTGAGCGCCGGCACGCCCTCGCCGTCGTCGCCCTTGGCGCCAGTGCCCGCGAAGGCGCTGACGACGCCGGTCTTCGGGTTGTAGCGGCGGACGCGGTTGTTCGCGGTGTCGGCGAGGTAGACGAGACCGTCCGGGCCGACGGCGAGGCTGTGCATGTCATTGAAGAGTGCTTGAGTCGCCGGCCCGCCGTCGCCGGCGTTTCCCTTCTTGCGGAGGGTGCCGCCGACCCGCGCCAGGTTGCCGCTCGGGTCGATCTTCAGGAAGCGTTCGCCGGTCATCTCGACGACGTAGAGGGAGCCGTCGCGGCCGAAATCGACGCCGAACGGCCCGACCAGTTCCGCCTTCGCGGCCGGCCCTTCCGCGTCGGTGCCGCCGCCGGCGACCAGGGTGACGCGCGAGTCGGCACGGCACGGGGAGACGTGGAAGGCCAACACCGCCAAGGACGACAACACAAGACGCATTCCGGGGTTCATGACTGCCTCACCGCTCCAAGCCGTCGATCTGCTTTATTCGTCCCATTTAACGCTGAAACGCAATTCGCGCTGCTCGCGCGACGGCGGCCGCACGAGCAGGTAGCCGCTGCGCCGCCGCGCGTCCCACAGGAAGACCCAGTTCTTCTCCGAGAGGCGGCCGTGCAGCGTCGGCGTCCTGTCCGCCGGCACCTTCGGCAGCGCCACCTCCATGAACAGCAGCGGCACCAGGTGGCGCTCGTCGCCCTCCTCGTCGCGCGTCAGCAGCCCCGCCAGGCGCGCGTTCGGCCACATCCGCGCCTGGAACTTCTCGGACTTCACGGGGTCGTATGCCTTCTCCGGCACCGACAGGGTGATCGTCTTCCCCTTCACCTCGTGCCGCACGGGGGGCAGCGACCCTTCCGGCACGGCGGGGAGAGGCAGGCGCAGCGTCGGGTCGCCCCACAGGCTGAACGCCCACGCCGAGCGCAGGTTCGCCCCCTTCAGCTTCGCCCCGTCGCCGAGCCGCTTCTCCTTCAACATGCTGTACGCCAGGAGGAAGTTCTTCGCCTGTCGCAGCGCCCCGCCGAGCGTCTGGTCCTCGTACATCAGGCCGTCGAAGAAGGCCAGGGTGAAGGCGCCGCCGGAGCCGGAGTAGGTGCGCGTCGACGAGCCGATCACGGCGACGGCGCCGCGCCGCAGCAGCGGGAACGCCTCCTCCTCGTTCAGCGCCAGGCAGCTTTGCAGCACGACCAGCGACGGCCGCAGCGGCTCCGTCCACTTCGGCACCTCGTACTCCTCGACCATCGTCTTGTGGTGCCCCTCCCAGAGGAAGACGTCCTGGTCGGGCAGCAGGCGACGCACGAGATCCTTGTTGACCCCCGCCTCGAACAGCGCCGTCGTCTCGTAGCCGCGGCCGCGAAACTCCTTCGCCGTGTGCCGCGAGAACATCTCCAGCAGCGGCAGCCCGCCGCCGGGGTTGCTCGCCACCAGCACGCGCCGCGGCGCCTTGGCCTCCGCCACCAGCCGCTCGCGCGCCAGCATCAGGGCGACGACGTTGAGGTCGTCGTGGAACAGGCGCCCCGTCGCGAAGGTAAACGCTTCCTCGCCGGTCGACGTCAGCGGCTCCATCTCGATGACGGAGTCCTTCCCCTCCGCCGGGTTGGCCCGCTTCTCCACGGGGAGGGCCTTCAGGTTGCCGGCGAGGATCAGGGAGTCGGCCCGGCGCAGGTGCGGATTCTTCAGCGCCTCCTTGACGACGGCGGGGACGTCGTCGCCCGCCGCGTTCGTCAGCAACAGGGCGGCGCGTTTCTGAAGAGCCAGCCACGGCGCCAGGCGCGACGTGCCGCCGAACTCCTTGCGCAAGTCGGCCGGGTTGGCGACAACGAGGGTCGCCAGTGGGCCTTTACGGGCCTGCAGGCGCAGGTAGGCCGTCGCCACTTCCGTTTCGTCGGCCAGCGCGGTCACGCGCGTCTCGCCGAGGTCGCGGCACAGTTTGGCGACGTTCCCGCACGCCATAACCTCGCCTGTCTTCCAGCGTGCCAGCCAGCGGCGCAGGGCGGCCGCCTCGCCCTCGTCGCCGCGCGCCACGAACAGCGGCGCCCCGGCGGCGCCGGCCAGGCACGCCGACTGCAACAGCAGGCGGCGCGGCTCCGACGGGCAGACGACGACGCGCTCGGCCCGCTCGAACAATGCCTCCCAAAGCGATTCGGGAAGTCCGCCTTGCCACGCCAGCGGCGGCGCCAGGGCCACGCCGAGGCGGCGCTGGAGGACGGTCGTCCCCTCGGGGAAGGTGCCGACCGGCACGACGCGCTCGGGGCGGAAGGACGCGAGGAAGCCGGCGGTGTAGGAAGACGTCGCCGGCGTGTCGAGGAGCGGGACGCCGCCGCGGCCGCTGGCGGCGAGGTTGGCGGTGAGGGTCACGAGGTCGTCGCCCGAAAGGCCGCCGGCGAGGTAGACGGCGCGCTCGCCCTTGTCCGCGGCGCGGGCTTGCGCGGGCGCGAGGACGACGGCCAGGAGGAAGAACACGCGGACCAGCGAGGACGCCCTTCGATCCATGAATTGATCTCCTTAGTCCCTGGTACGGCCGCCGCGGAGGCGCGGCGGCCGAAGGGCAATTCTACGCATTCGCGAAGTGGCCAGAAAGGGCGCCGGACGGTGCCCGGTGCCGTCGGAGAGCCTCCCTCGGGAGGCATCAGGCGTGCGGGTCGAGGCGCAGGACGAAGCCGGGCAACAGTCGCGTCGAGTACGTTTCCCCCGGCGCGACGTCGATGGGCCGCTGCCAGCGTTCGCCGCGCCGCCGGTAGACGCGCAGCGTCGGGCGGTCGGGGTTCTCGCGCGGGTCCAGGATCCAGTATTCGCGGATCGACGGCACCTGCAAGTAGAGTTCGACGTTTCGCTCTAGGTCTTTCTCCGCGTTGTCCTCGGACACGACCTCCCCCACGAGAATCGGGCTGACGTCTTCCCACGAGCGCTCCCCGATCGGGGTGCCGCGGGGGAAATCACGATACGCGGCGAGGTCGGGCTCCGGGCTGGTTGCTTCCTCTCGCTCCGGCGCGTAAACGCGAGCCTTCGCCGAGAGGTAATTGATGACGTCCGGCCGTCCCCGGCTGTAGTCGTAGAGCAGGCCGTACAGCCATTCCACGAGGAAATCGTGCGGCAAGTTGGGGACGGGTGACACGTAGACCCTCCCGTCGATGAGTTCGTAGCAGTAGCCTTCCCGACTCCGAGCCGTCTCGAACTCCTCGCGAGAGATCGGCCGCCCGTGATCGGTCGGTCCCAGCACAAGAAGAGTCGTCATGGACACCGGCCTCCGCCCGAACCGAGAGCCTTACCACTTCGCCGCCCCGTCATAGCGCCCGAACACGTCCGCCAGCGCGCTCATGATCTCGCCGACCGCGCAGCGCGCCCGCGCCGCCTCCAGGAGCGCCGGCGTCAGGTTGTCCGCCGTCGCGGCCGCGCGGCGCACCTCGTCCAGGCAGCGCCGCGCCGCCCCGGCGTCGCGCCCGTTCTTGATCTTCTTCAGCCGATCCACCTGCTCTTTCTCGACGGACTCGTCGACGATCAGCGTCTCGATGGGCTTCTCGTCCGCCTCGACGAAGGCGTTGACGCCGACGAGGAGTTTGCGCCTCGCGTCCACGTCGCGCTGGTAGGCGAAGGCGGCGTCGGCGATCTCGCGGCGGAAGAAGCCCTTCTCGATGGCCGCGATCATGCCGCCCTGGCGGTCGATACGGTCGAAGTAGACTTTGGCCTCTTCTTGCATCTTCTTCGTCAGCGTCTCGACGAAGTAGCTGCCGCCGAGCGGGTCGACGGTGTTGGTCACGCCCGTCTCGCAGGCGAGCACCTGCTGGGTGCGCAGGGCGAGCGTGACAGCGTGCTCGCTGGGCAGGGCGAGCGTTTCGTCCATGCTGTTGGTGTGCAGCGACTGGCAGCCGCCGAGGACCGCCGCCAGGGCCTGGTAGGCGACGCGGATCAGGTTCACTTCCGGCTGCTTGTCCTGCAAGGAACAGCCCGCCGTCTGGGCGTGGAAGCGCAACTTCCAGGACGTCTCCTTCTTCGCGCCGTACTTGTGGCGCATCGCCTCGGCCCAGAGGACGCGCGCCGCCCGGTACTTGGCGATCTCCTCGAAGACGTCGTTGTGGGCGTTGAAAAAGAACGAAAGACGCGGGGCGAAGTCATCGACGTCCATGCCACGGGCGAGGCACTGCTCGACGTAGTGGAAGCCGTCGGCGAGGGTGAAGGCCAATTCCTGCACGGCGGTCGAGCCGGCCTCGCGGATGTGGTAGCCGCTGACCGAGACGGTGTTCCACTGCGGGACGTGCGCCGCGCAATACTCGATGAGGTCGCGGACGAGGCGGACGTGCGGCTCGGGCGGGAAGACGAACTCGTTCTGCGCGTGGAACTCCTTCAGCGTGTCGTTCTGGATGGTGCCGCGCAGCTTCGCCCAGGGGATGCCGCGGTCCCGGGCGCTGGCGAGGTAGAAGGCCATGACGACGAGGGCCGGGGCGTTGATGGTCATGGAGACGGAGACGTCGCCGACGTCGATGCCGTCGAAGAGGACGTTCATGTCGTCGAGGGTGTCGACGGCGACGCCGAGGCGTCCGACCTCGCCGAGGGAGCGCGGGTCGTCGCTGTCGAGGCCCATGAGCGTCGGCAGGTCGAAGGCGGTGCTGAGGCCGGTCTGCCCCTTGGTGAGGAGGAATTTGAAGCGCTCGTTGGTCTGCCGGGCGCTGCCGAAGCCGGCGAACTGGCGCATGGTCCAGGGGCGGCTGCGGTACATGGTGGCGTGGACGCCGCGCGTGAACGGGTATTGACCCGGATAACCGAGGTCGGCGTTGGGGTCGAAGCCGTCGAGCGAGTCGGGCGCGTAGAGCGGCTCAATCGGGACGCCGCTGACGGTGGTCGGCGGTTGCTCGCGCGTCGGGGCGGAGGCGACGTCCTTCTCCCAGCGGTCGCGGGCGGCGGTGTCGGGGGCCATGATGAGTCCTCGGGCTCAAAGTGTCAGGTACGGACGTTCTTCACGGCCGCGCGAAGACGGTCCGCCAGGTCGTAGAGCCGGCCGTTGATCGTGTCGGAGTCCCCGCGAATCTGCTCCGTCGTCGCCTCGAACGCGGCCAAGAGGTCGGCCAGTTGTTCGGGGCCGTGGTCGTGGTCCACGAGTTGGCGGAAAATGTCGTCGAGGTCGCACGCCTTGTCGGCCATGTTGTTGATGGCCCTCCCCAGGTCTTCGCGGTCCCGGAGGGAGAGGCCGGGCACGCGGCCGAGGACGTCCCGCAATTTGCCCAGCCCGTCGCGGTGCGTGAACGGATAACGCTCTTCAAGAGACATGAATTAGCCTCTCCAGCATTGCGACCGCGTTTCCCCCGCCCCGGCACTGCCACGCCAGCCCGCACCGCGCCACTTATGCCGGTCCTCGCGCGACCGGAGCCTGGAACCAGACTTTCTCCAGGACGTACTCCAGAGTATCGCGGGTCGGACTGGCCTGGTCGCAGTCGTCGAAGCCGAACTGTCGCCAGACGCCCTCCAGCACCTCGTAGGACGCCTCGCGCGTCATCCCCTGGTCTTGGTGACGCCGGACCAGAGCCAGCACGGAGCGATGGTCGTTACCCGCGGCTAAAGCGGACAATATTTCTTCTCTGAGTGGCATGAATTCCTCAAGGTCCGGATCATCGGCCACGAGGGTTCCTCCCTAAACACGCTCCACGATCATCGCCACCGCGTTGCCCCCGCCCAGGCACAGCGACGCCAGCCCGCGCCGTGCCCCGCGCTGCTGCATCGCGTACAGCAGCGTCGTCAGCACGCGCGCCCCGCTCGCCCCGATCGGGTGGCCCAGCGCGATCGCTCCGCCGTGGACGTTCACGCGGCTCTCGTCCAACCCGAGTTCCTTGCCGCACGCCAGCATCTGCGCCGCGAACGCCTCGTTCAACTCGAAGAGGTCGATGTCGCTCAGGCGCAAACCGGCCTTGTCGAGAACCTGGCGCACGGCACCGACGGGCGCAATAAAGATGTCCTTCGGCGCCACGCCGCTCGTCGCGTAGGCGACTACTTTCGCGAGCGGCTTCGTCCCCAAGCGCTCCGCCGCCTTCAAGGAACCGACGACCAGCGCCGCGGCGCCGTCGCTCAGCGTCGAGGCGTTGCCGGCCGTCACCGTGCCGCCGTCGCGGAACGCCGCGCGCAGCTTCGCCAACCCCTCCGCCGTCGTGTCGCCACGCAGACTTTCGTCGCGCGCCACCGTCTTCGCCTTCGCCCCGGCGCCGGCCGTCACCGGCACCACCTCGGCGGCGAAGGCGCCGCGCTCCCACGCCTCGGCGGCGCGGCGCTGACTCTGAAGCGCGAAGCGGTCCTGCTCGGCGCGCGAGACGCCGCACTTCGTCGCGATGTGTTCCGCCGCCTCGCCCATGTGCCAGCACTCGAAGGCGCACCACAGGCCGTCGTGGACCAGCGCGTCGACCGCCTTCTGGTCGCCGACCTTCCAGCCCTGGCGCGCCCCGAAGAGCAGGTACGGCGCCCGGCTCATGCTCTCCATGCCGCCGGCGACGATCAGGTCGGCGTCGCCGGCGCGGATCGCCTGGGCCGCGAGCATCACCGCCTTCAGGCCGCTGCCGCACACCGTGTTGACCGTGACCGCCGCCGTCGTCTCCGGCAGGCCGGCTTTCAGCGCCGCCTGACGCGCCGGGTTCTGGCCGAGGCCCGCCTGGAGCACGTTGCCCAGGATGACTTCGTCGACCGGGCCGGAAGGGACGCGCGCCCGTGCCAGGGCCTCGCGCACGGCGGCGGCGCCCAATTCGGGAGCCGACAGGTCCGACAACGAGCCGAGGTACTTGCCGATGGGAGTCCGCGCTGCGGAGAGGAGATAAGCGTCGGCCATGAGAGGGACACTCCGGCTTGGGGTGGAGAACGCCCGCCTCGTCCATTATAAATCTGAGGGAGCCGCGAGAACAATGCGGGGACAACGCCGTCATGCTGCTGCACACCGAACGCCTCACCAAGAGCTACGACGGCTTCCGCGCCCTCGACGGCCTCGACCTGACCGTTGCCGCCGGCGAAGTCTTCGGCTTGCTCGGCCCGAACGGCTCCGGCAAGACGACCGCCCTGCGGCTGTTCCTCGGCTTCCTGCGGCCGACCTCGGGGCGAGCGACCATCGCCGGGCACGACTGCTGGCACGACAGCGTCCGCGCCCGCCTGCACGTTTCCTACCTCCCCGGCGAGCTGCGCCTTTACGAGAACATGACCGGCCGGCAGCTCGTGCAGTTCCTGGAGCAGATACGCGGGCACAGCGCCCAGCGCGACGTCGACGCCCTCGCGCGCCGCTTCGACATCGACCTCGAACGCCCCATCGCCCACCTGTCGTCCGGCATGAAGCGCAAGGTCGCCCTGCTGCAAGTCCTCGTGCCGCACGCCCCGCTCCTCATCCTCGACGAGCCGACCAACGCCCTCGACCCGACCATGCGCGACGAGCTGCTCGGCCAACTCCGCGCGGCCCGCGACGCCGGACAGGCCGTCGTCTTCTCGTCGCACGTCCTCGCCGAGGTGGAGCAGGTGTGCGACCGCGTCGGCATTCTCCAGAAAGGCCGTCTCGTTCATCTCCAGGACATGCGCGAGCTGCGCCGGGGGCGCCTCGTCCACGTCCGCTTCGGCGGCGCCGCCCCGCCGCCGCCGGACCTGCCCGGACTCGGCGTGCGCGAGCGGCTCGACGGCCGGCTGACGCTGGAGCACGGCGGGCCGCTGGCGCCGCTGCTGGAATGGCTCGGGCGGCAGGACGTGGCCGACCTGCGCGTCGAGCCGCTGGGGCTGAACGCCGTCTACCACCGCTTTCACGGAGCCGAGGCATGACGCTGACTCTCGTCCGCAAGCTGCTGCGCGACGTCCGCCTGACGCTGTTCCTCGTCTGCCTGTTGCTCCTGCTCTTTCAGGTGCTGTGGGCGAAGATCACGCAGCGCATCACGGAGGAGGTACTGCCGCAGCTCATCAACGACATCCTCAAGGACGTCCCGATAACAACGCTCCTCAACATCATCTTCAAGGGGCCGGGCAAGATCATCGAGACGCTGGCGGGCGGCGAGCGCGTCGACCTGACACGCAGTTCCGACATGCTGACCATCGGCTACGTCCACCCGCTGGTGCAGACGATCTTCTGCGTCTGGGCCGTCGGCCGGGCGGCGGGGGCGGTCGCCGGCGAGATCGATCGCGGCACGATGGAGCTGCTCCTGGCGCAGCCGCTGCCGCGCTGGCGGCTCGTCCTCGCGCACTTCTGCGTCGACCTGCTGACGATTCCGCTGGTGTGCCTCAGCCTGTGGGCGGGCAGTTGGCTCGGCGCGGCGATCTTCTTCGTCGACTGGTCGGCGGGGCAGGGCGTGGGCGCCATGCGTGTCAGCCCGCTCGACCTGGCGCCGGGGCTGGCGAACGTGGCGGCACTCTTGTTCGCGCTGAGCGGCTTCACGATGTGGCTGTCGGCGCGGGGCCGCTTCCGCTGGCGCGTGCTCGGCACGGCGGTGTTCGTGACGCTCTTGCAGTTCCTCGTCAACGTGTTGGGGCAGATGTGGGACGCGATGGCGTTTCTGCGGCCGCTGACGGTGTTCTACTATTACCAACCGCAGCAGACGATCCTGCGGGGCAAGTGGACGGTCGATCTGGGCGTGTGGAACGGCGGGCAGCCGCTGCTGGCGGTGCCGGCGGCGGCGGTACTCGCGGCGCTGGGGCTGGCGGGCTACGCGCTGGCACTGCGGACGTTCACGCGCCGCGACCTGCCGGCGCCGCTGTGAATTCGCGGGGCGTCGGCAGAAGCGGCCCCGACCCCGCCGACCGCATGGGGCCGGGGTGGCACTCAGGGACGCCGGCGCAGGCCTGGCCCAGGTCACGTCCAACCCGCCCCGTAGCACCCTGGACGTGTTCCGGGGGTGAGTGGAAGGGGGATTGGCGGCGCCACTTTTTTTGCCTTCTGGCCGCGGACTGCGCTCGTCCCATAATGGCACGTAGGAGGAATGCCATCTGCATCAATTGCCGGAAAGCGCGCAACTAATAAGGATCGATAAAAGGATATACAGGCGCAACCTGTCCGCTATTCTTTTCCCCGCACGGTAGGAGCCATGGCGCAAGCGACCCCAAGACCGGCTACTACCGCCCTAGGATGCACGTTCCGGTGGATTGACCGAGCACTGGCCCTCCTTCTGTTCGGCTGGTTCGGTTTCGCCGCCTTCCAGATGACCTTCTCCCGGTTAGAGTGGCATGACTGGATTGCGTACGCGTTGCCGGCGGCCAACTTCGTGGAGCGCGGCACCCTGAGCACCCCGCAACTGGGTGACCAGGCCCACTTCCCGGAGACTTGGCTCTTCAACTCGCCCCTCATGGGGCTGGGGCCCGCGCCCTTCTACGCCGCGCTGCATGTCGGGCGGGTGCCCTACCTGGCCGGAGTCCTCTTGGGTGCGGCGGCGGCCCTCGCCGTGGTGTCGCGCTGAGCCGCTCAGGGGCAATCCCCGTCTGGCGCTGGCTGAGCGCAGGGTTGCTGTCGCTCGCGCACCCGGCGCTGGCGCCCGCGATCGCGCTATGGCTCGTCGCCGCAGTGGTCCGGCTTCTCCGGTTAGCCGCGGCCGGTTTCGCCTCGCGGGCAGTGGCCTTGGCCGGCCCCGGCCTGTTCTTCCTCGCCACCGTCTGCGCGGCCTTATGGTATCTCCAGGAGGATTGCAAAGTCACAACTTCTTTTGGGTCATCAGTTGGATGGCTTGGTCGATCTGCCAAGCCAAGGCGTCCGCCCGCGCCCGCAGCGATTGGTCGTTCGCGGGTTCGCCGCTCGCCCGCAGTACCGTTATGACCG
>JBBROG010000234.1:0-13941 GCA_038229635.1 Gemmatales bacterium
CTGGCGGCGGCCCGGGGGGCGGGCGTGACGGTGTACGCGCCGTTGTCGGCAGTTGCGCCGCTTCGGCGGCCGGGGTTTGCGGCGGGCTCGGATCCAGGGGGGTCTGATCGTGGTGGCTCACAACCTGATAGCGCTCCTGACGGAAACGAAGAAGGCAGCGACCGGTGTAACCCCCGCGGAGACAGCAGGATAAAAGCGGGACGATCTCTGAACGGGGCTTTCCGCGCAGCGGCGTAGGCCCGCCCTTGAGGGCTCTCTATTACCAACAAGTCAGGGGATCGGCAGGCACCTCCCTGATACACAAACCCGGTAAGACTGTCCGATTTGCCCGGTCATAACCCTCAGCCCGACTTCAGCTTCGAGCGGCCACGAACCGGACAGTCTTACCGGGTTTGTGTATGAGAACCCCTCAAATTCCCGAGGATTCCGGGGAGAGGGCGTGGGGAAAGGGGCCGTTACCCTCCCTGCGATATCGCTTCATAACTGCTTGCCCCGCAACCTGTTGCGGACTTGTTGGTAATAGAGAGCCCTTGAGGGGACGGAGTCGTCTCGCTCCCCTGTCACCCCGCCCGGGCGAGTTGCTACCATGTCCTCATGGTCAATCCTGCGTGCCACGGCTGCCGCGAGCGCGAGGCTCGCATCGCCCATCTGGAGACGCGCCTGGCGGACCTGGAGCGGTTCCGGCGGGAAACGGCCTACCTGCGCGACGAGACCAAGACGGACCGCGATTTGCGCCCTTTGACCGGCGACGGCCCGGCGATGAAGGCGGTCCGGCTGGCGATTCAGCAGGTCGCGCGCACCGACAGCACCGCCTTGATCCTCGGCGAAACCGGCACGGGCAAGGAGTTGGTCGCCCGCGCGATCCACCAACTCAGCCCGCGCCGCGACCGCCTCCTGGTGACGGTCAACTGTGCCGCCCTCGCGCCGGGCGTCGTCGCCAGCGAGTTGTTCGGGCACGAGCAGGGCGCCTTCACCGGCGCCACCCGGCGGCGCGCCGGCCGCTTCGAGCTGGCCCATCAAGGGACGATCTTCCTCGACGAAGTCGGCGAACTGCCGCCGGAGACGCAGGTGATGCTCCTGCGCGTGCTTCAGGAGCGCGTCATCGAACGGGTCGGCGGCGGCGACGCCCTCGCGGTCGACGTGCGCGTCATCGCGGCCACCCACCGGGACTTGACGGCCGCCGTCGACCAGGGCCGCTTCCGGGCCGACTTGTTCTTCCGGCTCAACGTGTTTCCCATCCCCGTCCCGCCGCTGCGCGAGCGCCGCGAAGACATTCCCGACCTCGTCCGGCACTTCCTGCACCACTTCGGCCGGCGCATGGGCAAGCCGGTCGCCCACGTCGGCGCCGCGACCTTGCGGTTGCTGACGGAGTACTACTGGCCGGGGAACGTACGCGAACTGGAAAACCTCGTCGAGCGGGCCATGATCGTCACCGCCGGCGATACGCTGAATGTCGATCCGCACTGGCTGATGCCCGGCCGGCCGGACACTTCGGCGCGCGAGGCGCGGCCCGGCCTGGCCGACCTGGAACGCCGGGCCATCGTGGACGCGCTCGCGCGCTGCCAGGGCCGAATCTACGGCGCCGGCGGCGCCGCCGCGCTCCTGGGACTGAAGCCGACGACCCTCTACGGGAAGATGCGCAAGCACCACATCGCGAATGTCCGTTCTCGCACTGACCCCGAGTGACCTTCCCTGGTCGTCATGACGACCCGTCGTCGGCTCGGTCGTCGCGCCCGCCGGCGCCGCGGCGCCGTCCCGCCAACGTAAGGCCAATCATCCGAGCATCTTAGGAGAAGATAATCGACCGGGTCGCGTGCCGGTACGCGGCGTGCGAAGGGGAAGGCGGTGTTCGAGTGTCCCGACCGGAAAGGAGCGCGACTCATGGCCTTCGTCGTCTGCGAACCCTGTCACGACTGCAAGTACACGGACTGCGTCGCCGTCTGCCCGTGCGAGTGCTTCTACCACGACGACGCGCAGCTCTACATCGACCCGGAATCGTGCATCGACTGCGAGGCGTGCGTGGCGGAGTGCCCGGTCGAGGCGATCTTCCACGACGCGAACGTCCCCGGCCAATGGGCGCGGTTCATTCAACTCAACGCGGAGCGCGTGACCGCGCTCAAGATGGGAGACGCCCACATCACGGAGAAGCGCGAGCCGAAGGAAGGGCCGGGGTGCCAACGGCGGCGCGGTGAGAGACTGGTTGTGTAGCCCGCGTAGCGGGCGGCGGATCGTAGCCCCGGGTGGAGCGTACTCGCGCAACCCGGGGGACACTCGCGCAACCCGGGGGACACACGCGCAACCCGGGGGACACACGCGCAACCTGGGGAACGCGGGTGTTACCCCGTCGGCGGGTCAAACCCGAATTGCCACGACAGCCACAGCAGGGACGCCCACGGCGGCGCGAGGCGCACGAGGCCGTTGCGCACGCGCGCCAAGCCTTCGTTTCCGATCTGGCCGAGATGTCCCATCCACCGCGAGTTGCGCGTCAGGAAGCGCGCCCGCGACAACCGTTGCCTCTCGTAGGCCCGGAGCGCGAGGGCCACGTCGGCGTCGGCGGCCAGGCAGTGGCCCAGGACGACCGCGTCCTCGATGGCGAGGCACGCCCCTTGCCCCAGGTCCGGCGTCACCGGGTGCGCCGCGTCGCCCAGCAGCGTCACGCGGCCGACCGACCAGCGCGGCGCCGGCGGGCGGTCGAAGATGTCGTTGCGCAGGATCGTGCCGTCCGCCGTCGCCTCGATGAGGGCGGCGATGGGGTCGAACCAGCCGCGAAAGCGCGACAGCAGATCGCTCTTGTGCTTCTCCGGGGACGGGTCGAGCCCTGGCCGGCCGTTCAGCGCCGCCCACCAGTAGACGTCGCCGCCCGGCCCCGGCACGAAACCGAAGCGGCGGCCGACGCCCCACGACTCGTAAGCGATGTCGCCGCCGAGCGGGTAGCGGTTGATGCCGCGGTAGGCGGTGTAGCCGGCGTAGCGCGGCCGGCTCCGGCCGAAGAGCCCGCACCGTACCACGGAGTGCAGCCCGTCCGCGCCGACGAGCAGGTCACCGCGCTCTTCCCTCCCGTCGGCGAAGGTGACGGTGACGCCGCCGGCGTCCTGCCGGAACCCGGTGCAGCGTACACCCAGCCGCAGCGTGCCGGGCGGCAGGCGCTCCGCGAGAATGCGCAGGAGTTGGTGGCGATGGAGTACGGTGCCCGGCCAGCCGAAACGTTTTTCGAGAACCTCGCGCCGCGCCCCTTCGATGAGGACGCGGCCCCGCTCGTCGTACACGCGGCCGACGCCGAAAGGACGCCCGACGGCCCAGACCGGCTCGTCGAGCCCGAGCGCGCGCAGCGCCTTCATGGCGTTGGGCCAGACGGTCAGGCCGGCGCCGACCTCGCGCAGCTCGCTCGCCCGTTCGGCGACGACGACGTCGAGCCCCGCGCGGAGCAGCGCCACGGCGGCGGCGAGACCGCCGATGCCGCCGCCCACGAGGATCGCCTTCCGCCTCGCCACAAAACCGCCCTCAAAACACGCGCTTGCCCCGCAACTCCGGCGCGGCCTCGTCCAGCCGCCGCGCCAGAAGGTGCAGCCGGCACGTCGGCACTCTAGGAAACAGGTGGTGTTCGACGTGGTAGAACATGCTGAACGACACCGCGTTCTTGAACCAGCCGCGCAGCGTGCGGGCGATGTAGTGCGAGCGGTCGCAGTCGTGGTGGACCGTCCAGACCGCGAAGAAGCCGGTCAGGCACTGCCCGACGGCCATCGCCGTCACATGGTAGCGCAGCGCCGCCACGTCCCAGACGCCGAAGACGAGGACGACCCAGACCGCGTTCGCCGCCAATTCGGCGGCGACCCAGAGGCGGACACGTCGGCCGCCTTTCCGGAGGGCGTGCAGGTGCATCCGCACGGGGAACCACGGGCCGACGAGCAGCGCTTGCCACCACGGCAGGCGGGCACACATCCCCTCCACGTCTTCGTCGTCCAGGCAATGGCGGTGGTGCAGCAGGTGGTTGAACTGCACCGCGTGCATCGAGCCGAGCTGGGCGACGCTCAGGAGCGCCATGACCGCCTCGGCGGCGCGGCGCGGCAGACCCAGGGCGTAGTGGAAGGCGTTGTGGACCACGCGCAGCCCGGTCAGAAAGAAGACAAACGAGAGGGGCAGCGCCGGCCAGGGCAGCCCCAGGCCGGCCAGCGTTAGCGACAGGGCCAGCCACGGCAGCGGCAGCGCCAGCTCGCACAGGACTTGGCGCGGGCCGATGGGAACCAGGTCGCGCCACGCGACCGAGCGCAGGCGCGCGTCCCGCAGGATTTCCAGGCTCATGACCGCTCTCCCGTCGCGCCGGCCGGCGTGCCCGGCCCTCACACCGAGGGGCGGGGCGCCGCGCCCCCCTCAGCGTCAAACCGCGAGAGACGCGGCCCGATAACCGATGGGAGAGGAAAAGGGATTTTGTCCTCGACCGCCGCTCACTTGCTCCCCGGCGGCGGAGGCACCGGCGGCGCCAGGTCGCCGAGGCCCGCCTTGCCGTAGACGCGGGCGTAGTAGATGAGCAGCCCGTGGGTCGCGTGGTACAGCGAGCCGCTCTCCATCGGCGAGCCCTGGATCTCGTGGAACATCAGCGCCAGCCGGTCCGCCGCCCGCTCCACCCACTCCTCCTTCAACTCCGCGTCCGACAGGGCCAGCGCCAGCCATTCGAGCGTGTGCCCCGTCGTGTTCATCCGCAGTTGCCTGTCGTTGACGTCGCCGCGCTCGCGGAAGAAGTTCGTCGAGAACGAGCCGTCCGCGTTCTGGTACAGCTTCGCCAGGGTCTTGTACTTCTCGGTGTTGTCGGCGACGTCCTTCCAGACGCCGGTGAGGGCGCCGCCCTTGCGCTGGTGCAGGTGTTGCACCCACGTCAGGCCGAACAGGCGGTGCGTGCCGCCGCAGGCCGTGGTGCCGTCCATCGGCTGGTCCAGCTCGTAGCGCACCAGGTCCTCGAAGCGCACCTCCTCGCCGAACTGGTTCGTCCACGCGCCCTCGGTGCCGAAGTGTTCGCCGACGATGAGGACCGCCCAACTCAACTCCTGCTTCTGCCTGACGCTGGCGCGCATCTTCGCGTGGCGGACGAAGTCGAGGAAGGTGTAGTTCGTGCCGTTGACGACGAACGGGCGGTCGGCGGCGACGCCCCACTGCGTCATCTCGGCGACGAATTGGTCTTGATGTCCCTGGCCGACCCACTGCGGGCCGACCTGGACGTCGAGGCCGTGCGGCGTCGGCAAGAACTTCAGGCCGCGCACCTCGCCGCCCCTGGCGACGTAATCGAGGGCGTTGACGCGCTCGCCCGTCTCGGGGTTGAGCAGCGTCACCGACTTCGGGCCGAGGCCGAGGATGGCGTGAAACACGGTCCAGAAGCCGTTGTCGGTGCGCAGGTCGCGCCTCTTCGCCTGGGCGATGGCCGCTTCGAGGCGCGTGCGCCGCGGGTCGGCGGGCCTGTCGTTGGCTCCGGAGATGACGAGGGGCGGCGGCGCCACCGGCTCGGCCTTCGCGGTCGAGGCGGCCGGAGCGTCGCCGCTCTTGGTGTCGGCGGGCGGGTCGGTGGGCGCACACCCCACGGCGAAGGCGGTCGCCCAGGGTAAGAGTTTCACCAAGCGGAGCGTTCTCATCAGCGATGTCCTCCGGAGACGACCGTCGCCTTCGCCACCTTAGCGGGAGGAGGCGACTCGACGCGCGCCAGGCCGCGCAGGCCGGGCATCACGGCGAGCAGGCCGTCGAGGCGGCGCCACTCGGCGGGCGTCAGGTAGCTCAGGCAGCCGATCACCATCAGCGGTCCGAAGAGGGGCAGGTCGAGCACGAAGGCACAGCCGACGAAGGCCAGGGCGGCGCCGCCGAGCAAAACGACGCGCCAGAGGCCGCGCCGCCAGGCGAACGCGGGGAAGGCGATCTGCCACGCGAGCGTCGCGTAAGCCGCGAGGCTCATCAGGCTGAGGTAGGTGTCCGCCATCGGCCGGTTGGCCTTGATCTCCTCGACCGTCGTCTCGAAGGGGCGGTGCAGCGCCGACCAGTAGCCGAGGCCGGACCACCAGTCGCCGAACTGCAACTTGTGCAGCCCGCTGGCGACGACGGCGACGGCGAAGTGAACCTGCAACAGACGCACCGCCACGTTGGCGCCGGCGCTCGCCCGCGGACCCTCGGCGGGACGGCTCAAGAGGAAGGCGTCGCGCGGCCCCAGCAGGCGCTCCGCGAGCGACACCCCGCGCGCGAACTGGCCGAGGAGGAGATAGCCGACCATCAGGGTGAAGGCGAGCAGGATCAGCAGCGGGTCGGCGTCATAGGGGACCGCCGGAGTCGCCGTAAAGGAGGCGACGACGACGTAGGTCAGCGCCGCCGTCACGCGCGGCCACAGGCCCAGCGTGAACAGAACCAGGACGACGACCGACGCCCAGTAAACCGCCTGGACGGCCGTCGCGTTGGTGCCGCAGAGATACAGGAGCGACCACATCGGCACCGGCGGCTCCTCGCGGAAGCGCGCCGCCTCGCTCGCCGCCTCGCGGAACGCCTGCTGGTCGAACCAGCCGCCGAGCCCGAAGAAGGTGTCGACGTGGCCGGCGAACGGCAGCAGCCAGAGGAGGAACACCAGCCCGGCCAGGACGCGCAGTCGGTGCAGGCCGACCGGGTCGACCGCCGCGAACCAGAAGTCGTTCCAGGCGGCGACGGGCCGGGACGGCAGCGGCACGTTATCGGTGCGAGACGCGCTCACCGGGACACCTCCCCGTAGCTGGCGACGAGGTCCTCGAAGTTGGCCGGCGGCAGGTCGTTGAACAGGACGACCGGCGGCACCGTCTCGCGCGTGTGGCGGACGATCTCGGCGGAGGCGGCGCCGTGGCTACGGCACAGGTGCCGGGCGTAGGCGCGGGCGAGGAGCATTTCCCACGCCGACGGCCCCATGATCCCCGGCCGGTCGCGCGGCACCAGGTGCTGCGGCACGGCGCGGAGCGTCAGGCGGCGGTCGGCGACCGGCTCCCAGAGGTCGACGGTCGGCACGCGGCCGCCGGGCGGGGCGATGACCTCGCCGGTCGGCGGCTCGACGGGCAGGTCGTCGGCGAGCTGGCGGGCGAGGATGCCTTGACGGTGCCGCACCCACGGGTTGGCGTCCTTCTCCGGGAAGCGGAGCACCAGCGGCTCGCCCCTGGCGTTCTTGAGCGCCTCGCCCTTGTTGTCCTTGAGGCGCACTTCGAGGAAGGCGGACGGCGTGCCGGTGCGGTTGGTGAAGTAGTGATAACTGTGGGCGACCTTGAGGAGTTTGCCGTGGGTGTAAGTCGTCGGGCCGGCGAGGTTGTGGGCGAAGGCCGGCGCGATCGCCATGCCGCCGCCCATCGGCCCCGGCCACGGGCCGCTCGGGGCGTCGAGGACGCCGAGGCCGACGGCCGCCAGGTGATAAAGCAAGAGGGCGCTGCCGGCGAGGGTCAGCCAGCGCGGCAGGGAACTCCTCGGGGGGGACGGGGAATGTCGCATCGAGAACTCCGCACAGAAGGCGTTCCGTCGGCGGGGGCCGCGGAGGCAGGGCTTTCCCCCATCAGGCTATCACGACGTGGGCTCGTCTTGCCCTGCTTTCCTCGTCCGTCGCCTATTTTCCAGCTTATCCAGGGCGCCCGTTCGCGATAAGCGGCAGAACGCGCCCCGGACGCACGTTCGTCGCCCCCGCGCAGCTGCACGCCGCCTCGGGGCTCGGCATCTCGGCGGCGAAGTTCGGCGCGACGGCAGGGGCGGGCGGTTTTCGCGGGGAAACCCGGCACAATCCGCACGTCCGGCGGGGCGCCACGGCTCCGCTCGCGCTGTGTCATCTTGTACAGGCGAACCGCCGGGGGTAGTATCTCAGCAGTCCCGGCCACCCGCGCCGGAGGAAACCAATCTCGCCACGGCTTTAGCGATGCCGGTGAGTGGTTCGCATGTAGCGACGATGAGGCAACCGGCCTCGGCTCGCGCCCCCCTTTCGCTCAAGGGGCGCAGCCCGGACGATGCCCACTGGCGCACAATGGAATGCTCACGAGACGCGAGCGAGTACCAACATCCTTCGGCTGAACTCCACCCATGCTTATTCCCCGTCGCTACACCGTCGCCGGCCAAGACCCGTTCGCCGCGTTCACGTTCGTGCCGCGGACGTCGCGCATCAGCAACCCGGACGGCACCGTCGTCTTCGAGATGAAGGACCTGCTGGCTCCGGACGGCTGGTCGCAGGTGGCGGTCGACATCCTGGCGCAGAAGTACTTCCGCCGCGCCGGCCTGCCGGCGCGGCCGGAGCGCGTGCCCGAGGCCGGCGTGCCCGAATGGCTGCGGCCCAGCCGCCCCGCCGCCGGCGACCCGTCGGACGGCCACGAGACCGACGCGCGTCAGGTGTTCCGCCGCCTGTCGGGCTGCTGGACCTACTGGGGCTGGAAGGGCGGCTACTTCTCGTCGGAGGAAGACGCCCGCGCCTTCCACGACGAGGTCTGCCACATGCTCGCGGCGCAGATGGCGGCGCCCAATTCGCCGCAGTGGTTCAACACCGGGCTGCACTGGGCCTACGGCATCGAAGGCCCGCCGCAGGGGCACTACTACGTCGACCCGCACACCGGCGCGATGAGCCGCTCCACGTCCGCCTACGAGCGCCCGGCGCCGCACGCTTGTTTCATCCAAAATGTCTCTGATGACCTCGTCAACGAGGGCGGCATCATGGACCTGTGGGTCCGCGAGGCGCGCATCTTTAAATACGGCTCAGGTACCGGGTCCAATTTCTCCCAATTGAGGGGGGAAGGGGAGCCTTTATCGGGCGGCGGCAAGTCGAGCGGGCTGATGAGCTTCCTCAAGATCGGCGACCGCGCCGCCGGGGCCATCAAATCGGGCGGGACGTGCCTCGCACCCCACACCCTCGTCTACACCGCGACCGGCCCGACCCCGGTGAGGCAGTTGGCCGAGAGCGGCGAAGACTTCATCGTCCTCAGCTACGACCCGCCGGCGGGGCGCTACAAGGCCAAGACGGCGCGGGCGTGGCGGGCGGGGCGAAAGCAGGTCGTGCACGTCAGCACCGACAAGGGCTGGTTCGATGTCACCTTCGACCACCCCGTGCGGCTCTCGAACCACAAGGTCTGTCTGGCGGGCGACCTCCGGACCGGGATGTCGTTGTTCGCCTGTTCCGTCGACCGGCAACACGGGCACCTCCGCGTTCACCTCAAGGACGGGATGAAGGGCAAGCAATTTCTCCACCGCCTCGTCGCCCACGACGTCATGGGCGTCAACCTCGACGGGTTGATCGTCCACCACGGCGACCACGACCCGGACAATAACGCCCCGGCCAACCTGGAAGTGATGACGCAGGTCGAACACGCCGCGATTCACGGTCGCGAGTTGGCCGCGGTCGGCGCCCACGTCTTCCAGACGGAACGCTTCCCCCACGCGGGCGAGGCGAACGGGATGAGCCACGCGGGGTCGTTCTGGCGGGACGAGGAGCGGGCGGACACCTACCGGCGCCGGCAGGGCGACGACCCGCGCGCGGGGGGCGATGCGCACGACCACCGCGTGCTGGGGGTGGAGCCTCTCGGCGAAATGGACGTCTACGACGTGGAGGTCGACTGCCCGACGCCCGACGACAAGTCGCCGGCGTCCGGCCACAACTTCGTCATCTGGCCTGGCCCGAAGCGCACCGGGTCGGGCATCGTGGTCTTCAACACGCGCCGCGCCGCCAAAATGGTCGTACTCGATCTCGATCATCCGGATATTGAGAGCTTCGTCGACTGGAAGGTGGTCGAGGAGCAGAAAGTCGCCGCCCTGGTGGCCGGGTCGAAGCTGCTCAACAAGCACCTCAACGCGGTCATGAAGGCGTGCCACAAGGAAGGGGTCAAGGGCGAGGACCGCTTCGACCGCGCCCGCAACGCCGACCTGCGCAAGGCGGTCGCCGACGCCCGCGCCGCCGCGGTGCCGCTCAACTACGTCGAGCGCGTCCTGCAGCTGGCGCGCCAGGGGTTCACCGCGCTCCAACTCGAGGAGTACGACACCGACTGGAACTCGAAGGGGTACTACACCGTCTCGGGGCAGAACAGCAACAACTCGGTGCGCGTGACCAACGCCTTCATGGACGCGGTGCGGACGGACGGCCCCTGGCCCCTCTTCTGGCGCACCGAGCTGGAGAAGGCGAAGAAGGCCGGCCGGGCGCCGAAGCCGCGCACGACGCTGCAAGCCCGCGACCTCTGGGACAAGATCGCCTACGCCGCCTGGTCGTGCGCCGACCCCGGGCTCCAGTTCGACACGACCATCAACGAGTGGCACACCTGCCCGGCGGACGGGAGGATAAATGCCTCCAACCCCTGTAGCGAATATCTCTTTTTGGACGATACCGCATGCAATTTGGCGTCTCTTAACTTGCTTAAATTCTTCGACGCCGCCTCGGGCCGCTTCGACGTCGACTCGTGCCGCCACGCCTGCCGCCTGTGGACGCTGATCCTCGAAATCTCCGTCCACATGGCCCAGTTCCCGAGCCAGTCGGTGGCGCAGAAGTCCTACGACTTCCGCACCCTCGGCCTCGGCTACGCCAACCTCGGCAGCCTGCTCATGGTGCAGGGCATCCCCTACGACTCGCCCGAGGGGCGCGGTTGGTGCGGCGCCCTGACCGCCCTGATGCACGCCGCCGCCTATGCGACGTCCGCCGAGATCGCCGCCGAGGTCGGACCGTTCGCGCGCTACGAGGCCAACCGCGACGCCATGCTCCGCGTCGTCCGCAACCACCGCCGCGCCGCCTACAACGCCCCGAAGGACGAGTACGAGGGCCTCACCATCGCGCCCGTCGGCGTCGAGCCGAGCCACTGCCCCGACTACCTTCTGGAGGCGGCGCGGCGCGAGTCCGACCGCATGATCGAACTCGGGGAGAAAAACGGATATCGGAACGCTCAAGTGACCGTAATTGCCCCGACTGGGACAATTGGCCTCGTCATGGACTGTGATACGACCGGCGTCGAGCCGGACTTCGCCCTCGTCAAGTTCAAGAAGCTCGCCGGCGGCGGCTACTTCAAGATCATCAACGCCTCCGTGCCGTCGGCCCTCGCCCGCCTCGGCTACACGCCGCGCCAGGCCGATGACATCGTCCGCTACTGCCGCGGCTCCGGCACGCTGCAAGGCTGCCCGCACGTCAACTTCGCCAGCCTGCGTACCAAGGGCTTCCCCGACGCCGTGCTGCACCGCCTCGAGGCGCAGCTGCCCGGCGTCTTCGAGCTGCCCTTCGCCTTCAACCGCTGGACCGTCGGCGACGACGTCCTCACCGGGCGCCTCGGCTTCACCGCCGAGCAGATCGACGCCCCCGGCTTCGACCTGCTCACGGCTCTCGGCTTCACCAAGGGGCAGGTCGAGGAGGCGAACCTTTATGTCTGCGGCACCATGACCATCGAGGGGGCGCCGCACCTCAAGGGCGAACACCACCCCATCTTCGACTGCGCCAACAAGTGCGGCAAGACCGGCCGACGCTTCCTCGCGGCCGAGTCGCACATCCGCATGATGGCCGCCGCCCAGCCGTTCATCAGCGGCGCCATCAGCAAGTGTGTCACGGGTGACACGCTGATCGCCACGGAGCAGGGGCTAATCCCCATCGCCGACTTCTACGCCGGCGAACAGCCCGACACCTTCCGCGAAGAGCGTATCCGGCTGGCTTCCGTGGGCGGCATGCAGGAGACCAAGCTCTTCTATTATGGCGGGGAGCGACCCACCCTGCGCTTGACGCTGGCCGACGGCCGCGTCATCGAGGGCACGCCCAACCACCGCGTCAAGGTCGCCAATCAGGACGGCTACGATTGGAAGCGCCTCGACGAGATCACCACCGAGGATATGGTGGCCTATCAGATCGGCACGGAGGCGTGGGCCGGCCGGCCCTTCCCGGTCGTCTTCACCGGCAGCCCGGTTTACGGCTGCCAGAAACTCATCCACATCCCGACGGAAGTCAACGACCAGTTCGCGCGGCTGATCGGGCACTACCTCGCGGAAGGCAACATGACGCCGCAGAACTGGACGCTGCACGTCACTAACAACTGTGACGCGGTACTCAGTTCCGTCCGGACGGCCTTCCGCGAACTGTTCGGCCTGGAGACCCGCGTCGCCGTTGACCCGCGCAACGGCGTCAAGTCGGTGGTGGCGACTTCAAAGACCCTGATCGAACTGTTCCAACACCTCGGCCTCGCCGGGGGGGCCAGGGACAAGGTGATCCCGGCGTGCATTCTCCAGTCCCCACGAGCCGTCGTTCAGGAGTTCATCGGCGGGCTGTGGCTGGACGGCTACGTACGTCAGGACGGCATGGTGGCGATCTGCCTCGCCTCGGAGAGGCTGATCGGTCAGCTTCAGGTGGTCCTAAACAATTTCGGACTCCGCGCCCAGCTCATTAAGAAGTGGAACGCGGACTACCAGCGCCACTACTACGAACTCGGCATGCACGGCAACGACGCCAAGCGCTTCGCGCAACTGTTCCGGCTCGACGAACCGTGGAAGGTCGAGGCGCTGACTTCGGTGTCGGCCAAGGTCAAGACGACCGACGCCGTCCACTCCGACCCCGTACCCTGCTTCCGGTCCGTCGCCCAACAAGCCGTCCAAGGTCAACACCAGACGCAGGCGTTTCGCCACCTCTTCGACAAGCGCACCAAGTACGTCAGCTGGCAGACGGTCCGCAGCCTGTACGCGGAGTTCCGCATCCCGGAATACGAGGAGATCATCGCGAATAACATCCACTTCGCGCCGGTCCGGGACATCCAGCCCGGCTACGCCGAGGTGTACGATTTCCACGTCCCCGCCAACAACACGTTCGTGGGCAACGGCGTGGTGAATCACAACACGATCAACATGCCGCACGAGGCGACCGTCGAGGACGTCAAGAAGGCGTACTCCCAGAGTTGGCAGCTGATGCTCAAAGCCAACGCCTTGTACCGCGACGGCTCCAAGCTCAGCCAGCCGCTCAACACCGTCGCCGACGCCCCGGACCTGGGCGCCGAAGAGGAGGCGCCGCCGACCGAGGCGGTGAAGATCGCCGAAAAGATCACCGAGCGGATCGTCTATCGCTACATCGCCCACCGCCGCCGCCTGCCCGACCGCCGCGCCGGCTACACGCAGAAGGCGCGCGTCGGCAACCATAAGGTCTACCTGCGCACCGGCGAGTACGAGGACGGCGCCCTCGGCGAGATCTTCCTCGACATGCACAAGGAGGGCGCCGCCTTCCGCAGCATGACCAACTGCTTCGCCATCGCCATCTCGCTCGGGTTGCAGCACGGCGTTCCCTTGGAGGAGTACGTCGACGCCTTCATCTTCACGCGCTTCGAGCCGAACGGCGCGGTGCAGGGCAACCCGCACATCAAGATGACGACGTCCATCATCGACTACATCTTCCGCGAGTTGGCCATCACCTACCTCGGCCGCCACGACCTGGCCCACGTCGAGCCGGAGGACCTGCGCGGCGACGCCCTGCACCGCGACGAGAAGGATGAGGAGCCGGAGTTCGAGTCGGAGGAGCCGGGCGAGGAGCGCGTCGTCGAGACGAAGCCGCTGCCCAAGGCGTTCGAGACGCCGCGCAGCGAACACCTCAAGCCGCTGCACGCGAATGGCAACGGCAACGGGCACAACGGACACGGCGCGGCGACCGCGCTGAAGAACGGGCCGGCGACGTCGGCGGGGGAGAAGATCCGGCAGGCGCGGCTGAAAGGGTACGAGGGCGACCCGTGCGGCGAGTGCGGCCAACTCACCCTCGTCCGCAGCGGGGCGTGCTGCAAGTGCGACACCTGCGGCGCCACCTCGGGGTGTAGCTGAGCGCGGTTTCCTCCCTCGCGCCTCCGCCTTGTGCGCGTGGGGCAAGAGGGATGCCTTCGCCCGCTCTTCACAATTTCGCAACAAGATGTTGACAGAGAAGGGAGCAGGCCGCATAAGAAAGAGAGACGGGCCTCGCTCTCGGGGCGATGGCCCACAGCCACGACCAGCTCGTCAGGGGCGGCC
>JBBROG010000235.1:0-13875 GCA_038229635.1 Gemmatales bacterium
CCGCAAACCCTGTCCGAAGCTGCCGACCCTTGAGGAGTGGATGCGCGGCTTCTGGCGCGGTGCGAAGAAGGCGACCGAGATGCGGTTGGCCGAGGCGGTCGCCGAAGCGGCCAGCCGCCCCCGTTCGGAGACGCGCTCCCTGACGGAGAGTTACGACCAGGGCGGAGTGCGCGTGGCCGAAGGCGTCCTGAAGGGAGTGAAGATCCTCGGCTTCGAGTCGTTGAACCGCCGGCGTTACACGCCCGAGGCCGTGCGCGACGCGCTGCGGATGTACGAGGGTGCCAAAGTCAACGTGAACCACCCCGCCAACCCTCAAGGGAGTCGAGGTGTCGAAGATCGGTTCGGCCGCTTGGTCAACGTGCGGCAGGAGGCGGACGGCCTGTACGGCGATCTCCGCTTCAACCCTCAGCATCGCCAGGCCAAGGCCGTCACCTGGTGGGCGTCAAACGACCCGGACGCCGTGGGGCTGAGCCACAACGCCGTTGGGCAGGGCTTCACGGCCAAGGATGGCACGTTCGTCGTTCAGAAGATCGTCTCCGTGCGGTCCGTCGACCTCGTCGCCGACCCGGCGACCACGGGCGGGCTCTTCGGGTCCGCCTGAGCAGCTGTCCCTCCGCCCCAACTTCATGAAAAGGAGAACGCATGTTCGAGACTCTCTTCGTCGGCCTTGACAACCTATGCGACTACATCGGCGGCCAACCCGGCTTCGCGCACCGGCTCGCCTTCCGCGAGCTCGACCCCGCCGCGCCCGCCGCGTGGAACGCCGAGGCCGAACGCCTGACCCGAGGCGAGCTGGAGAAGGTCGTCGTGGACTGGCGGTCGAAGAGCGAACACCTGGCGACCCGCTGGCGCCAACTCGGGATGCTCGACGGCGCGAACGAACAGATCGCCTTCGCTGAGGGCAAGGTCAAGGAGCTGCAAGCCGAGATCGAGGGCCAGCTGGCGAAGGGCCGCAACCCGTCCGAGGCCGAGGGACGGCTGGCCGAGGTGCGGGGCCGGCTCGTCATCCTGCAAGACCGTAAGGCCACGCTGGAGCGGGTGAGCGCGGCGAGGCTGCAAGACGCCTACCGCGACCTCCGCGACGCCCTGACCTCCCGCCAGGGCGAGTTGCTGGCTTCGCTGACGTCAGAACACCAAGAGGGCGTCGCCAAGCTGGAGCGGGCCGTCGGGGACACCCTGCCGGCCGTCCTCGTCGCCCGCGAGGCCGAAGCGCAAACGGCTCTCGGCTTTGGGCGGATGACGGTCCGACGGGCCGCTCGCAAGGATGCGACTTTTGAGCGGGGCATAAAAAGGGCGCGGCTGGAAGGCAAGCTCGCCCTCCTGAAGCGGATCCGCGCCGCGTCGGAATCGATGTGGCAGGCCGCCGCCTGGCTGCTGGAGCGCAAGTGGCCGCAGGAGTTCGCCCGGCGTCACCCCGACGCCTACGCCGCCGAGCAGTTCGTCTCCTTCGCCGTCGCCCTGTCGGACATCGCGCGGCGATTCGTGCCGCCCGATCAGCACGGGCACTACAACGCCGCCGTCGAGGCCCTGCTGGGGCAGATGGAAGGTCAGGCGCGGGGCCGGGGAGGGCGGCGACGCTGACCGAGACTTCCGAACCGCCCACCGGCCCGGCCGTCCTTCCTCCCAGGGCGAGCCGGGCCGGTTGCGTTTCGGGGGAGTCGGGGCTATCACGCGAGCGGCGCGGGGGAGTAGACTGCGGGGGTTGCCTCAGCCTGTGCGTCCGGCCGGCGGGCGGGGGCGTGTGATCGGGGGAAGGCCGGGGGAGGACGTCACATGAGCAGCGCCTGGATCTACCAGGACGACAAGCAGGTGAAGAAGCGCGGGGAGGACAGGGCCAGCTGGTACGTCGGCTGGGTTGACCCCGAGGGCAAGCGGCGGTGCAAGAGCTGCGGACCCGGACTTGAGGGACAGCGCAACGCCGAGAAGCTCCGCAAGAAGATCGAGGCGCAGCTGTTGGCCGGCACGTACAAGAGCAACGACCGGGCGACCTGGGAGGAGTTCCGCGCGGAGTACGACGCCAAGATACTCGACGGCCTGGACGCCGCCAACCGGAACGAGACGCGGGCGGCGCTCCGGCAGTTCGAGCGGCTCGTCCGGCCGAAGCGGATGGCGACGATCACGACGGCGACGCTCGCCGGGTTCGTGGCCGCGCGGCGGAAGGAGCCGGGGAAGAGGCCGGGGACGACGCTCTCGCCGGCGACGGCCAACAAGGAGGTGCGGCACCTGCGGGCGGTGCTGCGCAAGGCGCACAAGTGGGGCTACCTGCCGCGCGGGCTGCCGGAATTCGAGTTCCTCCGCGAGCCGAAGAAGCTGCCGACCTACATGCCCCCGGACCACTTCGCGAAGGTGTACCAGGCGTGCGAGGCGGCGGCCCGATGGCCGGAGGGCCTTGCCTACTCGCCGGGGGAGTGGTGGCGTGCGCTGCTGATGACCGCGTACATGACGGGGTGGCGGATCGGCCAGCTGATGGCCTTGCGCCGCGACGAGGTGGACCTGGACGCGGGGACGGCGTTTGGGCGGGCCGAGGACAACAAGGGCAAGCGGGACGTGCAGATCGTCCTTCACCCCGTCGTCATCGACCACCTTCGCCGCCTGCCGGGATTCGCGCCGGTGTTCTTCCCGTGGAACCACGCGCGGCGGCGCATCTTCGAGGAGTTCGGCCGCGTGCAGAGGGCGGCGGGGGTGAAGCCGGACCGCAAGGTGAGGTACGGCTTTCACGACCTGCGGCGTGCGTTCGCGACGATGAACGCGGACCGGCTGACGGCGGACGCGCTTCAGGCGATGATGCAACACCAGGACTATCAGACGACCCAGCGCTACATCAACATGGCCCGGCAGATGAAGCCGGCGGCGCACAACCTGTTCGTGCCGGACGTCTCCCCGAGGGCTGCGGAGGACGGCGAGGCCGGCTGAGGGTCATTGAGGGATGATGGAGGGACGGGCTTCGTGAGGATCTTGTTCCGCAGCAGTCAAAATGTCCTAAGTCTTTACCAGCTTTGGTAGTGAGCGAGGCGGGACTCGAACCCGCACCTCTTGCGAGACCGGATCCTAAGTCCGGCGCGTCTGCCAATTCCGCCACTCGCCCGAAGTATGGTGTCAAGGGTCACATCGACAGCCGGTTCCGTCTTTTTCGTCCTGTGATAAGCTGTGACTAGCCCGCACCGGAAACCACGTTGCCAAGATACGGCACGACGCCTTCCCGATCAAGCGCGCCCTGCCCGTAAGGCAGCTTGTTCAGCCGTGGGAGAGAACCATGCACGTCGACTCGGTCGGGCGACTCATCGCGGAACTAGCGGAGTACCACCTCCTCGAAGCGGCCCGCTGCGCCGAGCTGACCGCTCGGGCTTCGGAGTTCGGCGACGCCGCCGCCCTCGTCCGCGAGATCGTGCGGCGCGGCTGGCTGACCTCTTTCCAGGGGAACGAGCTCGCCCTTGGGCGCGGCAGCGGGCTGCGCCTCGGGTCGTACGTCCTGCTGGAGCGCCTCGGCGAAGGCGGCATGGGACAGGTATTCAAAGCCAGCCACGCGCTGATGCGGCGCGTCGTCGCCATCAAGGTCGTCCGCCCGGAGTGCCTCGCCGACCCGACCGCCGTCGCCCGTTTCCGCCGGGAGATCGCGCTCATCGCCCAGCTCGCACACCCGCACATCGTCACCGCCCACGACGCCCTGGAGGACGGCGGGAGGCACTTCCTGGTCATGGAGTACTGCGCGGGCCGGACCCTCGGCTGCCTGGTGCGGGCCGAAGGCCCCCTGCCGCTCGCGCGAGCGTGCGACTGGGTCAGGCAGGCGGCGCTGGGCCTTCATCACGTCCACGAGCGCGGCCTGATCCACCGCGACGTCAAGCCGGACAACCTGATCGTGACGGCCTCCGGGGTCAAGGTCCTCGACCTCGGGTTGGCGCGCCTGCGCCTGACCGACGGGTCGGACGACTCCCCCACCGCCGTGACCCCTTCCGGCGTCTTCCTCGGCACGCCCGATTTCATGGCCCCCGAGCAGGCGCGGGACGGCCGCGGCGTCGACGGCCGAGCCGACGTCTACGCCCTCGGCTGCACTCTCTACTTCGCCCTCGCCGGGCAGGTGCCCTTCCCGGGAGGCACGCCGATGGAAAAGCTCCTGCGGCACCAGCTCGAGGAGCCGGAGCCGCTGGCTCGGCTTCGGCCGGAGATCCCGGCGGCCGTTGTCGCCGTCGTGCGGCGGGCGATGGCCAAGGCGCCCGCCGCGCGCTACTCGACGGCCGCGGCCCTGGCGGCGGCACTGAAACCCGTCGCCCGGACGGCGGACGCCCCCCCAATCCTCAACTCGACCGAGGCGTCCGTCGTGCTTGGCATGGCGCCGTGTCCGCCCTTCCGGGAAATGGTGCCGGCACGGCCCGTCTCGCGCATGGGGACGGGTGGGCCAGGGGGCGGGGGAGCGACGGCCGAGGCCGGGCTGCGAGGGGAGGGCTTCGCGTCGCGCCCGCGGCCCCGGCGGCGCCGGCCCTCGATACGCCTACTCCTGACGGCCCTCGTTCTCGTCGTGGCCGCCCTGTCACTTGGTAGTCTTCTCGTGTCCCTTTCGCGTAAACCGTCGTCTTCCGCGGCGCCTCCAGGAGCGGCCGTGGGAAACGGGGGCGGCCCCGACGCGGAAAGTAACCGGCCCCCTCCACTCCCAGGCCCGCCGCTGACGCCCCTGGACAAATGGAAGCTCCGGCTCACCGTCGAGCCCGGCCCGCGCGAGTCTATCCACGGCGCGACGTTCGCTCCCGATTCCCGCCGGCTGGCCGTGGCTTACGGCACGAGATGGGAGCCCTACGAGCCGGGAAGCGTCGAGGTCTGGGACGTGCCGGGCCGGGGCCTGCTCTTCCCCCGTCTCCCCGTCGCCGGGGGCGAGGTTCGCTGCGTCGCCTTTTCGCCGGACGGGCGCACCCTTGCGGCCGGCGTCGGCACCATCGACAACCCCAATAAGCAGGTATTCCTCGAAGGCAGGGTGTACCTCTGGGACGCCGGGTCCGGCGCCCCGAAGGAGGGGTTCACGGGGCAGAAGAAGGGCGTGATGGCCCTGGCATTCAGCCCCCGGACGGGGCGCCTCGCCGTCGCGGGGAAGGACGGGACTGTCGGGCTGTGGGACGTGTCCGGCGACAGTCCCCGCGCCGGGGAGACCCTTGAGGCCACAAGGACTTCGTCACGACCGTGGCCTTCTCGCCGGACGGCGGCTGGCTGGCCAGCGGCAGCTCGGACAGGACCGTACGCCTTTGGCGCGTGGACGACCCGAAGGCCGACTCGACGTTGCTCATGCCGGATGGGTGCAATAAGGTCGCCCAGGTCGCTTTTTCCCCCGACGGCCGCACGCTCGCCGCGGTAACGCACCTCTGGCCCCGCAACGATTTGCGCCCGGAACTCCTGACCTGGGACGTGCCGAGCCGAGCGCGGAACGGCCAGAAGGCTCGCCTGGGCTGGCACTTCAGCGCCGTCGCCTTCGCTCCCGACGGCAAGCAGCTCCTCACGGCGGACGCGGAAGGACTGCTCCGCCGCTGGGACGCGGGCACGAAGCAGGAACTCGACCGACTTCGCTGTTTCAGCCACGATTGGGGGCCGACCCTGACCGTGGCACCGGACGGCGGCTACGCGGCCCTGGTCGGGTTCGACGAGGCCGCGGCCAGGTACCGGGCGAAAGTCTGGCGGTCGCGAGAGGAGTGAGCGGAGAGCCGCCCCTCCCCCTACGACCCCTGCCGGTAGCGCTTTAGAGCCGGCTCGCAGTAAACCAACAAATCCTGGTCGCGTAATTCCTCTTCGATCTCGTCCGGCGTCGGCGGTTCGATGGTGTGGGCGACTTCCGTCAGGAGCAGGTCGGCGAAGCGCTCGCGGGCGCGGTGGAGAGTCTGGCGGGCGGCCGCGGCCGTGAACGTCTTACTCAGGTGGCGGCCGAGGCGCTCGGCCAGCTCCTCGGACGGTAGTTCGGGGTGGGCCGTGCGGAAGCGAAGCACGGCGTAGTACGTCGGCTGTGCCTGGGCCAGGGCGTCCCAGGCGCGAGCCAGCAGGTGGTCGCGCCAGCTCTCGCGGAAAGCGCGGTCCTGGTCCTCCGCCGGGGCCGCGACCGACTCCAGCGCCCGGTCGTCGGGGGCGACGGGGCGCGGCCGCCGCTTCTGGCTCCCCGGGGCGCGCAACGTCATCGCGGGCAACAGCGGGTCGGGCGTGGCGATCCGCGGCGACACCTCGACGGGGAATCGGCTGCTGGGCAACTTCATCGGCACGACGCCAAGCGGCACCGTCGCGCGGGGCAACGGCACGGGCGTACTCCTCGACGGGGCGTCGTTCAACACCGTCGGCGGGACGGCGCCCGGGGCGCGCAACGTCATCGCGGGCAACCGCAGCTACGGCGTCAAGATCCTGGGGATCAGCGCCGAAGGGAACCGCCTCCAGGGGAACTGCATCGGCACGGACGTGAGCGGCACGGTCTCCCTCGGCTTCACGTCGGAGGCCGGCGTTCTCATCGACGGCGCGCCCACGAATGTCGTCGGCGGCGTCGAGCCTGGCGCCCGCAACGTCATCTCCGGCCACAACAACAGCACGGGGGTGGTGATCCGGGGCACCGGCGCCGCGGCGAACGCCGTGCTGGGCAACTACATCGGCACGAGCGCTGACGGTCGCGCGGCGCTACCCAACTTGGGTGCCGGCGTGTCGATCGACGGGGCGCCGAACGCCGTCGTGGGGGGTGCCGGCCCCGGGGCCGGCAACGTCATCTCCGGCAACACCAACTACGGCGTCGTCATCGGCCCCGGGACCTCCGGTTGCCGCGTGGAGGGCAACCTCATCGGCACGGGGGCCAACGGCATCATTCCCCTGGGCAACGGCGTCGGCGTCTGGGTCCTGCAGGCTATCAACACTCGCGTCGGCGGCCTCGCGGCGGGGGCGGGGAACACCATCGCCTTCAACCGCAGTTACGGCATCCTCGTGACGTCCGGGTCCGGCACGACAATCCGCGCCAACTCGATTCACCGCAACGCCGGCTCCGGCATCAGCCGCGCCCCGGCAGTCGCCCAGCCCGTCCCGCTGGTCGGCCTGGCCCGCCTCTCGGGAGCCGACCAGGGTGTGCCTTTTGTCAGCGGGAGCTTCCTCAGCAGTTCGGGCTCCCCGGGGGCGACGACTTACACCGTCGAATTCTTCGCGAGCGACGGGGCCTTCGCCTCGAACCGAGTCCAGGGGCAGCGGCTGGTCGGCCGCCTGACGGTCGTGGGCGTCGGCCCCGGCCCCGTGCCGTTCCTCTTCGGTCCGGGCTCCGGGGTGTCGTTCGCTCCCGTGTCCGTGGGCGATTGGATCACCGCCACGGCGACCAACGAGTTGACCGGCGAGACGTCAACATTTTCGCTGCCGGTGCAGGTGGGCCGGATCGCCTAACCGGGTCGGCGGTACGTCGCTGCCGGTGCTGGGAAGGGGTTTTCCCCCAGGCGGCGGGCGACAGGCCCGTCGAAAAATTCCCCCCCGTTACAAAGGGTCATCCTTGCAGCCCTCACCCAGGCTACATAGACTGCATCAGTCGAGCTAAGCGGCTGATCGCGTCGGAGGAGAAACGAAAACCATGAACCAACCGCCTGGAATTCAACGGACGGAAATTCACGCAGCGTGCGCGTTGCTATTCGCCGCCCAGCACAAGGCGTATGCCCCGGTGCCAAACAACCCAGGCTCTAACCGCTTGCCCTGACGCACGCCCCCAACCCTTCTGTTCGCCCCGAAAAGCTCATCTCGCCGCATTCCCTTTGTCGATAACCACTTCGTGCGCTGACCGGCAGCGATTCGTCCCCTACCAACCTAGATTCTGAACGGGCGCTCACTAGAATGGGCGCATGTGCAGAAGGGCTTTCCGGGACGTTGCTCCTCCTGCGCAGCCGGCGATTCTTTCGCAGCCCACCCTCTTGGCACTCGGGTGCCCGCGTGGTTCCCGCCGGCGCCGCCTGGAAGGAGCATGGACGCTTGAGTGCGCTCGTGGTCGAAAAGCTGAACTCCGTCGCCTGGGATTTTGTTAACGCTCGCACGGGCGGCGGCGGGAAGAAGCCGTAAGAGTCCTTGCTGATCCAGAAGTACTGCGTGCCCTTTCCCGCGTCAGTTCCCGGATCTGCCTGGATTCGGGCCGTGTCAGCGTGGCCGAGAGTGCGTACCATCGTCGCCTCTTCCGACTCGTCGATCGTGCGCACGACGGCGTGAATTGCCTGGCTTTCCAGGGGTTGGCCCGCTGGCAGGCTTCGGCAGTAAAACCGCTGTAATTGCCGAGGATCCCTTGAAAATCCTGGACGGTTCGCTAGAATGGGGGTGCGTGTAATTGTCCTAAGTCCTCAGAAGACTTGCCTTTACCGCTCGGGGCGTGGCGCAGTTTGGCTAGCGCGCCTGAATGGGGTTCAGGAGGTCGGAGGTTCGAATCCTCTCGCCCCGACATGAGCCGGAAGGGATGGAGCAACATAGAGTTGCGACAAACCTTCCGGCTTCTTTTTTGTCCCGCCTGGATCCCGGCGGGCAGGCTTCGAGGGCAGGGTTGACAAACAAGACCCCCACCCGCTGGCACGGGCAGGGGTCGAAAAGGGTGAACCGTCCTGGCACACCGCTTTGGTTCCTAAAGGCCAAAGTCAGGAGGTTCCCACCCGTGAATCACCGCAAGCCCTAGTATCGAAAGTCGAAGGACGCCTGGTACGTCGAGATCGACGGCCGGCAACGGCCGCTCGGCAAGCACCCCGAGGGCGCTTCGGCGCCCAAGAAGAGCCCGCGTACGAAGCTCTGGAACACTCCCCCGGAAATCGAGGGGGCGTTCCACGACTTGATGAAGCTCCACGCCAGGAAGGAAGCCGCGAAGGCCGACCCCCGGACCATCCTCGCCCGCGAGGTCTGCGACCGCTTCCTCACCGCCGCCGAGAAGTCCGTCAAGGACAAGCCCTTTCGTGAGTTCGTCTTCGCGCTCTACGAGACCGGCTGCCGCCCCTCGGAGGTCGCGCGAGTGACGGCCGAGAACTTCGACAGCGCGCGGAGCCTCAGGGTCTTCGAGCAGCACAAGACGCGGAAGAAGACCGGCAAGCCGCGCGTCGTCTACCTGACGCCGGCGATGGTGGAGCTCACGAAGGCCCTCGTCGCGAAGTACCCGGCGGCAGAAGCCGTGCGGCGCAAAGCTGGTACACGGTCGCGGCCGAGCACTGGAGGCGCCCCGCCGCCTGCTTCACGGTCAACATGATGCCTTCCCAGCGGGTCCGGCCGCTATTTGTTGCTCGGGGTTGTCTGCTGCTGGCGATCGAGAATAATCGCGCCCTCGATCGCGGCGTGAATGACGAGGGCGAAGAAAACCTCGATGCGTCCGCGGTCGGCGGGGAGGGCGTCGAGGTACTCCATCAGATGCGCGACCGTCGCCGTCGCGTCTTCAGCGATGGTGTTCATGGTGTTCTTCTGTCCTTTTCGAGGCGGTCCATGTGGTCTTTCCCTTCTCCGTCAGCACGAAGGAGTAGCCGTGCTCGTCCTTCTCCAGCGTCGCGAGGCCGGTAGAGCACATGGAGAGCGTTCCTGCGAAGAACATGAATTCCGGGTAGGCGTAGACGAGGATGGTATCCTTCGCGAGGTACTGGCGAAGGCCGAGCGAGATCGCGAATGGTATCTGGTCGTAACAGCTCTTCAAGGATGGTGGTTGTCGCACTCACGGCCACGTCGTGGCTAATCGCCTTGATGCTCATAAGACCCTCCGCGAATCCGACGGCCCTCCCTGGCCTTGCCCTCGTTCCCTCAAGTAACGCATCCCCGCCACGGCCCCGGGGGGCCAGTCAGCGCCTTGGCCGGGGGTACTCGTCGATGGCTTTGTGACGCGTGCGCTTGTGGTCGAGAAACCTCGTGAGGGACTCCCCGCCCTCGGCGTCGAGCACGGCCCGCATGTAGATGGCAAAATCGGTCAGGAACTGCTTGTAATCCTTCAGGAAGGCCTCGAGCGCCGGCAGTTGCTCCTTCACCCGGTCCGCGGACGCGAGCGCCCTGGGCAGCTCCCGGGCCGTTTTCTCGTAGGCCTCGGCGAACTCGTAGTCGAGGTCGCGGAGTTCGCTCCCGGTCGGGAAGTCGTCCCCCCGGTCGCGCCAGGCCTGGGCCGCCGTGCGGTAGGCGTTCGGCGCGTGGTAGACCTCCCGGCGGTACTCGGCCAGGGCGTCGCCAGCCCGGCGGGTCTCTTCCAGGGCGTCGGCCACCACGGCGGCGACCTCGGGGAGGGCGGCGCGCAAGGCCGCGGTGGTCTTGACGCGCCAGTCCTCGTCGTCAATCTTCAGATCCTTGACGGCGTCCCGGACGCGGCTGAGGCGCTCGTACAGCACCTCCTCCTTGCGGGCGATCTCGTCGCGGGCGAGTTCGGCGAGCCGGATCCGTGGGTCGATCGGTGGCGGCTTCGGAAGAGGCGGACCCTTGCCCCCCTCGGCGGGCTTTTCCTTGCCGGCCGGCGCGTCCTTGTCGGACGGGGTCGGCCAGCGGCAGGTGCAGCAGGTCCTGGGGGTGGACGAGGTAGCGCTCGATGTAGTCGGCCCGCTCGCCCGGGTCGGGGAGGGAGTCGAGCCCCAACTTCCCGCGGAACGGCTGGACGCGGATCCGGACCTTGCGGAAGGCCCCGAGGACCACGGCCACAAGGACGACGACGCCCGTCAGGACGCAGCACTCCATTATTTCACCCCCTTACGGTAGAAATACGCCAGGACCACGCCGGCCGCGCAGAGCGACCAGCCGCCCGAGGCGCCACCCGCGCGGCAGGGCGTACAGGGCCACGAGGAGCCACCCGAAGGCGGCGGCGTAGCGGAGTCTCGCGTGCTCCGGGGAGTCGAGACGCGGGTCGGCGAGGGTCACGGCAATGCCCACCTGGGCCGGGGCGAGGGTCACGCTGGCGGCCCTCGCGACAATGTCTCTGTTCATAGGTGAAGCTCCTGTTGGGTCGGGGGGGGCGGGGGTGGTTGTTTGGCTCCTTGCTGCTGTACGTTGGCGTGCCCGTTCTGCGCGGCCGTGGGCTGGGACGGCCAGAGGCGAGTGGCGACGGCCTGGAGGCCCGGCTGGGGCTGCTCGCGGTCGCGGAGGATTACCGTCGCGCCGTGGCGCTCCGCCAGCCGGATCAGCCGCGCCAGGTCGATGGGGCGCTCCTGCCCCGCGTTGCGGACCACCACGACGGAGCGCCGGGTCAGCTGTTCTTTGGGGTGGCGAAGGTTGCGGTAGACGTGCTCGGCGTGGCGGAGCCGCTCGGAGAGTCCGCCCAGGCCGGGCTTGAGGGCCGCGAGGGCCGCACGCATGTGGGCCTTGAGGGGGGCGTCGAGGCCAAGCGAGCCAGGTAAGAGCGGAGATCCCGGACGTCGATCACGTCGTAGGCGTCCGCGCCGCGCAGTGTCATGAGGGCCTTCTTGAGCAGCCGCCCCGACTCCCGGCCGAAGGAAGCCAGCACCGCCGCCCCGGGCCGGGCGGAGCAGGACGCCGGCCCCGGACTGGACCGGACGAAGGAGGTCACGCAACTGTGGCCGCGGGAGTCGGGACGCGGCCTGATAGACGTGGTCCCAGGCGGCCCGGCCGAGACGGGTCGTGTACTGGCCGTCGGGGAGGCGGTGGATCCCGAAGACCGGCCAGTTGGCGTACATGCGCTCGACCATGCGGTCCACGTCCGAGGCGCGGACGTTGTTCCGAACCGCCAGCCGGTGGAGCCGGGCTTCGTGCTCCGGGCGGGTAAACACACCCTGTTTCTTCGCCAGCGCGTCCGCCGTTTGTGTCACCAGGCGACACAGCTCGACGTCGCCCGCCGGCCGCGGCCGCTCCTGCCCGTACACCCGGGCCGGCTCGAAGCCGTGCCGCGCACAGAGCCGCCGCGTCGCCGCCTCGTAATTCGGGTCGAGGCGCCGGCCGCTGTTCCAGTGGCGGGTCACGTGCGCGGCGATCCGGCGGGCGTAGGGGGTCGGCGGAATCCCCAGCGCCTGAAGGTAGGCGTCGATCTGGACCTTCCGCGTGGAGGTGGCGTTTACACAGGCGAGCGGGACGTCCGGGCAGCGGAGCGTGTGGCCGTGCAGTTCCACCCGCACCCCGAGTTTCTCGCGGTAGAGTTCCGCGACCCGGCTGTTGATCCGGTCAGAGACGTGGGCCAGGTCGCGGTGGAGCCGTCGCTGGTCGATGGACCGCAACTTCTTCTCGCCGGGGACGTGGGCGGCCGGGGCGATGTAGACGTGCCAGTGGTCGAGGGCCTCGCCGGCCTTGTTGAGCGCCTGGGGGGCGACGGCGGTGACGGGGTTGGCCTCCAGCCGGTCCCGACCGCCCGGGCCCTTCCGGGCGTAGACCTTGAGTTTGCCGAACTCCTCGGCCACGATGCGGTCCTGCTCCCGTCGCACCTCCCGCGCGAGCGCGGATCCAATCCGCGGCCAGGATCGCGGGAGGTACGCCCTCCCGTTTGGCCTGCTCGGCGAGGCGCACGGTCAGTTCCGGAGTCAGTCGGAGCGTGAACGGCTTCGTACTCATGGCTCCTCGTCCCTCCACAGGGGTGGTGGCGCCCGGAACGGAGTCGGCAAGGGAGGAGGAGGGCGGTCTGTGACGGCCGGGTCTTCCCAGGCGTCGGTGCTCGCGGGGGTGGGGGCGCCCGCCGGCCGCGACTCGAACGCCTGGGTTAGCCAAGACGCCCCCCCGAGGAGCAGTGCCGTGGTCGTCGCGGCCAGCGCCACCCGGCCGAGACTCCGTCGCGACGGCCAGGACCACGGGCTTGAGGCCCGCCCGGCCTCGGTCGTGTAGTCGTCCAGCGCCTCCGCCCATTCTTCCGGCGCCGGCCGCTCCGCCGGGTTGTGGGCGCCCGCGCCGAAGCAGCGCGGGAACAGGACCTGGAGCGGCCCGGGGAGCGACCGGAACGTCGGGGGGTCATCGACCGGGGAGATGCCGGCGGGCAGTGTTGCCCTGGGGTCGTGGGGGAACAACCGGTCGCGGACGAGGTCGGTCGGGTAGGCCGTCCGGATGCTCACACTCCGGACCTGGTGCGGGTAGGCGCCTCCCTTGATGAGCCGCCAGACGATGACGGCGAGCGCCCAGCGGTCGGAGGCGACGCTCCGGTCGAGGGTGGGGAAGGGGACGCCCTGGTGTTCGGGAGGAGCATATTCATACATTCCAACTCCTGACCTGAGCCATTTGTAGGCGCCCCCGATGCGCAGGCCGAGTTCCCAACTGTCCGGCTCAAGGAAGTGAACCTCTCCGCCGCGGTCCACGAGGATCTGGCGGTCGTGGAGATCCCCCATAACAACGCGTCGGGCGTGGAAGACGGCAAGTCCCTCGCTCACCCGGGCGGCAAGGCGGACGAGTTCCGGAAGCCCCATGCGGATGCCGGCCTGCCGCCGGCTCGCTGCGTCGAGGTAGTTGGACAGGTCGAGGGCATGCACGATGTGCCGCATGACAAAGCCCGTGGCCGGGCCACCCCGCGACTCGCACACTACCTCCAGGCCACCCACGGCGGGCCGGCCGATCGGGTTCTGCGCGAAGTAGCGGATGCGCTCCAGCGCCTCGCCAAGATCGACTTTGGCGGGGTCGGGGAGCTTGCAGACAAGGTCCCCCCCGGCCACGGAGACGACGCGGCCGCCGCCGCCCCGGCCGATCTCGGGCCGAGGACAAAGGGACGGCCGCGTAACTCGCCGTACACCGTGGGCACGGGAGAACCCTCCTCTCTTAGTACTACAGCGCCCCAACGATTGCTCTTCTACGCAATGAAGAGTTTTGGTACAAGTCCAATGTCGTATCGGGAGGACACGGACCGCCACAGCAAAGGAGCCGGGCATGGATGCCGAGCAACTGCAAGGACTCAAGCCGGCGTTTGATTCCTTCCTCGACCGCTACGCGCCCCCGTTCGGCCACGGGGGTAACGGCGGTCACGCCCGGCGTTTCGTTCAGGGTCTCCTGCTC
>JBBROG010000236.1:0-13802 GCA_038229635.1 Gemmatales bacterium
CTGACGGGTGTGCCGCCGGAGGAGATCCGGCACTATCGGGACGGGCTCAAACTCGGTCTGACAGGTCCGAAGAAGGCGCGTCGCGCCAAGGGAACCCGGCGGGCGCCTCCCGAGGCGCGTGCGATCAAACCGGCCGGCCCATAGGGTTCTTCGACAGGACGTCCCCTCGCGCGGGCCGGCCTTTCAGCCTTCCCGGTTCAACTCTTCCAGGGACCCGGCTTTGAGGGCCTTCGACAGGAGTTGCCGCAGTTCGTCGGGCGAGAGCCCTTCCGCCCGCTGTTTGAGGGCGGGCGGCAGCGGGCCGAACTTCTCCTCCAGCACGAGCAGCGCCATGTTCCGCTCGCCCTGGCTGATACCCTGGCTGATACCCTGGCTGATGCCCTGGCTGATGCCCTGGCTGATGCCCTGGCTGATGCCCTGAGCCAGGCCGCGTTCGTAGGTAGTCGTCATGAGAGGCCTCACCTCTTGATATTGCTCGGTCGTCAGCAGGGCCTGGAGGCGCGCCTTCTCCGCCTCGTCCAACTCCGCATACGCCTCCAGGCACTCGGCCAGCAGGAACCGCCGGTAGTCATTCTGCCCCGAAACCGCGATCCGTTGCAAGCCCTCCGCGTACAACTCGGCCCGCCGCCCGGCCGGCACAGGAGGCCGACGCGCGGAACCCGATTGCCGATGAGCAGGGGGTATGGTAATCTCGGCTCGTCCCGCAAGGATATCGCCGCGGGGAGGGACGCTCGCGGAGCCGTTCCCCGGCCGGGAGGACGCCGATGGAGGAGGATCGCGACCGACTTTGGCACCGGATCTTCGGCCTGGTCCTGACCGACTTCTTCACCAACTCGCCCGTCGAGGTCAAGCTGGAGGAGGATCTGTCCAGACGAGAGCAGCGCCTGGACGTGCTGCTCCTCCGCCGCGGGGACGGGCCTCCCCCCGACCGCCTCCCGGACGGCCTGGAGGACCTGGCGCCGCTCAACCTGATTACCTTCAAGTCGCACCAGGAGGCGCTGGACGACTGGGCGCTGAAAGAACTGACGGGCCACTACGTCAACGTCCGCAAGCAGTTCAGCCCGTCGAGGAAGCGGCTGCTGCCGGAGACCGACTTCAAACTCTACGCCGTCTGCGCCCGCTACCCGCACAACCTGGCGAACGACGTCACCCTGGAGGAGGTGCGGGAGGGCGTCTACGACTGCCGGCGCGGGACCGACCTGATCCGGGTGATCGTGGCGGGCCGCATGCCACTCGCGGAGCACAACGCGATGCTCCACCTGTTCGCCGCGTCGGCGGGGCAGTTACAATACGGGTGGGACCACTATCGTCAGCGCACCGAGGACATCAGCACGGTCCTACAGGAGTTGATGCAGCAATACCGAGGGGAGGGGATCGCCGTGTCGTACACCATGAAGGACTTTCAGAAGTACGTCGCCAAGAAGTACGCCCACGAGTTAACGCCGCGGGAACGGCTCGCCGGCCTGACGCCCGAGGAACGGCTCCAGGGCCTGACGATGGAAGAACGCCGCGAGGCGCTTAAGGGCCTGACGCCGGAGGAACGCGGCGAGGCGCTCAAGGGCCTGACGCCGCAAGAGCGATTGGAGGGCCTGTCGCCGGAGGAGATTCAGCAATTTTTGGACAAGCTGAAGGCCGACCCTCCGACTCCGAAGGGAAAAGCGAGGCGGAAGAAGTAGAAGGGCTGGCTGGCCGTCACGTCGTGGCCTTCCGCTCCGGCACGACGGACCGTCGCTGCGCCGACACTCCGTCGGCCTACGCTCCAGGCCACGACGTGACTCTTCCCCGCCTGGCCTGGACTACCGGACGGGAACTCGGGCCACCCGAAAGCCCAGGCTGCTGCACCGGAACGACGGGACGAACCTGAACCGGCTGCCCGCCGCGCAGTCGGAGCCGCTGTCGCACCAGCCACCGCCCCGGAACACCCAGGAAGGGCCGCTCTCGAAGAGATCCTCGCACCATTCCCAGACGTTCCCGTGCATGTCGTACAGGCCAAGCTTGTTCGGCTTGTACGAACCCACGCGACACGGACGATTCAGGTCCGTTCCCTTATCGGCTTTTCCAGCCGGGTTCGTGCCGTCAAAATTGGCGTCAGCGGAAGAAAGGTCGTTCGTCGGGCCGCGATCCAGGTAGAAATCGAAGGCACTGTCTTGCTGAGAAGTGGCCCCTCCCCGACAAGAATATTCCCACTCCGCTTCCGTCGGCAAGCGGTATTTCCATTCACTATTCGCCTCCCGCGCGTTCAACTTCGGCAGAAAGTCCTTCTGGATCATGTCCCACGAAACACTCTCTACCGGGAATTGCGCCAGGTCGGCATCCAAGAAATCTTTCACGTGGTTCTTGTTCTCGCCGTCGCGGGAGAACTTGCTCGGGTTCGCCCCGCCGGTCACGGCGACCCACTGGCCTTGCGTCACTTCCGTGGTTCCGAGATAGAAGTCGTGCGGGATCGTCTCCTGGTTGTCGCCCGGCTTGCCCGCCCCGCCGCCCATCCAGAAGATGCCGCCTGGGATACGGACCATCTTCATGCCAAAAGTGTTGGTGAAGGACGGCCCGGCCGCGACGGACGAAGGAGACGGCGTGACGCCGTTACCGCTGTCTTTGTCACCGCGCGGCCAGGCGAACACCAGCAGCAGGGGGATGCCCAGGACCGCCAGGACCATGACCACCGAGATGATGACGCCGGGCGACACCGACCGCCGTTCCTCGGGCTTCGGGTCGGGCCTACTTGCTGGTCGGGCCACGGGGGGTGAGACAGGTCGCCGCTGTTCGTGCAACAGGACAGGGAGCGGGGGAGGAGGCGGTGGCGCCGGCGGTTCGAGATGAGCGCGGAGATTGTTGGTGAGAATCCCGGCGTGCCCCAGGCGCGGTTCGGCATCCGGTTCGACGCAGGACGCCAAAATCCCCGCCAGCGGTCGGTCGCCGGGCTTGAAGTGCGGCATCCGGTCGGGCAGGAAGCGCAACAGATCTTCGGCGCGGCGAAGCGGCAGGTGGCCGGGAACGGTGCATCCGCTCGGGTCGGCGCGACAGCGCAGCGACTGGCGGACGACCTGCGGCACCAGGCACAGGAAGTCGATCATATCCGCTTGCACCTGCGCCGGCTGGCTCGCCGCCTCCGCGCGGACGGCCTCCACGGCGGCAGGGCGGACGTTCTCCGCCCTGGCCTGGGCGAGAGCTTCCAGTTCGGCGCGGAGCCGCGCCTCGGCGTTGGCGTCGTTGACGCGGCGGCGGTACTCCTCGAGGGTACTTTCGGCGATCTCGTAAAGCGTCGGTCCGAGCGGCACCGACAGGGCCATCGCCTTGAGGCCGTTGCGGAGCAGGGCCACGGACAGGCAGCGGAAGAGGACGTCGAACTGGTACATGGGGACAACCTCGGCCGCGAGAACGAGGAGCGCCGGGCCGGATGGGTCGCGTAGCCGCCTCGGCCCGCAAGACGCTCAGTCTAACCGCACACTCTGTCTCTGTCACGAGTCGTTGTGTGGTTATTCGTCGGCGTGGTCGGCGGATTTACGAAAGAGGCAGGACGTTGAGGGATCAAGCATCCCCAGCCCCGCCTGTCGCTTCCTGACACTATCACGGACCTTTCCCGGCGCCGGCGCGGGCGGGTACAATGGAGATCGGGCGGCGACGTCGCGGGAGGCCTGTCGCAAATTGAGAATGAGGAATTGAGGATTGAGAAGGTGCAATGGAGATCGGGCGGCGACGTCGCGGGAGGCTCGCGCGCCCCGCGCGGATGGGTTCGAGGGCGGGAAACGTGAGCGGGCGCCGGGAACGACTCACAGGCGCTCACGACTCACACCCCCACGAAAAGCCTGGAAAACGCAGGGAAAAGAAGCGCGGCGGGGTGTGAGTCGAGGTGTGAGTCGGTGTGAGTCGCTCCTGGCCCCTCCGCCGGGACCGGGAAAATTGGTGCGCAGCCGCCCGCCCTACCACACAAGCCAGATGATAAGGGCTGCCACGGCCAACACCAACTGAGTCAGTTGGCCGGCAAGCAGGATGGGCTGCGTCCCTACCATCAAGCGGTGCGGCCTGTGGCGAAGCCAGTTCACGTAAATGGGGACCACGACATACGCCAGGACGAGACACCCGCCGCTCAGCCAGGGCTTCATACGCACCCCTCGCGATCAACGACGCGAAAAGCCGGGGAGCGGAACGGGGCGATTTCGGGTCGCCGGCGTCAGCGGCGTGAGGCGGCCGCGTCGGCGGCGCGGGAGCGGCGCGGCCGCTCCAGGAACTCTTGCTCGGCGGGGTCGTGGCAGCAGAGCGTGTAGGCTCCGCAGTGGGGACAGGGGCAGGACTCGACGGCCTGCTGCTCGTAAATAGAAAACGTGTTAGGGACGCTCCAGCTTTGCCCGCAGCTGACGCACGTAATCGTGACACGGACCACAGGACACCCGCTTCCATGACTTTGAGGGGGCGTTCACCTGTTGGTGATTGTAAACGCCAACCCGCCCCCTCCGCAAGAACCGAATCCTTTTACTGATCGGCACCCTCGGGAGACGACTTGAATGGCCGCCGCCGCGACGACGACGTCTTACCGCTTCACCTTCGGCCCCTGGAACATCAGTACAGGCGCCGACCCCTTCGGCCCGCCGGCCCGCAAGGAGGTCGCCTTCGCCGCCAAGCTGCGCGAGTACAAGAAGCTCGGCTTCGACGGCGTGCAGTTCCACGACGACGACGCCGTGGCGCCCGACCTGATCGACGGCGACCTGTCGGCGGTCACCCGCGCGGCGGCCGAGACGAAGAAGATCCTCGACGGCGAAGGGCTGTTCTGCGAGTTCATCGCCCCGCGCCTCTGGGAGCACCCGAACACCCTCGACGGCGGCTTCACGTCCAACAGCGCCGCGGAGCGCCAGTACGCCCTCGACCGCGCCCGCCGCAGCGTCGACATCGCCAACGTCCTCGGCACCAGGGACATCGTCCTGTGGCTGGCGCGCGAGGGGACGTACATCCGCGAGGCCAAGGATCCGATCCTCGCGTCGCAGCGGATCCTCGACGCGGTCAACGCGATCCTCGACCACGACAAGACGGCCCGCGTCCTCGGCGAGATGAAGCCGAACGAGCCGATGGACCAGGCGTACCTGCCGACGCCGGGGCACTTCCTGGCGCTGTGCTACAAGGCGTCGGACCCGGCGCGCGTCGGCGTGCTGATCGAGTCGGCGCACTCGATCTTGGCGGGGCTCGACCCGTCGGACGACATGGCGTACACCTTGTGGCACGGCAAGCTGTGGGGCGTCCACCTCAACGACCAGAACGGGCTGAAATACGACCAGGACAAGACCTTCGGCTCGGTCGACCTGCGGCGGGCGTTCAACCAGGTGTGGGTGCTGGAGCGCGGCGGCTACCAGGGCTGCGTCGGGCTCGACGTCAAGGCGATGCGCACGACCACGGCCGCCGACCAGACGAAGCACCTGGCGAACAGCCTCGAAATGTTCCAGCGGCTCGTCGGCGTGGCCCGGGGCGTCGACGCGGCCAAGGTCGAGGCGTACCGCTCCGAGCGCGATTACGAGGGTTTGGAGATGTACATTCTCGGCAAGCTCATGGGGCGCTGACCCTCCGGCTAGCCCCCCTCGCCCCTGTACTCAGGGGAGAGGGGCCGGGGGTGAGGGGTTTTCCGGGGCGAAAAGGCACCCCTCACCCCAACCCCTCTCCCCTGAGTACAGGGGCGAGGGGCTTACCGAACGGACTCTAATAGGCCGTCGGCGCTTCGCCGCCGCGCGGGAACCCTTGGAAGCCGTGACAGACCGTCACCATCCACGTCGCGATGGGCTGGCCCGCCTCGTAGTGCGTCACCGTCCGCGGCGCCTCGACGTGCGCGAACGCCTGCGCGAACGCCGGGCTGTATCCGCCGACGAGGACGAACGTCCGGCCCGCGAACGCCTCGGGGTCGGCGACGGGGTTCGGCCGCCACAGGTCGTATTGGCTGCGGCGGTCGCCGAGGGGCGGCCCAACCGAGTAGACCGTCGGCCGGCCCGCGCAGTAGAAGCCGATCTCGCCCGGCAGCGCCCAGCCGGTGCCCGCCAGCACCGGGTCGTCCAGCCGGCTACACGCCTCATCGACGACCGCCCCCAGCGTCCGAAAGCCGCGCAGGCGGCACGTCGGGTCGAGGCGGCGCAGCGGCAGCGGCCGCCCGTCCGCCGGCGGGCCGGCCAACTGCGCCATCAGCGGATAAGCCAGGTCGCTGCGATGGACGAACAGGGTCAAGATTCCTCCCAGCGCGCAGGCCGCCGCGAGGCCGCCGGCCGTCAGCCGGCGCGTGCGGCCGGGCGCCTCCAGGCGCCGCGCCAGCCACCCCGCCGTCAGCACCAGGCCGGAGAGGTAAGTCGTGACCGGCCAGTTCGGCTCGCCGCCGTTCGTCTTGACGCTGAACGCCAGGAAGACGCCGAACATGACCGCCGACGTCCACCACAGGTAGCGGACGCCGCCGTCCGACTCGCGCCAGGGCCGGTGGTGCCACATCGCCGCGGCCCAGGCGACGAACCAGAAGACGAGCAGCAAAGCGCACTGCGTGCCGAGGTAGACGAGCGGCCCGGCCGCGTGCCAGGACGGCCCGGCGCTGACGCCCGCCTGGCGCCCGACGTGGCGCAGCGTCACCCAGTCGTTCCGCACGTTCCAGACGAGGATCGGCAGGCAGCAGAAGGCGGCGACCGCCGTCATCCCCCAAAAGCCTGGCCGCAACAGCAGGCGTCGGTACGCCGCCGACGTCAGCAGGAACAGGCCGACCGACGGCAGGAACAGCACCATCGTGTACTTCGCGAGGATCCCCAGGCCGACGACGAGCCCCGCCGCCGGCCACGCCCACGCCGCGCGCCGAAAGACGGCGTGGTGGCCGAGAACGAGCGCCCAGCCCCAGCAGCAGGTGTAGGGCGCGTCAATGGTCATCAGCGTCGAGCCGGCGGCGATCAGCGGCAGCGTCAGGGCCAGGGCGACGACGGCGCAGGCCAGCTTGTCGCAGCGGAAGACCTGCACGGTCAGGACGTACAGGCTGACGAGCAGCAGCGTGCCGCAGGCGACGGCGGGCAGGCGCACGCCGAGCATGTTTTCGCCGAAGAGAAGGCAACCGCTGCGGATCAGGTAGGCGACCAGCGGACCCTTGCTGTAGTAGCTCCAATCGAGGTGGCGCGACCAGTCCCAGTAGTGGGCCTCGTCGGGCGCCAGGTCGAGCGGGCACCAGAAGGCGAGGTAAGCGACGTGCAAGGCGGCGGCGAGGAGGACGAGGGCGGCGGCGAGGAGGCGCCAGCGAACGACGGCCGTGTTGGCTTGAGGGCGGTAGGGCATCAGCATGGCGCGGACCTCCTGTCCGGGGCGCGGACCCTTGGGAGTGCGGCGTCATGCCGCACTCCCGAGAGGTTGGTAGGTTATGTCGAGCCGGTCGGAGGAGTCAAGCCCGTCACGCGCCGCGAGAGGTGCATACCCCCCAACCCGAGTAGGCCGAGGCCGAAGAGGAGCAGGGTCGTCGGCTCGGGAATGCCGGGTCCGCCGCTGGGGCCGAAGACGCCGCCCGTCGGCGGCGTCAGCCTTACGACGCGGTCCGACTGCGTGATCAGCAGCGACCCGTCGGGGGCGACGGCGATGAAGTCGCCGCGCGAGCCGCCCGTGGCGATCTGCGTCAGGACCCCCGTCGCCAGGTTGAACTGCGTGACCGTGCCGTCGTTGTTGTTCGCGAAGAGCAGGCCGTCGAGCAGGCCGCCGCCGAGGGCGGTCCCGTCGGGTCCGCCAGGGAGGAAGCCCGAGTCGAAGATCTGGGCGCCCGTGAGGAGGTCGAAGCCTAAGACGTGGCCGCTCGCGGTCGCGGCGTAGAGCGTGCGGCCGTCGGTCGTCAGGCCGTCGCCGGCGGCGGTCGCGAAGGGCCGGACGAGGCCGGTCCGCGGGTCGACGTCCATGATCGCCCCGGCTTCGTTGGAGACGTACAGGCGGCCGGTGAGCGGGTTGGCGACGACGCCGGTGGAGCGCGGCGGCAGGAAGGCCGCCGTCCGTAGGATCGCGCCGCCGGGGCCGAGCTCGACCAGGCACGAGGGAGAGCGCTGGACCAGATAAGTCTTGTCCCCCACCTGCGCCATGCCGACGGCCCCCTCAAGGCCGTAGTTCCCGCCGACGCGGGCCGCCCCCGCCGACTGCCCGTCGCCGCGGTTGGGGAATTGGCGGACGGTTCCGTAGATGTCCGAGACGAGGACGCCGTCCCCGGCCGGAAAGGAGATGCCGAGCGGGCCGATATTGTTATAGCTGGGGAAGTCCGTGGCGAACGTGGACAGCTGGAAGCCTTCACTCTGACCTGCGGCCGTCAGCACCAGGTCCGCCCGCGCCCGCCCGGCGGGGAGGCCGCACAAGACGACGGCGGCGGCGAGCGTCAGCAAGGGACGGCGATGGGAGGAGACAGGGGACATCACTTCCATCCTTCTCAAAGGTGCGGCGACAAGCGACGGGATGCGGGGGCGCGACGTCTGCGACGAGTGACGAGGAACTGTCACTCTCTGGGCGAACGTAGAATGTTGAGGCGACAGGCGAAAACTCTTCTCCACGCCGAAATGACCGGCGGGGCACGGACGAAGATAGGGTCGCCGCTTCGTGGCGATGACAAGGACTCCCGAGCGAACGGGGCTCGGACCGACACGCCTCCCCCCTCGGGAAAAGGGAGAGCCGGCCGGGGCGAATGGGTAAAGACGGCTTCGTTCCGTAAGCGTAAAGATGAAATTAGCAGGCGCGGAAGAACCCGTCAACCCATATCCAGGGAAGAACTCATGAATCCCCGATGATCGGTGGCCGGATTCTTCAAGATGGGAAGCCCGGCCCGGCCGAAACGCGGGCCGGGCCGGGAAAGCGGGTCACTTCTCGGCGGTGAGGTCGGCGGCGAGCTTGGCGAGCGCTTCGTGCGTCAGGGCGTAGGCGACCTGTTCGCGCTTGCCGTCGCCGCCGAGCCGGCCGCGGAAGCGGCGGACGGCCGCGGCGCGGGTGCCCCGGAGGCGGACCTCGTAATAGAGGCGGTCGTCGCCGCGCGTCGCCGGCGCGTCGCTGCGGAGAATCGCCTCGTCGCGGCCGGCGTCGACTTCGACGACCTTGAGCGTCTCTAGGAGTCCGGTCGCGCGTCCGGCGACGCGGTCGGCCCAGGCGCGTAAGGCGGCGGGGTCGCCGCCCTTCTCGCCGGCCGCGCGGCCGACGGAGAACTCCCAGACGAGACAGCCGATTTCGTCGGCGCGGTCGGCGGTCAGGGCGGCGCCCCAGCCGCCGCCGACGTCGGGCAACGTGAGGGTTTGCCGGCCGTCGCCGGGCCTCCACTCAGCGAGTTTTTCCAGGAGTGGCGCGTTTAACGTCATCGGCTTCGCCTCCGGTTTTCAGACTGTGCTCGGAGCCGTCGAAGGAAAGCGTGGTCGCCTTGCCCTCGACGACGGTTTGCAGGTGAACGGGACGGCTCCAGACGGCCTGGAGGTTCGCCAGGGTGTCGCGCGCCTGGTCGAGGCGCAGGTCGACGCCGCTGTGCTCGTGCTTCAGCAGCAACTCGCCGCGGTTGCGGTAGTTGCCGTCGACGACATAGATCCACGGCTTGCCGAAGTTCGTCAGGCTGTACAGCAGCCGCTTCTTGACCTTCTCGAACTCCCGCGACTCGATCGCGTACTGCCCCGCCTGGTCCTGGAAGGCGTAGGAGAACAGTTTGTGCTCCCGGCAGAAGTCGGGGGTCAGGAACGTGTCGATGAAGGTAATATCGTTATGGACGCGGCGCACCTCGAAGATTTTTTGCCGCCCCAGCCCTAATTGTTTGTCCCAGGAGCGGCGCTTGTCAAGGTCGTCGCACTCCTCCCACTCCTTGCCGAACTTGCCGGTGTTCCAGCGGTGCTCGATGTCGCGGAGGAGCTCGATGCCGAGCTTGTAGGGGTTGAGGCGCGGTCCGTGCGTCGCCATCGTGCCGCTGTGGTGGTCGGCGTAGTCGATGCACTCCCACGGGTCGAGCGACTTCTGGGTCATGATCGTGGAGTGCCAGAAGCTGTTGTGATTGAGGAAGCCCTGGGCCGCGTAGCGGTGCGTCTCCTCGACGGAGATGTCGTAGACGTCGGCGCGGCGGCGCTCGATGGCGACGATTTCGTCGTCCCAATGCTGTTCGCGCCACCAGCGGTGCCCTTCGACGAAGCGCCGCAGCGCGTCCTGCTTGCGCGCCAGGCCGAAGCCGATCTCGCGGAAAAACGTCTCGGCCGACCTGCCCCCCGAGTAGACGTGCCAGCAGCCGTCTTGGTGCGCGTAGCGCGAGGACTGAATCCCAAAGTTGAGCAACAAGAGTTGAACGGTCTTACTCATCTCGACGCTGCTCGTCGCGAGGATGACGCCAGCGGGGCCGGCGTAGCCGTCGGCGTCGTAGAGGCCGCGCAGGAAAGCGGCCACCACGGACTTCGGGGAGCGAAGAATGACATCGGGCACCTGCTTCTCGCGGGCACACGGCCCCGTCTTGAGGCCGAGGTGCTTCAGGAAATCCTCCACATGCCGGGAACTGAAGGCGACGCGCCAGCGCCCCTCGTCTCGCCTCTTCGACGCCGTTAGGCCGAACAGGTCCTCGACCAGGCCCGCGAACAGGTCCGCTTGCTCGTCGTCGCCCGTCGTCAGGCCGATCGTGCGCTTGACTTCGCTGACGTGGCCGTCGCCCGTCAGGTAGCCGAGGAACGCGCCGAGCTTCTCGTCGACGACGTCCGGGATCTTCACGGCCTGTCGCTTGTTCTGCATGTACGACAGCGCCGCCCGGCCCGCCTCGTACTCGGCGACCATCGGGGCGAGGGCGGAACTGTGAGCGCCGCGCACGCCGCGGCGGTAGCGGATGACCGTCTCGATGTCGACCTCGGTCCGCGACGCGATTTCCGCCAGCGTGAGGCGCCGTCGCGGACTCCATTCGAGTCGGACGTACTCGCCGGCCCACAGGCCCTTCCCGCCGCCGATCCGAACGCGGTCCCCGACCTGGAACTCGTCGAGTCGCTTCCAACTCCCGTCGGGGAGCATGACGCGGTGAGTCGTCGAGCCCTCCAACTCCAGGCCGCGCCGCGTCTTCACCCAAACCGTCTCCCGGTCGGGGAACTTGGCCCAGTCGTAGACGGCGCGCGGCGTCTCGCCGTCGCTGACCCACACGGGAAGGCGTCGGTCGACGACGTCTCCGATCCGGAGACAACCCCGGTCCGTGAAGAGGATCGTATTACGATCCGCGCAGGCCCACCCTTCGTTGATCACCTTCGTCTGCGCCTGCGGCGCGAAGTAGTACGCCTCATCGCGGACGACCGACAGCACGTCGCGCTGCCACGGCTTGAGCGGCGCGTACTCGATGAGGAACAGCAACACGTCCTTCTCGGGCCGCTCCGGGAAGTTCTTGGCGGCGAGTTCCTTCAGGCGCTTCTTCTCGTCCTCTTCCGCCTTGAGGACGTCGCGGGGGTTGATGTAGTCGTCCATGTACCCCTTGGACTTGAAGCGGACCGCCTTGCCGTCGTCGTCCTCCTGCGGCGGGGCGAAGTCGTAGCGTGACACTTCCTCGCGGCGCTTGATGGCGGCCGAGTGAACGTCGATGAGGTCGTCGATCGACATGCACTTGTCGACGAAGGCTTCGACCTCGTCCTCGCCGTACTTCTCGGCGTAGCGGCGGATGCGCACCCCGTGGTTCGCCATCTCGTCCATCATCTTGCGGCTGGTGTGCGCGAAGTAGGCGTTGTTCTTGAAGAAGTCGCAGTTATGCACGACCATGCCGGCGGCAAGCGTGTAGCTCTCGTCCTCCTCGACGGAGAAGTTGTAGACGAGGCCGGCGTAGTCCTCCGTCGTGACCTCCCGCACTTGGCGGTAGACGTAGTCCTCGTCGGCCCAGCCGCGCTCGAAGGAGCGGTTTCCCTCGATCACATCCTTCCCCATGAGGAGGTGACTGAGCTTGTGGGCCGACGAGCCGCTCCAAACGACGTCATGGATTTTCCGCCGGTCGGGCCGTTGACGGGCATAGACGCTCGTCTGAAGGCCCCAACGAGCGCAGACTTGACGGAGTTGGTACGCCAATTTTTGGGAGATGGTCGTCAGTGACAGCGTACCCGAGCGCCGCCGCGCGGCCACGCTGTAAGTGCCGTCCCCGTTGAAGATCCCCTGAACGCACGCGCGCAGCTGGTCGTCGCTCGCGCCGTCATACAGGAACTCCGGAATACCTTTTTCCGCCGCGCCGACGCCGACCTGCTCACGCAACCATCGCGCCACCTCGATCGCATTGAAGCGAATGGTCTTGGCGTGGGAGTCCGGGTAGGCGTCGCTGCCGACATGGACGCCGAGGAGTTGCCGCGCCAGTTCTCGGACCTCAGTCTGGTAGGCGACTTCGTCCTCATGAAAGCCGAAGCCGACAAGGCCGCGCTCTTGCGCGTTCCCTTCGGCGATGAAGTAGCCGATCAACTTCGCGAGAGAAGCCGTGAGGGGCAATTCGCGCGTGCCGACGACATGGCGCCGATGGAGTACCTTATCAACCGGGATACGGACGGGCGCGGGAGGCAACGTGGGCTCGTTGCGACGCCGCGGGAGTACGACGATGTCGCCCGCTTTCACCTGGTCAGCGGGCACCCATGCGAGGCGGTAGTCGGCGTAGGGCCGCGGCGCCGAACACTTGTGCTGCACCTGACAGGTCGGCCGACACGGAACACGCCGCCGACCTTGAAGAACACAAGGCGAAGGCCGCAGAACGTAAACAGGGTGTTCGCCGGTAATACGGACCGGCTCGCTGTTTCCGGACACGGTCAAGCGGCGGATCTTGCCCTGGAACCATCGCTTGGCTACTACGCGAACTTTGCGGTAGACGCCTCTGTGAGTCAGGACCTCCGCGCCGACGAGAATGTCGTCGATCCGTTTCGCCCCCGCGCGGGTCTCGACGAGCGTCTCGGGTGCCAGACAGTGGCCGTACACATGCGCCATCACCAACTTCTGGTCGACGACGTGGTTGCAGCGCATCAGGTAAGCGTAGCACGGGTCGTTGTTGATGACCATTTCGTAGATCTTCGACAGTCCGTACTCGTAGCCCTTCTTGAGCTCCTCGTAGGACATGCCGAACGACCAGTGCGGGTAGCGCGTCGGGAAGCCGCCGTAGGCCGCGATCTCGTTGAGGTCGTCGGCGTCGACCACCTCGAAGATCGTCTCGTAAAAGTCGAGGCCGAAGGCGCGCGCGTGCCCCTCGATCTCCACCTTGAGGGCGTTCAGGTCGGCCGGCAGGTTCGTGTTGTACGGCGTAAGCATCTTGGCAGTTCTCAATTCTCAATTCTCAATTCTCAATTCTCAGTCGTCTGTTCTTGCTGAGAACTGAGAACTGCTTTATCTCCCCGTCCCCAGGAACTCCTTGATCGAGCCGAGGATCGCCTCGCGGTCGGGGATGCGGCTGCACACGACGTTGTCGCGCTCGCCGACCTCCTCATGGACGTACTCGTAGAACTCGCCGCTGCCGTAGGGCGACTCGACCTGGCCGTAGCCGAACAGGTTCAGCTTCGGCAGCAGCTTCTCCTTCAACAACTCGAGGCAGTGGGCGACGTCGTCGCCCCAGTTGTCGCCGTCGGAGAAGTGGAAGGCGTAAATGTTCCACTGGTCCGGCGGGTAGCGCTTGGCGATGATTTTCTCGCACAATTCGTAGGCGGAGCTGATCTTCGTGCCGCCCGACTCGCGCGTGTGGTAGAACGTATGCTCGTCGACCTCGTGGGCGGCGGCGTCGTGGATGATGTAAACCGTCTCGACGCCCTGGTAGTGCGCCTTGATCCAGGTGTCGATCCAGAACGCCTCGATGCGCACGATTTCCTTCTGCTCGTCGGTCATCGAGCCGGAAACGTCCATCATGTAGA
>JBBROG010000237.1:0-13797 GCA_038229635.1 Gemmatales bacterium
CAGGCCGCCGCACTCCAAAAGGCGTGAAGGCGGCGCTCTACCTCTGCGGAGTCCCGACTGGCGGGACAGGCAACGTCGGAGGCGGTGGCATGGTCTCGACCGGCGGCATGAGGATCACCGTGCCTTTCTTCACGACTTGTAGGAAAAACGGGTCGACCGGCTTGCCGTCCGCCGACAGAAGGACGGCCGTCTCTGTTTTCAGAAGGCCGGCCAACTTCGTTCGCGAGATCGGCTTGCCGTCGGCGTCAAAAGCACGAATCTCCTTCGCGTCCAATCTCCGAGACACCTCGACCGAAATGGGGACAAATCCGCCGGGCACCGCTTTGGCCTTGCCCGGAGTCTTCGCGTCCCCTCCTTCGAGCGACTCGAACGTCCACTGCTGATAAGTCGTCACGCGAGAGCGCAATTGAATGACTCCCTCTTGCTCCATGACGGCGCGGGCTAGGAACGGCGGCAAGCCGTCCGGCAGGCTCCGCTCTTCCCGGGCTCTTTCGGAGGGCTCGGCCCAGCGGACCTTCTCGCCGCCCTTGACGCCCAGAGAGAGTAGCCAGGCGGCCTCCAGTTCCTCGACGTTCTTATAGCCGTAATGGGTCTTGACCGCCTCGTCCCAGCGGCCGTCGATTCCCGTCTTCACGAAGGCGAGAAAGGTCTTGCGGTCCTTGCGGCCGACGAGGAAGCGTGTCAGCGAGTAGCCCTCGGCGTAAAACGCCGTCACGTCCTTCGGGAAGTCGTGGGCCGGCAGCAGGCGGCGCAGCGGGATCGCGCGGCCCGGCGCCGCGAGAATCGTGCGTACCAGCTTGTCGTGGCGCTCCTGCTCCTGGCCGCCTTCGCTAAGCACGGACGCCCCTTCGTCGGCCCAGCGAGGCGGCGGGGCGCCGAAGTGGTGGGCGAGGACGGTGTGCGTTACCTCGTGAGGCAGGACGTTGAGCAGCACGGCGTCGAGCGCCCCTTCCAGATGCATGCTCATGCTCAGGACTTTCCCCCCGGCGAACGTGAACATCGTCGCCCCGGCGTTGCCCTGCATCGCGATCGTCACGTTGACGGGACAAGGCTGTTCCCAGGCGGGCATCTCCTTCCCGAGCCAGAGTAGGGCGGACGCTTTCCGCTGCCGCTCGGCCTCGCGCGCCACCAGCTCGGCGATGGCCGGCGTCGGCGCTTCGACGACGAAGTTGACCTCCTTTACCGCTTCCTTCGCGCGCGGCGCCGCGGCGCGGGCCTTCTCGGGCTCGTCCCCCGGCTCCGCCGCCGCAGAGCGGTAGACGAGCGTCCCTCCGCCGGCGCCGGCCGCGACGAGCGCCGCCAGCGTCAGCACGACCCACCGCAATTTTGTCAGGAACATCGCTTGACAGACTCCTTCCGTGAGCGTGGCCACCGGGACGGACACGGCCCCGGCGGCGGGTGACAGGAGGCGAACCGTCGCGGCCGACAGCGCCGACGGCACCGCCGCCGTCAGCACCGCCGCCGATAGCGTGACGCCGCGGCGCGTGAGGCGCGTCCGCAATTGCTCGCGCGCCCGCGCCAGCCGCGTCGCGACCGTGCCCGGCGGACAGCCGAGGCGCCGCGCCGCCTCCGCGTTGGTCAGACCTTCGAGATGACAGAGGACAAAGGGGACTCGGTACTTGGCGGGCAGCCGGGCGATGGCGTCGTCGAGGACGGGGCGCAGGTCGCGCCAGGCGAGGTCGTCGCTCGGGCGCGCCGCCGGCTCGTCGTCGAGGGGTGCTTCGCGCCGGCGGCGCACTTCGGCGAGCGCCTTCGCCTTGAGGGCGGTGCGGCGGGCGACGCCGTACAGCCACGGGCCGAGATGCTCGGGCTGGCGCAGCGTGTTCGCCTTGCGCACGAGGAGGAGAAACGTCGCCTGAAAGGCGTCGTCGGCGTCGTGGGCGTGGGCCAGGACGCGGCGGCAGACGCCGAGGACCATCGGCCCGTGGCGGCGCACCAGCGCCGCGAACGCTTCCGCGTCGCCGGAGCCGAAGCGCTCCAGCAGTTCGCCGTCGCCCGTGCCGTCACCCCCGTCGCGCACCTGGCGCAGGTAGCGCAGCACGGGGGACAGTTGCCTCGTCGCCATGTCGGCGGCCCTCCTGACCTGACGTCGCCTCCTGCTTGATACTACCGCGGGGCGGGGAACCTCTTTCACTTTTTCCGAGTGCCCGTTGAAACTCGGAACGGGTCCTACCGAGACCGGGGCGGATTTCCGCATGAGCGGCGCTCCGCCCGTCCGGGCAGAACGCGGGTCGGGAAACGAAAGCGGCCGGCTGTCGAGAGCAACCGGCCGCCAGGGAAAGGCGAGAACAGCCGCCGCGGTCACTTCTTCTTGAACAGGTTCCGCGGGTCGTTACTGTTCAGCACATCCAGGCGAGCCAGGTACTCCTTGCTGTTGATGAGCGCCCAGACGACGTCGAGCATCGCCTCGCGCCGGTCCTTCTTCTTGGCCAGGTGCTCGGTGAGGGATTTACGCTCGCGCCCCTCCGGAAAGCGCCCCAGCGCCGCCACGAATAGCCATTCCGCGGCCTGGTCGTCGGTCGTCTTGTCCTGGACGAGTTGGTCGATCAGCTTGCCGAAGCCGTAGTCGGCCTTGGGGCCGGCGGCCTCCGCCGACCCCTTCAGCTCCCACAGGCGCACGGCCCCGTCCCGGCCGAGGATGGCGAGCACTTGACCGCCCGAGGCGAAGCCGAAGTTCGCGCCCGTGTCCTCCCAGGAGCGGAGCAACTCGCCGCTCGGCGCGCTCCAGAGCCGAACTCCGTAAGTGCGCTTGTCGTCCTTCGCGACCGGGCCGGCGGCGGCGAGCAGCCGGCCGTCGGGACTGAACGCCACCGTGAGGGTGCTGTCGGGGGCGCCCTTCAGGACCCGCAGCTCTTTCCCCATCGCCACGTCCCACAGGACGACCCGGCCGTCCCCCTGGCCGCTCGCCAGCACCTTGCCGTCGGGGGAGAAGGCTACCGCCGGAACGATGGCACCTGCCTTGAGGACGCGCACTTCTTTGCCGGCCGCGACGTCCCACAGCCGGACGTCGTCGTCGTGCTGGGAGCCCCCGGTCGCCAACAGCTTGCCGTCGGGCGAGAACGCCAGGCTGATCGCCATGTGCTTGTGCCCGCGCACCGAGCGGATCACCTCGCCCTTGGCAGGGTCGAACAGGCGCGCGCCGCCGTTCAGATCGTCCTTCGTCCGGTCGCGGTCCTTGTCCCCTGCGTAGAGCACGGCCAGGGTCCTGCCGTCGGGCGTAAAGGCGAATTTCGGTACCACGCGGCCGTAATCCATCTCGATCGTCTTCTTCAGCTCGCCCTTGCGCGCGTCCCACAACTCGACCCTGGCCCCTTCCTCGATCTGCCGGAAGAAGCTGAGGGCGAGGGTAGCCCCGTCGGGAGCGAAGCCGACGGCCACGAGGCCGCTGTTCTTCAACTCGCCGAGCGAGACGATCTCCTTGCCGGTGGCGGCGTCCCAGACCTTCACGGTGGAATACTGGTCCGGAGCGACTTCGTCGCCGCCTTCCTTCTTCTCGGCGCGAGTAGCCCGGCTGGCCATCAGTTTCCCGTCGGGGCTCCAGACGACCTCCCTCACCTCTTTGCCGAGGCGGAACGTCTTCGGTTCGGCCGCCTCCTTCTTCGGGGCCTCGGCCGCCGGCGCGGCGGGCGGCGCCTTGTCCTCGCCCTCCGGGGGCGCCGCGGAGGTGCGCAGGGCCGCGCCGCCGGGACCCGCCGCGAGCAGGCCCGCCGCCAGCAGCACTGCGGCGACGACTGTCAGCTTGTTCCACCACATGGCTCGCACCACTCCTTCCGCCAGGGCCGCGACGGGGGCGGGAACCAGGGCCGCCCGGCCCGCCGCGACGAGGGACGCGGCCGCCAAGGCGGCGGCCGCCAAAGTTGACGGCACGGCCGCCGGGGCCGCGCCCTGGGCCAGTGCCACGGCCACGACGCCTGCCGACAGCCCCAGGCCGCGCCGGGCCAGCCGCCCGCGCAGGATCTCCCGCGCCCGGTGCAGCCGGGTCGAGAGCGTCCCCTCCGGCCAGCCGAGCCGTCGGGCCGCCTCGCGCTTGCTGACCCCTTCGAGGTAGCAGAGGACGACCGGGACACGATACTTCTCGGGCAGTCGGCGCAGCTCTTCGTCAAGGGCCGGCCGCAGCTCGCGCCAGACCAGGTCGGCGACGGCGTCCTCCGCCGGCACGTCAACGAGGGGCTGCTCGCGGCGGCGGCGGCGGGCGTTGTGGCCGCGAGCCTTGAGGGCCACCCGGTAGGCGACGCCGTACAGCCAGTTGCCCAGGCGCTCGGGCCGGCCCACGGAGGACGCCTTGCGTACCAGGACGAGGAAAGTGGCCTGGAAGGCGTCCTCCGCGTCGTTCGGGTCGGGAAGGAGGCGGCGGCAGACGGCGAGGACCATCGGCCCGTGCCGGCGGACGAGGGTGGCGAAGGCGCCCTCGTCGCGGCGGCGGAGGAAGTGTTCCAGTAACTGCGGGTCGCCCGGCTCGTCGGCGCCGCCGGCCAGGAGGCGGCGCAGGTGTGGCAGGACGGCGCTGAGTGATCGGCTCGCCATGTCGGCTCCCTTCGCGGGGTCGCAAACACTCTTCAGGATACTGCCGCGAAAGGCGGAAGTGAGTTTGGAAATTTTAGTTCCGTCATCCCGGCCGGTGGCGGCCACGAATCCACAAGACGAGCTACTGCCCTGCTGCCAAGGTTGCGGCGATCCCTTCGCCATCTTACAATCCGGGATTGTGAAGGGAGACAAGAGCTGTCAGGAGCCGACAACGATGAGCCGCCGCGGGCGCGCTCCCTGGAGACGGACCCCATGAACGAGGCCGAGACCTGCCGAACTCTGGTTCGCCCGAAGCTCGAAGCGGCCGGCTGGGACAACACCCCTCACCAGGTCAACGAGCAGACGTCGTTCACGGACGGGCGCATCGTCGTTGCCGGCTCGAAGGCCATTCGTCGCGATCAGAAACGGGCCGACTTCCTTCTCCGCTACCGCCGCGACGTTCTCCTCGCCGTCGTCGAGGCCAAGAAGCTCGACAAGCCGCCGGGGACCGGCATGCAGCAAGCCAAGGACTACGCCGACATCCTGGGTGTCCGATTCGCCTACGCGACCAACGGCCGAGAAATCCTTGAGTTCGACTTCTTTACCGGCACCGAGCGCTTCCTCGACGCCTTCCCGACGCCGGAAGACTTGTGGACGCGCTACAAGTCCGGCCGCGGCCTGACGGAACCGCAGGCGCTGCACTTCCTCACCCCGTCCTACCACCTCAGCGGCAAGAGCCCGCGCTATTATCAGGAAATCGCCATCAACCGCAGTGTGCAGGCCGTCCTGCAAGGACGACCCCGCAGCCTCCTCACGATGGCGACCGGCACCGGCAAGACTGTCGTCGCCTTTCAGGTCTGCTGGAAGCTCTGGAACGCCCGCTGGAACCGCACCGGCGCGTATCGCCGTCCGAAGATCCTCTACCTCGCCGACCGCAACATCCTCATCGACGACCCGAAGGACAAGACCTTCGCCCCCTTCGGCGACGCCCGCCACAAGATCGAGGACGGGGAAGCCGTCAAGAGTCGGGAAATGTACTTCGCCATCTACCAGGCGCTGGCGCGCGACGAGCGCCGGCCGGGGCTCTACCGCGAGTACGCCCCCGACTTCTTCGACCTGATTATCGTGGACGAGTGCCACCGCGGCAGCGCGCGCGACGAGAGCAACTGGCGTGAGATCCTCGACTACTTCGCGCCCGCCTATCAACTCGGCATGACGGCGACGCCGCGCCACGAGGACAACGCCGACAGCTATATCTATTTCGGCGACCCGCTTTACACTTACAGCCTCCGCCAGGGCATCGCCGACGGCTTCCTCGCTCCCTACCGCGTCCATCGCGTCGTGACGACCGTGGACGCCGCCGGCTGGCGACCGAACACCGGCGAGTTGGACCGCTACGCCCGTCCCATTCCCGACGAGGAATACCAGACCAAGGACTTCGAGAAGGCCGTCGCCCTGCGCGCCCGCACCCGAGCCATCGCCCGCCATCTCACCGACTTTCTCACGCGCACCGACCGGCACGCCAAGACGCTCGTCTTCTGCGTCGATCAGGAACACGCCGACGAGATGCGGCGCGAATTAAATAATCTTAATAGCGATCTCGTTCAACGGAATGCGAACTACGTCTGCCGCGTGACGGGCGACGAACACAAGATCGGCACGGGGCACCTGAGCAAGTTTCAGGAGCTGGAGGTCGACGAGAAGTCGCCCATCATCCTGACGACGTCGCAGATGCTGACGACCGGCGTCGACGCCCCGACCTGCAAGAACATCGTCCTCGCGCGCGTCGTCGGCTCGATGACCGAGTTCAAGCAGATCATCGGCCGGGGCACGCGCGTCCGCAGGGAAATTGAGAATGAGGAATTGAGGATTGAGAATTGAGGGTATCATGAAGCGAGGGCGAGATCTTCAGGAGCGGGCGTTTCGGTTTGCTTGTCGCATTGTGAAGCTTCATGGGTATATCTATAAAAATGCTCCTCTTTATCGTAACTTGTCCAACCAGTTGCTCCGAGCGGGGACCAGCGTCGGGGCCAATCTGGAGGAAGCCGACGCCGCGCAAAGTCGTCCCGATTTTTCGAGCAAATGTAACATCGCCCTCAAAGAAGCCCGCGAGACGCACTATTGGCTTCGCCTGCTCGCCGCCTGCGACCTCGTCCCGCCGACTCGACTCACGGATCTCACAAGCGAAGCCAACCAGCTCGTCGCCATCCTGACGACCATCGTCCGCAAATCGAAGCGGCCTCGCCCCGTGGAAGGAACCTTACCGTGCCCAATCGCTCCCTTAATTCTCAATCCTCAATTCCTCATTCTCAATTTGCGACAGCAAGACCGTCTTCGCCGGCGTGACGAACCACATGGAGTCGGGCTATCTGCTGCGCGACGTCGTCAACAAGGTGAACGGCTTCCACTTCGGCTCGACGGAAGAGATCCACACCCTCGGCCACCTGTACGAGTCGATGCTGAAGGAGATGCGCGACGCCGCCGGCGATTCGGGCGAGTTCTATACGCCGCGCGCCGTCGTCCGCTTCATGGTCGCCGCGACCGACCCGCAGCTCGGTGAGACGGTCCTCGATCCGGCCTGCGGAACGGGAGGATTCCTCGTCGAAGCCTATGCCCATCTCGAAAAGCAGGTGAAGACGGTGCAGGATCGGCGGACGCTGCAAACGCGGAGCATCTTCGGCGGCGAGGCGAAGCCGTTGCCGTACATGCTCGCGCAGATGAACCTGCTCCTGCACGGTCTGGAGACGCCGAACCTCGCGCGCGGCAACAGCCTGGACGTGAAGCTCGGCGAGATCGGCGACAAGGAGCGCGTCGATTTGGTGCTGACGAATCCGCCCTTCGGCGGCGAGGAGGAGCGCGGCATCCTCGGCAACTTCCCCGAAGACAAGCGCACCGCCGAGACGGCGCTCTTGTTCCTGCAACTCATCATGCGCAAGTTGCGCCGCCCGCGTCCCGACGGAACGGGAGCGGGCCGCGCGGCCGTCGTCGTGCCGAACGGCACCCTCTTCGGCGACGGCGTCTGTGCCACGATCAAGGAGGAACTGCTGACGCAGTTCAACCTGCACACCATCGTCCGATTGCCGAACGGCGTCTTCGCTCCGTACACCAGCATCCCGACGAACCTCCTCTTCTTCGACCGCAGCGGGCCGACGAAAGCCGTCTGGTTTTACGAACAGCCGCTTCCCGAGGGCCGCAAACAGTACACCAAGACGCAGCCCATGACGTTCGAGGAATTAGGCGAGTGCCTGACGTGGTGGGAGAAGCGCAAGGAGAACGAACACGCCTGGAAGGTGAAGGCGGAGGAGTTGCTGGCGACGGGCTGCAATCTGGATCGGAAGAACCCGCGCGGAAATATCGGGTTCGAGGGTTTGAAGCCCGAACAACTCGCGGAAGATATCTTGCAGAAAGATTCTCGTTTCGCAGAGATAATGCGAGAAATTCCAACTCTTCGACATCAAGAACCAGTTGTGCCAGAGTGGCCTATAATAAAACTGGGACAAGTACTGACTCACCGTAAAGAGTCCATCCTGATCGATGATTTCGCCACATACAAGCGTTGTAGAGTTCAACTACATGCCCAAGGCATTGTCTTGCGGGATAGAGTTGCTGGAACCGAAATCAAGACGAAAAAGCAGCAAGTATGCAAGGCAGGTGAGTTTCTCGTCGCGGAGATCGACGCAAAACTCGGCGGCTACGGGATCGTTCCACCGGATCTTGAAGGAGCCATCGTTAGCAGCCACTACTTTCTATTTGGGATCGACGAAACGAAGATGGATCGCCGTTTCCTTGGATACTTCATCCGAACGTCAGCATTTTATGAACAAGTTGCGGCGCAAGGATCGACGAATTATGCGGCGATTCGACCAAGACAAGTGCTTGACTATGTCATGCCACTTCCGGGATTAGAGGAACAACGGCGAGCCATTGAAAGGCTTGATCTGCTTGTTGAAGCAGATTTGATTCACCGTGAAGTTAAGTTGGAGCTTGAGGCTTTGACAAGGCAGATGCTCAACCGCGCATTCCTTAGAAGAAGTGATTGACCCTGGCGATTTTCTTCACCTTGTCATCCTCGCAGAAGCCTTCGCCGGCCGTCTGTAGCGAACTGACAATCCGTTCAGGAGGGGCGATTCCGGCCGTCGCGCCGTAAGGGGTTGCCGGGACAAAAGAAAAGACCCGCTGTCATCTGCTGACAGCGGGTCGTCGAGTGGAGCTGAGGGGGTTCGAACCCCTGACCTCTTGAATGCCATTCAAGCGCGCTCCCAGCTGCGCCACAGCCCCATCAGGTGGTTGTGGGTTTCCCCACCGCCCTAAGTAAACTAGCGAACGGGTCAACGCCTGTCAATTCTTCCGCAGCCAGGATTTCGGAAAATCGCCCCGATTCCGTTCCGGGCCGCCGCCCTTGACATCCCGGTCGGGCCGGTTAAGGTGAGAACTCCGCCCGTCCCGCGTGTCCCGGCCAACGACCTCCGAGGCCCCTGCCGCGCCTCCCGATGACGAGACCTCGCCACGTCCTGACCGCCCTCCTGCTCGTCGGGTTGGCCGCGCTCGCGGCGGCGCCGGGGTGCGGCACGCGACCGACGACCGCGACGGTTCCCCCCCCGGCCGGCGACGCCTGGTTTCAAGACGTCACCGAGGAGGCGGGGCTCGACTTCGTCCACGACGCCGGCGCCGCCAGTTCCTTCTTCATGCCGCAGGCCATCGGCTCCGGCGCCGCCTTCTTCGACTGCGACGGCGACGGCCTGCTCGACATCCTCCTCCTTCAGAACGGCGGGCCGGGCTCCGGGTCGAAGAACCGCCTCTTCCGCCAGACGCGGCCGGGCCACTTCGAGGACGTCAGCGCCGGCTCCGGCCTCGACTTCGACGGGCACAACATGGGCGTGGCGGTCGGCGACGTCAACGGCGACGGCCTGCCGGACGTCCTCGTCACGCAATACGGCGGGCTGCGTCTCTTCCTCAATCGCGGGCGCGGCAAGTTCGAGGACATGACGGAGCGGGCCGGGTTGCAAAACCTCGCCTGGGGCACGTCGGCGGCGTTCCTCGACTACGACCGCGACGGCCGGCTCGACCTCGTCGTCATCAATTACGTCGACCACGACCCGACCTGGCCGTGCAACGCCCCGAGCGGCCAGCGCGACTACTGCGCCCCGCGCACCTTCCCCGGCCGCGCCAGCCGCCTCTTCCACAACGAGGGGACGGACAAGGACGGCGTCGCGCGCTTCCGCGACGTTACGACAACTTCAGGCATCGGCAAACTCGCCGGTCCCGGCCTGGGCGTCCTCTGCGCCGACTTCGACGGCGACGGCTGGCCGGACGTCTTCGTCGCCAACGACGGCGCCCCGAATCACCTGTGGATCAACCGCCGCGACGGCACGTTTTCCGAAGAGGCGGTGCGCCGCGGCGTCGCCTTCAACGGTATGGGCGGCGCCGAAGCCGGCATGGGCGTGGCGCTGGGCGACGTCGACGGCAACGGGCTGTTCGACCTGTTCGTCACGCACCTGACCGAGGAGACGAATACCCTTTGGGTCCAGGAGCCGCGCGGCTTCTTCCGCGACCGCACAGCGCGCTCGGACCTGGCGAAGGCACGCTGGCGCGGCACCGGCTTCGGCACCGCCCTGCTCGACTTCGACGCCGACGGCGCCCTCGACCTCGCCGTCGCCAACGGCCGCGTGTCGCGCGGGCCGTCGAACGCCAACCCGGACCTCGGCGCGCACTGGAGCTATTACGCCGAGCGCAACCAGCTTTTCGCCGGCGACGGCACCGGCCGCTTCCGCGACCTGTCGCCGTCCAACCCCGCCTGGTGCGGCACGCCGAACGTGGCCCGCGGCCTTGCCTGGGGTGACTTCGACAACGACGGCGCGCCCGACCTCCTCGTCACCACCGCCGGCGGTCGCGCGCGTCTGCTCCGCAACGTCGCCCCGAAGCGCGGGCACTGGCTGCTCGTCCGCGCCCTCGACCCCGCGCGGAAGGGCGACGCCTACGGCGCCGAAGTGACCGTCGAGGCCGGCGGCAAGCGCTTCACCGGCCTGGTCAACCCCGCGAGCAGCTACCTCTGTAGCAGCGACGCGCGCGTCTCGTTCGGCCTCGGCGCAGCGGCGACATTTGACCGCGTCGAAGTCGTCTGGCCCGACGACCGCTCGCGCGAAGTGTTCCCCGGCGGGCCGGCGGACCGAGCCTTGACGCTGCGCAAGGGCGACGGCGAGCGGAAGGGGACGAAGCCATGACGCCCCGGCGCCTTGTCCTTCGCGTGCTGCTCGGCCTTCTCGTCGCGGCGTCGCTGGCGGGCGGCGCCTGGTACGGTTGGCACTGGCACACGCGCCCGTTGCCGCCGTCGGTCGATCTCGAAGGCGCGGACGCGGCCGTGGTGTCGGCCGTCGACGCGGCGCTAACGCGCGTGAAGCGCGAGCCCTACACCCTGGCCGCGTGGGACGACCTCGGCAAGCTGCTGCGCGCCTCGGACTATCGCGCCGAGGCGGCGGCGTGTTTCGCGGTCGCGGAACGGCTCGACCCGGCGGAGCCGCGCTGGCCGTACCTGCGCGGCGAGGCGCTGGCCACGAACGGCGACGCCGAAGCGGCGCTGGCGCCGCTTCGCCGCGCGGCGGCGCTCTGCGTCGGGCCGCACGCCGACGACGTGGTGCCGCACCTGCGCCTCGGCGAGGTACTGCTGGCCCAAGGACAGATTGACGAGGCCGAGGAGCAGTTGAGCCAGGCGCGCGAGGCCGACCCGTCGAACCCGAATGTCCTGTTGAACCTGGCTCTGGTCGCCTTCGCGCGCGACGACCTGACGACGAGCCGCACCCTTGCCGAGCGCGCCCGCCGCAGCCCGCTGACGCAGCGCCGCGCCTGCGTCCACCTGGCGGCGGTCTGCCAGCGCCTGGGCGACGAGACGGCGGCGGCCGACTATAGCCGGCGCCTGGCGTCACTGCCGACCGACCCCGCGTGGCCCGACCCTTACGTCCTGGAGTGCCTGCAACGGGCGGTCGGACAGGCGGGGCGCTTCCGCTACGTCGAGGGGCGCGAGGCGCAGGGCCGACTCGCCGAGGCGGTGGCGGTACAGCGCGAGATCGCCAAGGAGGCGCCCGACGCGCGCGTCTTCGTCGGCCTGGCCCGCAACCTGTCGCAGCTCGGCGACCACGCCGGCGCCGAGGAGGCGGCGCGGTCGGCGCTCTCCCTTGTCCCGGATAACGTCCAGGCGCTTTATCTGCTGAGCAAGTCGCTCTGGGCTCAGGGGGAAGGGGCGGAGGCCCGCAAGGAGCCGGACGCCGCAAGAGGACGCTTCGAGGCGGCGATCGTGGCGGCGCGGCAGGCGCTCGCCCGGAAACCGGACCACGCGCTGGCGCACATGCTCCTCGGCCTGTCGCTGAAACGCCTCGAAAAGCGCGACGAGGCGATTGCCGCGCTGCGCCTGGCCGTGCAGTGCGCCCCGGAGTTGCCCGATCCGCACCTGCACCTCGGCGAGGCGCTCGCGGAGGCGGGGCAGGTCGCGGAGGCCCGTACGCACCTGAAGCACGCCTTCGAGCTGGCGCGCCCCGACGACCCGAGGCCGCGGGCGGCGCTGGAGCGTTACAATGACCGCTGACTTCCCCGCGGCCCACGGACTCCCGGAATGAACCGCCTCCGCGCTTACGCTCAACTCGTGCGTTTGCCGAACGTCTTCACGGCGCTGGCCGACATCGTCCTCGCCGCCCTGGCGGCGCACGCCCTGCCGGCGCACGCGCTGACGTTCTTCCTGCTGGCCCTCGCCTCGGTCTGCCTCTACTGGGCCGGCATGGTCTTCAACGACTTTTTCGACGTCGAACAGGACAAGCGCGAGCGCCCCTACCGCCCGATCCCGTCCGGGCGCGTGACACGCCGCGCCGCCGCGTCCCTCGGCGCCGCACTGCTTGCCGCCGGCGTCGCCTTCGCCGCCCTGTCCGGCGCCACGCACGGCGAGGCGTATCGAAGCGCACCGCTGGTCCTGTCGCTGTTGCTGGTCGGCGCCGTCCTCGCCTATGACGCCTGGCTCAAGCACACGTGGGCGGGGCCGGTCGGCATGGGGGCGTGTCGCTTCCTGAACGTGCTTCTCGGCCTGACGGTGGCCGGCGAGTTGGAACGCCCCTGGGGCTTGCTCCTGGCATTCGTCGTCGGCCTGTATATCGTCGGCGTGACGTGGTTCGCCCGCACGGAGGCGCGGGCCAGCAGTCAGACGGCGCTGACGGGCGCGGCGCTGGTGATGCTCGCGAGCCTGCTCCTCGCCCTGCCGCTGCCGACGCGCTGGCCGGCGTCGTCTGGCTCGTTCCTGTTCCCGTACCTGCTGGTCGGGCTCGGCTTCCTCGTCGGCGTCCCCGTCTGTCGGGCCATCGCCGGGCCGACGCCGGGCCACGTTCAGACGGCCGTCAAGCGCGCCCTGCTCGGCCTCGTCGTCCTCGACGCTGTCTTGGCGACGGCCCTCGCGGGCGCCGTCGGGCTGAGCGTCCTCGTCCTGGCGGTGCCGATCCTGCTGCTGGCCCGCTGGCGCTGGCTGTACGCGACGTGAGTTCCCCTCGCGGCATCGCGCCGGCCCTCTGACTTGTCGCGAAGGATCGGACCGATCAACGGCGGTAAAAAGGAGTCGCAAATGACTTGCGACGGCTGACCTGAAAATGTTATCTTGCGTGGGGCGCAAGGTTCGTCCGTCGTCGCCGACGGAGGAAGCGCCGAGCCAGGAGGAAAAGGGCATCGTAGATTACGAATCGGCTTTTCAACGATCCGCGAGGCCCCTTTTCTTCTCCAGGCGCGGGAATCGATGTGCATTACCGAGGTGATCCGCCTTGACGCCCGATCCCCCAGCGACCCTCCTCCATCACGGGACGACGCTCCGACGTGCCCGCGAAATCGAGGCGGATGGTCCAGACCCAGACTACCGCGAACCGGGCAGCGGGCACCTCCCCGCGGCCGAAGGCTTCTCCACGGTCATCGGGGACGGACGACCTTGTAGCACCGGCACACCCGAGACGGCCGCAAGGAACAAGGCCGAACTCTTCCCGGACGAGGGCGGCTCGGCTATCCTGGAAATCCACGTCCCCGCTTGGATCATGGCGATTCTTTAGGCGAGGGGCGAGTTGAGAATTACCCGTGGACGGGCTTTCCAGCGGCCCGCCGAATCGTAGTGTGTCCTCTCATCGCCCGCGAGGTCATCCACCATGGACACCAAGCCCTTCGACGACGTGATCCGCTCGGCCGCCCGTCGCCTCAAAGGGCATGAGCGCCGCCTGTTCATGGCCGAAGTCGCTACCCGCTTGTGCGCGGGTAGCGCCCGCAAGGCCGAACGCCGCTTCG
>JBBROG010000238.1:0-13618 GCA_038229635.1 Gemmatales bacterium
CTGGCGACGAAGGCCGTCGCGGCCCCGCTGGTTTGGTAGGCGCCGGTGGTCGTGGGGAAGTCGTTGGAGGTCGTGGTGCCGGTGACGTAGGTATTGCCGGCGCCGTCGGAAGCGACCGCGTAGGCCTTGTCGTCGCCGGAGCCGCCGAGGTAGCTGGAGTAGACGAGGACGGGGTCAATGATCAGCCGCTGGCCGTGGTCGTAGCCGTCGGCCTGGAAGCCGACGTCGCCGTCGGGGCGCAGGACGTGCCGGCCGGTGACGGGCCGCCGCGAGCCGTCGGGCTGCTCCTCGAACATCTGCGGGGCGCGCTGGACGAGGCGGCCGCCGGCGGTGTCGACGAGCAGGTGGCCGTTGGCGTCGAGGGAGCGGCCAACGGCGCCGTCGAGGCGGAGGCGGATGAGGGCCGGGTCGGCGCCGGGGGCGACTCGGAAGTCGTACTCGAGCTGGCGGTCGGGGGTGGAGTGGAAGACGAGGTCGACGCCCGGATACAGATCTTTGTAGGTGACGGAGGCGTATTGGGGCACGTCGGGCAGCCAGGTGCCGCGGCCGCCGCCGAAGTAGTTGGAGCGGCCGGGCAGTTCGTCGCCGGCCACGACGCGCGGCGCGGCGGCGGCGCCGACGAAGGAGAGGCGCAGGGCGTCGTGGACGACCAGGGCGTCTTGGGCTTGTGCCCCGGGGCGCTGGAGGTCGATGACGGCGCCGGCGTCGGTGAGGAAGAATCGGAAGCCGGGCCCGTGGGAGAGGTAGCGGACGGACGGGTCGGTCTGTCCGAGGTTGGGCTCGAAGGGCAGGGCCAGGCGGCCGTAGCCCTTGGCGACCTCGGCGGCGCGCGGGGCGTTCCCCGTCAAGGCGCCGGGGTCCGCGCCGGACGCCGGACCGGCGGAGCCCCCCAGGGCGGCGCCAGGCGGTGCCGCATTCGGAGAGAGACCGCCGCTTGCGGGCGACGGAACGCCGGGCGCGCCCAGGAACGCCGCGTTGAAGAGGTCGGCCTGCGGCTGGGGGAATGGTGTCGGGGCCGCGGGAGCCGCGCTCGCCGGGGCCGGACCGCCGTTCGAAACCTCACCGGGGACAGCGCCGCCGGTCTCGCCGTGGTCCGCGCCGCCGGACGGGGTTGGCGTGCCGGCGCGATGTCCGCCTGTCTCGTCCGCCGCCACGGGGTCCTTACCGGGAGCCGCGCCCCAAGGGCTCGGACTCTCCGCGGGGCGTTCGGCCGATGATGACGCGGGCGCGGCGGAGTCGCTGGCGGGCGCCGACGGCGGGGGGGCCAAGGGCGCGCCGGGGAGAACCTCCGCGTTCCAGGGCGCTCGCGCCTCGGCGCTCGCCGTGAGGGTCAGGGCGGGGACGCCCGCGACCGTACCGGCCGGCACGACCGGTTCCGCGGCCTGGAGGGCCGCCTGCCGCAGCGCCGCGCCGAAGGCCGACAGTCCGGCGCCGACCAGGGCCACCTGCGCCAGGCCGCCGACGTCGTTGCCGAGGAAGCTGCGCTCCTCGTAGGGCTCGACCTCCGGGCGGAGTTGGGGCACGGCGAGGGGACGGGCCGCGGCGGCTCGCGCGGAGCGGCCCCCACGTCCCGCCAGCCAGGAGGCGACCGGCAGGCGCGTGAGCCAGGAGAGAGGCAGCCAGCGACGCGCGGGGGACGTCCGGGGCATGGGAATCCTCGAAGCAGGCAAGCCGGCGGCGGTCCGCGGGAACAAGAAACGACGGGACGGAAAGAATCGCGCGCTTAAGAGACCGCGAATAACCGCGAGCGGCCCTCGGCTATGTCCGGTGCGAAGGGGAGGGGCGCTGGGGGACGGGACGTCGCGACGCGGTCCTAGGGAACGGGCACCATCACACGACCTTTGGGGATAGAGGCCATCGCGAAGCCGCCGCCTCACCGCCGGGGCAGCGGACCGGAGGAAGATACCAGCGCCGCGCCGCGGGCGCCAAGGGGAAAACCAGAAAGCGGGAAAAATAAATAGGAAGATCTCTTGCGTCGATAGGTCGTCTTCCGCAGACCCCCGCGCGAGAATTCCGGCCCCTTTCCCCTCGACGGCGCCGCGCCCCCGCGGGCATAATCACGTCCGTGCGCCCTCGACCCCGCCCCGCGCCCCCTCCCCCGAGGCCGCGATGCCCTTTCGCCACCTTTTCGGACCCGTCACCGCCGAGTATGCCGGCCGCTGCCTCGCCGGACCGCGCGCCGCCGGCCGTTGCCTCGCCTTCGGCCCCGGGCCCGGCCTCGACCTCCCCGCCGCCCCCGGCGACTCCTGGGACGAGATCGCCCGCCGCCTGCCGCGCGACTGGCGCCCCGACTTCGCCGCCCTCTACCTGCCCTACACGGCCGTGCCGCGCGGCCTCTGGTCGGCCCCCGTGCCCCTCGTCGGCCTCGCCCCCGACTGGAACCTCCTCTGGCACCACTACCGCCACGCCCTGCCGCGCTGCGACCTGGTCCTCACCGACCGGCCCGGCGTCGCCGCCCTCAAGCGCCAGGGAATCGCCCACGCCCGCGCCGCCAACCTGTTCGGCCTCGGCCGCGACTTCCTCGACGCAGACTGGCCGGACGGGCCACGAGATATTGATATTCTCTTTGTGGGCAATTTGCACCCGGCGGTGCAGCGCGAGCGCCTCCCCTGGCTGGGCCGGCTGGCCCGCCTCGCCGGCCGCCGCCGCGTCCGGATCGCGACCGGCGTCTTCGGCGCCGACTACCGCCGCCTGCTCGGCCGGGCGCGGGTCGCCTTCAACCGCAGCGCCCGCGGCGAGGGGAACATGCGCGCCTTCGAGGCGGCCGCGGCCGGGGCGCTGCTCTTCCAGGAGCGCGGCAACCGCGAGGTCGCGGGCTGCTTCGCCGACCGCAAGGAGTGCGTCTTCTACGGCAACGACGACCTCGAAGAATTGCTCGAGTACTACCTCGGCCGGGAGGACGAGCGGCGGGCGCTGGCCGACGCCGCGCGTGCCCGCGCCCCGGAGTTCGCCTTCGAGGCGCTGTGGGGCCGGGCCCTGGAGGTCGTCGGCCGGGAGTGGAACGACGTCGCCGGGCGGGCCGCGCGGCGCGTCGCGGCCGGCGCGAACGCCTGGCCCCCCGAGGCCCTGGCCTGGGAGGCGCTCGGCGGCGCCGGGTCCTCACCGGGCCTGGCCGCCGCCCTCGCCGCTTCGGCCGAGACGGACGGGGGCGCGACGGCGTGGCAGGCGGCCGCCCTGGCTGCGGCGCTGGCCGGCGGCGCCGCCGTCGCGCCGCTGCGCCGGGCCGTCAGCGCCGCCCCGGACCACCCCGGCGCCGCCCTCGGCGTGGCCGAGGCCCTGCGCGCCGCCGGGCGGGCCGACGAGGCCCTGGCCGAGGCGCGGCGGGCGCTGGGGCTGCTCGACCGCGCCGACCCCGACCCCGGCGCCCTCGACCTGCCCCCGTACCCCGCCGGCTACGACCTCCTGCGCGTCGAGTGGGAGCGCGCCGCCTGGGACCACGCCAGCCGGCCGGCCGACGAGGCCCGCGCCAAGCGCGAGTTGCTGCGCTGGCGGCTGCACGTCCTGCTGGCCGGACTCACCGGCGATCTGACTCACTTCCACGAGGCCGCCCTGGCCCGCCCCGACCTGCCGACGACGCGCGCCGCCCTGGGCTGCGCCCTGGCCCGCGCCAGTCGCCTCGCCGAGGCCCTCCCCCACCTGCGCCTCGCCGCCGAGGCCGACCCGTTCGACGCCGCCGCGGCCCGCGCCCTGGCCCAGGCCCTGAACGACCTGGGCGACGCCGACGGCCGGCGGCAACATGCCGAGGGGCGCCGCTTGCTGGCGTCGGCGGCCCCCGGCATCGTCGAGGCCGAGCCCTGGTTCGCGGACGCCCCCGACCCGGCGACGAACTGGTCTCGGTCGTCATCCTCTGCCACGACCAGCTCGCCTACACGCGGCTCTGCCTGGAGAGCGTGCTGCGGCACACCCGGCCGCCCTACGAGCTGGTCCTCGTCGACAACGCCTCGGCCGACGGCACCGCCGAGTACCTCGACGGACTGCGGGCGCGGCCGGGGCCGCGGCGCGTCGAGGTCGTCCGCAACGCCACGAACGTCGGCTTCCCCGCCGGCTGCAACCAGGGGATCGCCCGCGCCCGCGGCGCCTGGGTCGTCTTCCTCAACAACGACACCGTCGTCACCCCCGGCTGGCTGGAGGGCCTCCTCGCCCACGCCGCCGACGGCGTCGGCCTGGTCGGACCCGTCACCAACGCCAGCCGCCCGCCCCAGGAAATCCCGGCCGACTACGACGCGGGGTTGTCCGGCCTCGACGCCTTCGCCGCCCGGCGGCGGCGCGAATTCACCGGGCGGGGCCTCGTCGTGGAGCGGCTGACGGGCTTCTGCCTGCTGGCGCGACGGGAGTTCCTGGCGCGGGCGGGCGGCTTCGACGAGCGCTACGGGCTGGGCTACTTCGACGACGACGACCTGTCGGTGCGGGCGCGGTGGGCCGGCTACCAGCTGGTGGTGGCCCTGGACGTGTTCGTCCACCACTCCGGCGGCCGCACCTTCACGGCGCTGGGGGTCGACGCCCCCGTCTGGGCGACCCGGCGGCGGCCCTGGCGGCCTGCACCGCGGGCCGCGCCCTCTACCCCGACGACGCCGAGCTGCTGTTCGTCGAGGCGCTGACGCGGCACGAGGGCCGCGACCTCACGGGGGCCGAGGCGTGCCTGGCCCGCCTCCTCGGCGGCCGCGAGCCGGAGCACTTCGGCAGCGTGGCGGCGGGGCTGCGCGGCCACAAGGCCCGGCGCCTGCTCGGGGCCGTCCTGCGCGACCTCGGCCGGCCGGCCGAGGCCGAGGCCGAGTGGGAGGCGGCGCTGGCGGAGCGGCCGGACTTCGCGGCCGCGCGGGTCGACCTGGCCGAGCTGTACGCCGGGCAGGGCCGCTGGGACGAGGTCGAGGCGGCGGCGCTGAGGCTGGAGGCCGACGCCCAGGCGCCTGTGGAGGCGGCGGTCTTGCGGGCCAAGGCCCTTCTGGCGCGGCGGGGCTTCGCGGCGGCGCGGGCGCTTCTGGAGGGGGCCGTCGCCGGGGCGCCGCAGGCGCTGTGGCCGCGCGTCCTGCTCACCCACGCCCTGTTGCAGGAGGGCCGCGACTGGGACGCCGCGGGGCGGGCGCTGCGCGACGTGCTGGCCCTGGACCCGGGCCACGCCGAGGCGCGGCGCAACCTCGGCGTGCTCCTCCGCCAGCAGGGCCAAGCCCTCTCCCCGGACGAGGAACAGCTCGAGCAGCTGACCGCCCGCTACCGCCTGGCGTGCGCCGTCCCCTCCGACATCCACGAACACCTGCCGACCCTGTACGCCCTGGCCCGCGAGTGCCGCCACGTCACCGAGCTGGGGACGCGCGGGGGCGTCTCGACCACGGCCCTGCTCTACGCCCGGCCGGACCGCCTCGTCTGCTACGACCGGGCGCGGCTGCCGGCGGTAGACGCGCTGGCGTCCCTGGCCGGGCGGACCGAGTTCGTCTTCCACGAGGTTGACGTGCTGGCGGTCGAGATCGAGGAGACCGACCTGCTGTTCGTCGACACCTGGCATGTCTACGGGCAGCTCAAGGAGGAGTTGCGCCTCCACGCCGGTAAGGCCCGCAAGTACGTGGTGCTGCACGACACGACGACGTTCGGCGACCGGGGCGAGTCGGCAGGGCACCGGGGGCTGTGGCCGGCGGTCGAGGAGTTCCTGGCGGAAGGCGCCTTCGTCCTCCGGGACCGCGCCCACAACAACAACGGCCTGACCGTCCTGGAGCGCCGCCCGGCCGGGGGGAGGCGGCGATGACTTCGCCCCGTGACGTCCCCCATCCGGCCCCCGAGGACGCCGACGACCTGACGCGGCGGGGCATCGCCCTGGCGGAACGGGGCCGTACCGGCGAGGCCCTCGACCACTTCGCACGTGCCGCCCGCGCCCGTCCCGACGCCCCCTCGGCCCACCACAACCTCGGTGTCGCCCTCGCCCAGAACGGCCGCCCCGAGCCCTGGAGTTGCAACCTGCCTACCCCGAGGCCCACTTCAACCTCGGGAACGCACTGGCCGCCCTCGGCCGCCGCGACGAGGCCCTCGCCGCCTACCGCGAGGCCGTCCGCCTCCGGCCCGACTATGCGGAGGCGCTGGGCAACCTGGGCCTGGCCCTCACCGAGGCCCGCCGCCCCGGCGAGGCGGCGGTGCTGCTGCGCCAGGCGGCGCGGCTGCGGCCGGGCCTGGCCGAGGCGCACAACAACCTGGGCCTGGCCCTCACCGCTCTGGGCCGCTTCGCCGAGGCCGAGGCGGCCTTCGAGCAGGCTCTGCGGCTGCGGCCCGGCGAAGCCGCGACCCGTTGGAACCTGTCCCTGGCCCTGCTCCAGGCCGGCGACTACGGCCGCGATTGGGCGGAGTACGAGGCGCGCTGGCTGCGCCCCGGGTGCGGGCCGCGGCCGTTCGCGGCGCCGCCCTGGGACGGCGCCCCCCTGGAAGGCCGGACGGTGCTGCTCTGGTGCGAGCAGGGCCTGGGGGACGCGATCCAGTTCGTCCGCTACGCGCCCCTCGTCCGAAACCGGGGCGGCCGCGTGGCCCTGGAGTGCCCCGGCCCGCTGGCGGCGCTGCTGCGCGGCGCGGCCGGCGTCGACGCCGTCGTCGCCGAGGGCGGGCCGCGGCCACCGTTCGACGTCCAGGCCCCGCTGCTGAGCCTGCCGCGCCTGCTGGGCACGACGCTGACCACGGTGCCGGCGGCGGTGCCGTACCTTGCCCCCGACGCGGCCCTCGTGGGGGAGTGGCGGCGGCGCCTCGAAGGCTTGCCGGGGTTTCGCGTCGGTGTCTGCTGGCAGGGCAACCCCTACCACCCCTGGGACCATCACCGCTCCGTGCCGCTGGGCCACTTCGCGCCCCTGGCCGGCGTGCCAGGGGTGCGCCTGGTCGCCCTGCAGAAGGAGTTCGGCCGGGAGCAGGCGGCCACCCTCGGGGGCCGGTTCGCGGTCGCGGACTTCGGGGAGGAGTTGGGTCGGCCGCCGGCGTGTTTTCTGGACACGGCGTCGCTGGTCGCGTGCCTGGACCTGGTGGTGACGGCGGACACGGCGGTGGCGCACCTGGCGGGGGCGCTGGGCCGGCCGGTCTGGGTGGTGCTGCCGGCCTCGTTCGTCGACTGGCGCTGGCTGCGCGACCGCGACGACTCGCCCTGGTATCCGACGACGAGGCTGTTCCGCCAGGAGAAGCTCGGGGACTGGGGGCCGGTCTTCGCCCGCGTCGCGGGCGCGTTGCGCCGGGCGGCGCGGCCGCCCTCCTGATACACAAACCCGGTAAGACTGTCCGATTTGCCCGGTCATAACCCTCGGCCCGACTTCAGCTTCGAGCGGCCACGAACCGGACAGCCTTACCGGGTTTGTGTATGAGACGACGATTCGCGGGGAGCCGGCGGTCAGGAAATGCCGTCGAGGCCGCACGCCAAACTTATATAAAAAATCTTAATTATCCGTGTCTAGGGCCGCCTCCGTGCCAAGGTTGCATTCCGCCAAGCACCGCCAGGCCCCCGGCCTCCACGCCCCCTCGCGACTCGGGTCCGCGTCGACCACCACGACCCATGCGTCCCCATCCGAGTCGCGTCCCCGGCAGCAGATTGACAATTAAATAGTTGAAATATAATTTTAATGGCCTATCCTGGCGCCCGACGCGAAGGGAAGGTCACGGATGGCAACGAAAGCGCGGCCGCAACGGCAACAGGGCGGGCGGGACTCGGGCGACAGCGCGGTCCCGCCGATGCCGAAAGGTTGGGAATCCGCCTCCCACCTGAGCCGGCGGTTAATCGGCGACCCCCGCACGATCACGCGGCGCCCTCCCGGCTGGTTGTCCGCCGTCGGCCTGACGCGTGGGGCGCCGGGCACCTACGACCGGGTCGTCCGCCAGATGCAGGAACTCCGGCACACGCTGGTGCGCGACGTGGCCGCCGCCGGCTTTTCTTTCGGCGAGGCCGATGCCCTCGTCGAACAACTGCTTATCGGAATGACAAGATCCGAAAAGGGCCGGTCGGCACTCTCCGCAAGTCCCGACGCGATCCGGCTCCTCCGGGAGGACGAGCGGAATGCGTCGGCTCCGGTCCGGCCAGAGGGCTGGCGGTCAGCCTTCGAGATAAGCCAAGAGTATGTGGGCAACGAGCGGGGCATCGCACGCCGACTGACACATTTGGGTGAGGAGATGGCGATTTCCGGGGCGGGCGCTGCGGCGGGGATTCAAGGCGGACCTAACCACCCGGACACGTTTGACCCCAAGGAGGAGCTTATCGCCGTAATGAGACCGCCCAAGGGAGGTCGTGCGAGTCTCTCCGCGAGCCCTTCGGCCGTAGGAATCGCCGTGAATCTGGGCATTCTTCGGCCACGAGCAAAGCCGCGCGGGGCGAGCGGGCCAGGGCGCTAGCGGCGTGACGAACTACGGCCGTAAGCCCGCCGCCGAATTGAAAAGGGGCCGGCCCGCCTCCCCTCCCTTGACGGCACCCCACACCGACTGAAGTCGACTTCTTGACTTGCCTACCTCCACCTCGACATCATGAATGTTGGTGATTACGCGAATCACCCGGTCACCCCCGAAAGGCAACGGCAATCGCAAGTAGGGCGGCGTCCGACACGCTAGTCCGGTCCTTCGGTCGAGTCCCCTCAATAGGGGAAGGAGGCACATCCCGTGAAATCGGTCATCAAACTGCTGATGGTTCGGCACGTCTACTATGACGTGCCGCAAGCCCTGGCTGCCGCTCATCCGCACGGCAGCCCGACCAGCGACGAGAAGCGTCGGTTTTATCGGCGCGTCGTTCGCATGGTCGCCTCCGAGTTACTCGAGTTGCGCCGGCTTCACTGCCCTCCTTCGTGGTACGTCGAGTGGCTGCAATCCCTCGCGGTTGAATGCCTTGCCCGGTTGGTGGATGAGAACCGCGACGGACCCGACATGGTCGTGTGAGACCCGCCGGCCCGACCCGAACGGGTTTGCCGCCCGCGTCGTCCTCCTTGTCGAAAAAAGAGTGGCGCGGGCGGCAACCCGCGCCACTCCCGCTAGTCCGGTGACGACGATCAAGCCGGAGTCACCGGGCTATTCCTTCGGGGTGGCCTGTCTGGCCCGAGGCCACCCCACGGAATTCCTTGGGGGCTCTAGAGTTCGAGCCCTGCCCAGGTCTGGGTTGCTGCTACCACGCGTATGTTCCCAGAGGGTCGCACGGCGATCCTCCCAATGATTCCACCTGCCGGCACGAGCAAGGAGACCCGTTAAATGTCTCGGATATGGCCACGTATCTGGCCATATTCCGCCATCCCCAATTCTAAACAATAGCCCCAGGCGCCGCCAAGTTACGTATAAAGGAAGGACGGGTTGCCCTGACTACCACGAGTTCGCCTGTGCCTCACGATCAATGCCGACGGCACACGCAGTCGCCCACGGACGCATACTAGACGTTTGTCCACGGCCAAATTTGGCACCCAGGAACAGGTCTTCATGGACGCACTCGAGGAAAGGAGTTGACCATGCCTGGCACAGCCACTTCTGCCCAGCACGATGCCTTGAAAGACGACGTAGGCACTGGAACTGATCGGTCGGTCACGAGCGAACGCGCCTGTCTCGAAGACTGGCAGGAGGCCACCAATCGGGAGCTGGAGTTTCTCCTGAAGTCCAAGGGTCCCGACGGTTTCTTCGAGAGGCTCGACCGCGAAGACTGTCGGTGCCAGATCGCCCGAAGGATCAAGACGTGGACCTCCGGGCTCCTCGACCCGTCCGAATTGAGGGACGTCTACCAGGATACCATGCTGTCTCTGGTCCGGCTGGTCGGCCAGCCGAATTTCGACTCTAAAAACCCTCTGAAGATCGTATACCACCTGGCAAAGTGTCGGGCGGTAGACGCCCTGCGGCTCCTGGCGAACCGGAAGGCGGTCGTGGGCTACAGGGCCGGAGACGCCTCGCCTCCGCCGGACGAGCTGCTGTCCGCCACGCATCAGTTTCGGGAGGCCCTGGACGGGGTCATCGGGAACCTCCCCGACCGGCAACAGCTCGTCTTCAGCGTCTTTTTGGAGAACCTTCCGCAGTTCGGGCGGCGCCACCTGTTCGGCCCTCTCGCCGAGAAGGTGAGCGGGCGGTCAAAGAAGCCCGAGACGCCGGAGGGCGTGCGCAGCGCTCTGCGCGCCGCGGCGGCGAACGTGGTCGCCGGGCTGGCCCGGCGCGGCTGGGGCGTCTTCGCCGGACTGGACCCGGACGAGTCGTTGCGAATGATCGCACGGGCGAAGGCCGACGATCTGGGCGGCCTCGACCCCCTTGACCGTCAGGTCCGCTTCGATAAGGTGGTTTCGCACCTGCAAGCCTGTCGGGGGCCGCACCGGGCCGACTCGTGCGGGCGAACGATTGACTGGTCAGAGATCTCACAGGCTCTGTCTGCAAGGCAACAACTCGTCCTCGGAGTCTACCTGGAAAACGTCTCCCAATTCGGCTCCCGGCACAAGTTCGAGCCACTCGCCCAACTGGTCAGTACCAAGTCGAACAAAGCCGAGACGGCCGCCGGCGTGCGCAGCGCCCTGCGTGTCGCGTTGCAGAAGGTGGAAGCCGAGCTTGTCCGGCGCGGGTGGTGGATCACGGAAGGTGACACGAATGCCCTCACCGGCGAACCGCTGTGACAGAGGAATCCTGGCGATCGGCGCCTTGGCGGCTCTAATGACCGACGGCATCGAGGAGGGTCCTCCCACGGAGTTGCTGCCCTTGAATCGCCGGGAGCGCGCTGCGATCGGGGGGCGTGCGACGAATGGCGAACTGCTGAAACGGATCAAAGGCTTCCTCGACGGCGAGCACGATTCCGGAGAGGTCTGAGTGTCTGCCTATGACAAACACCGGGGGCACCCTTACCGATCAGCCGGCAAAGTCAGCCTCTTCATGGCGCTCCTTCGCCAGAAGCCGCTCGTGGACCTCGTCCAGCTTTCTCTCACAGGCCCTGTCAAGGTCGAAGTCCAGATGCCGGGAGAGGTGTTCGAGGTAGATTCGGATGTCGGCGATTTCGTCCCGGATCTGATCGCGATTAACCCCGTCCCCGCGCCAGATTTTTTTCACCAGGTTCGCCAACTCGCCCGCCTCGCCACAGATGGCCAGGGCGAGAAAGTTCAGGACTTCCGAATCCGAAGTCAGGTTGCCTTTGGCCTGGGCCAGCTTCATGAAGCGCTCGTGAATCCCGACCGCGCGCTGCTGCCACTTCTGCTTGATCTTGTGTTCCATTGCGGCCTCTCCTCTCCCGTCTTGTATCGGCATTTGCCGGCTGGGCCGTGGGCCGTTTCGCGGGAACCGGCCTTTCTTGTCAAATGTACACTGTATTGTACGCGCCTTGCGGACCGCAAGTAATATCCGTCCGGAAAAGGGCTTCAGGAAAGCCGGCGGTGTGGTCAGGCCCCGCGTGCCCCTTCCTCGCCCGGCAGCGTAGCGAAAATCAGGCCTCTCTCGGTCGCCGCGGCGCGGGCGGGCGGAAGATACACGATCCCGGTACAATGACCTCAGTCAGGATCTGTGCCGCTTGCCCCGGTTTTTCCGCGCCCCCGTGGGGCGCGGGTCGAGGGCTTCACCGTCCCGAACGGGAGGTCGCGCGATGCCCATTTGTGCAGAGACCATCGACGACTTGTTGCGAAAGGCGCTGGGCGCGATCATCTCCGATGGCTCCCCCGTCACAGCCAGTCGTGGCAGCAACCGTGAGCTGGCCTGCGCCCTGTTGAAGCTGACGCGCCCCCGCGCCCGCCTGAGCCACACAGAGACCAAGGGCAAGCCGTTCAGCGCGATTGGGGAGCTGGCCTGGTATCTCGCTGCGAGCAACGACGCGGAGTTCATCATCTACTACCTGTCGATGTACAAGAACGAGACGGAGATCGACGGGACGATCCACGGGGCCTACGGCCCGCGGCTGTTTACCGAGGGGTGGCACAACCAGTTCGAGAACGTCATCGACCTCCTGAGGAGAAAGCCGAGCAGCAGGAAGGCCGTCATCCAACTGTTCGATTCCGGGGACCTCGCGGGAACCTACAGGGACGTGCCTTGCACCTGCACCCTCCAGTTCATGGTCCGCGACGGCCGTCTCGACATGGTCACGTCGATGCGGTCGAACGACGCTTACCGGGGGCTTCCCCACGACGTGTTTTCATTCACGATGATCCAGGAGATCGCGGCGAGGATGTTGGGGGTCGAGCCGGGCGAGTACAATCACTTCGCCGCAAGCCTCCATCTTTACGACAAGGACGCAGCCGCAGCCAGGGCGTTCATCGGCGAGGGAGTCCAGGGGCGCGAGGGGGCGGACATGCCGGCGATGCCGGACAGCGACCCGTGGCCTGACATCAGGGTCTTCCTATTGGCGGAAGCCGCTGTTCGAGCCGGCCTCCCCGTGCCCGGGGAGGTCAGCCTCCTAGACCCTTATTGGCGGGACCTGGTTAACCTGTTGAGGGTGTTCCGCCACCATAAGTTCGGCGAGAAGAACCGCATCAGCGGGATCAAGGAGGAAATGTCGAACCGCTTCTACAAAGAATACATCGAGATGAAAGAGGGTGCCGGCCAATAAGGCGCCTTCGGAGCCACACCGAGCAATCGGCGAGACCACTATGAGGCCCAGAGACCAGAAGGAAGCTGCGCGGATCGACGCTGTCCTGACGACGTTCCACAACGACACGCGACCCCTGCCAGGGATCCAAGACCCCGCGCGGCGCAGCGTGTTCATGGAGCAGCTGTTCGAGAGTATCCACCGGGTGCATTACATCGAGCGAGGCGTCCTCCAAAAAGGAGATGCCCCCCGTGACCTTGACCCGAACAGGGCCAACCCGGCGAGCGAGGTTTTCGACCCCATCAAGGCCGCGGCGATCTGCTCCCGCGCAGGGAAGCACGACGAAGCGTGTTGGCTCGTCTTCTTGTTCACGCACTTCGGGAAGAACTTCCGGACCGGCTATCGCCTGCTCCGCGACGTCTACGGCAGCCTCGGGAGCGGCCAGAACTGGACCTGGGCCAGGACGAGCGGCGCCCCGGAGACGTTCAGGACCTGGCTCAGGGCCTACCGCGACACGCTGGAAAACGACGGAACCCCTCGGCACTTTGGAAACCACAGGAAGTACATCAGCCTGAACGCCGACTCGGCAGGCGGCACCGGCGAGGCGGTCGAAACCTATGTGCGCTGGGTCCTGGACCAGAGAAACCACCGGGGACTGTTCGACAACGCCGAGAGCCTGGCCCAGCACGACCCTCGACGCGCGTTCGATCTTCTCTACCGCTCGATGGGGCGGCAGGTTGCCTCCTTCGATCGCACGGGGCAGTTCGACTACCTGACAATGATCGCGAAGCTCGGCCTGGCCTGCATCGAGCCAGGGTCAACGTACATGACGGGGGCGACCGGACCCCTTGCCGGCGCCAGGCTGCTTTTCGGGGCCGCGGCGGACAAGGAAGCCCCGGCCATAATCGACCGCTGGCTGGCCGAACTGGAAGCCGCGCTGGGCCTGCACATGGGGATGCAGATCCTCGAAGACGCCCTGTGCAACTGGCAGAAGTGCCCCGACCAGCTGGAGCGGTTCAGGGGCTAGTGCTCTGTCACAGCTTAATTTTCGGGTAAACCGACTTTAGTTTCGTTCGAGCGTCATCGATCCTCATCTGCCAATCGACGCCGCGTTGCGTGGCGTTGACGTCGATCGACCATGCCTCGGTTTCGTCGCGGAGTGCC
>JBBROG010000239.1:0-13553 GCA_038229635.1 Gemmatales bacterium
AACCCCTCTCCCAAAAGGGGAGAGGGGAGAATGCTTAATCAGTAACCCGGCGTGCCCGCCGCAGCTCAGTCGCGCCGTTCCGAAGGACCGTCTTGAAGGGACTTTCTCATGTCCTCCTTGGTGACCGCCTGCCGGGGGCGATTGCGGCGCTGGCTCGACTCGTCGGACGGCTCGGCGCCGTGGCAGGAACGAGCCGCCCTCGCCCTGATCGTGGCCTGGGCCGCCGCCGGCGTGCTACTCCTCGGCCGCACCACCGCGGCGCAGGCGCTCGTCCTCTGGGGCGGGCTGGCACTCGTCGTCGCCCTGCTGCTGCGGAGCGGCCGGCTGAAGGTACTCGGCCCCGTCCTCTTCTACGACCTCGTCCGCAGCGCCCGCCGCCTCCGCTTCGTCGTCATCCGCACCCTGTACGTCCTCCTCATGGCCGGCGTCCTCGGCTGGCTGTTCCTGGTGATGCTGCTCCCCAAGGGCGGGGCGATCCGCTCGAGCGAGATGGCCGTCTTCGCCAACGGCTTCTTTTACACCTTCCTCGCGGTCCAGTTCTTCACCGCCGTCCTGCTGACGCCGGCCTACACGGCGGGCGCCATCGCGGAGGAGAAGGAGCGGAAGACGATCCACTTCATCCTGGCGACCGACCTGCGCGACCGCGAGATCGTCCTGGGCAAGCTGGCGTCGCGGATGATGAACCTCGGCCTGCTGCTGCTCGCCGGCCTGCCGATCCTGAGCTTCTTGCAGTTCCTCGGCGGCGTCGACCCCGGCCTGGTGTTGGCCGGCTTCGCGGCGACGGCGCTGACCTTGTTCAGCCTCGCCGGCCTGAGCATGCTCAACTCGGTGATGATGCGCCGCTCGCGCGACGCCATCGTCCTGACCTACCTCGGCTTCTTCACCTACCACCTGCTGGCGCTGCTCAGCCGGCTCGTCTACCTGCCGACGCTCGGCTACTCCAGGTTCCCGCAGGACGAGTGGGCGTGGTTCCCCTTCAACCTCGGCGACCTGTCGGACTGGTTCAACTCCGGCAACGTCGGCTACGCGGTCTACCGGCTGATGGGTCGGCGCGGCATCATCCTCGACGACGAGCTGCCCGGCGTGCTGCGCGACTTCGCCCTCTTCCACGGCGCGTTGGGGCTCCTGTTCGTGGCGCAGGCGGTGCGGAAGCTGCGCCCCGAGGCGCTGCGCGAGGACGTCAAGGCGAGCCGGCCGGAGGAGGCCGCCAAGGGGACGGCGAAGAAGGCCGTGGCCCGCGTGAGGAACCGGCCGACGGTGGGGGCGGCGCCGATGCTGTGGAAGGAGGTCCACGCGGAGGGCGGGATGCGCCTCAACGCGCCGGCCCGCATCCTCGTCGGCGTGCTGGTGGCGGCCAGCTTTATTCCGACGGCCGTCATCTTCTACTTCTACTTCGACGGCAAGATCGCGTGGTCGTCGCACGGGGGCGACTCGGTGGAGTACGCCATGAACACCACCCAGGTGCGCATGGTGGGGACGCTCGTGGCCACGCTGATGCTGCTAGCGGTGGTGGTGCGCGCGGCCAACAGCGTCTCGGGGGAGCGCGAGAACGACACGCTGGACGGCCTGCTGACGTCGCGGCTCGACACGCGCGAGATCCTCTTCGCCAAGTGGGCCGGCGCCGTGCTGAGCGTGCGCTGGGGCTTCGTCTGGCTCACCCTGATCTACGGCGTGGGCGTCGCCTGCGGCGCCGTGAAGTTCTACCTGGTGCCGCTGATCTTGCTGGCGTGGCTGATCTACGCGGTGGCGCTGGCGGGCGTCGGGCTGTGGTTCTCGGCGATGTGGAAGCGGACGCTGCGGGCCACGGTCGCCTCCCTGGCCGCCGCGGTGATGCTCGGCGGCGGGCACTGGCTGCTGACGGGCGTGTTCTGCTACATGCCGCTCAACGCGCTGGGCGTCCGGGGGCACCAGACGGATTGGCCGGCGTACCTCCAGTTGGGGCAGACGCCGCCTTTCGTCCTCGGGTATCTCGCCATGCACGGCGGGGAATGGGACAGCCCCTACGAGGAGGTGGCCCTTCTGAAGATGGGGGCGGCGTCGCTGTTCGGCCTAGGCTGTTGGGCGGCGGCGACGTTCGGGCTGTGGCGGCTGGTGCTGGCGCGCTTCCGCAAGGCGACGTCGCGCGACGAGGACTTCCGGCCGCAGTACGTCCCGGCGCGGCCGAAGCGCCGGGCGGCCGCCGCGGCGCGCGTCGTTGACACGAAGGACCCGGTTTAGGACATTCTGCGATGAGAACTCCGACCATGACCTCCCCCTTGCGCCGCCCGGCCCGCGCCTGGTCGCTGTTCGGCCCGTTGCTGTGGGACGAATTGACGCGCCTCGCGCGGCGCCATTGGCTCTTCCAGGAGCGGAATTTACTCCTCCTCACACTATCGAGCTTCGTCTTCACCCTACTCTTTTCCGCGGAATTCGATGAGGCGGTATTCGATTTCCCGCAGTTCGTGCAGATGACCATCCCTACGCTCATGTGGATGCAATTACTGGGTATGGTCATAGGGGCGTCGACGTGTGCGGCGGATGTTGTCGCCGGTGAAAAAGAGAAACAGAGGCTTGATTTTATCCTCCTGACCGACCTGAGCGACCGCGAGATCGTCCTGGGTCGACTGGCCGCACGGCTTTTCTACCTATACCTCCCGATCTTCGCCCTTCTCCCGATCTTGGCCTTCCTACAGGTTCTCGGCAATTTCGACTCTCACCTGTTGCTCGCCTTCTTCGCCGTGACAGGATTGACGGTACTCAGCCACGGCGCCGTGGGCGCCTGCGCATCGGTCCTGGCGAGGCGTACTGGGAGCGCCCTTCGGCTGACGTGTTTTCTCACGTTCGGATACCTCTTCCTCTCGGGCGGTCTTTGGGCGCTGCTACGTGACTTCCCCTCACTCGGCACCTTTCCATCGACTGGGTCCTGGACGAGCCCCGTCGAACTGGAGGACGTGACCGAGTGGCTCTGCGCGGGAAACCTGTTCACTCGGCTTGCTGATCTCCGCCCGCACGTCATCCGCGGCGACCGAATCGACGCCGTCCTGCCCCGCATGGTAGGTGGTTACGCGCTCTTCCACGGGCTGATAACGGTCCTCGGTTTTTCCTGGGCCGTCGCCCGCCTCCGGCCGATTGCCCGGCGCCAGGCGGAGGGCGTCCCCAAGCCGGCCGAGGCGGCGCGGCCGGCGCGAACGGTCTGGGACAGGGCGATGGTCTGGAAGGAAGTCGTCGCCGAGCCGACGTTTCGGTTTTCGCGGGTCGCCCGCATCCTTCTCCTGCTGCTCGCCGCCGCCAGTTTCGTCGTGCCGGCGGTGCTGATTGTCCTCGCCCTGCTCAATCCCGACACCGACGGCAAGCAACTGCCGGAAACGATGAATCGCTACGTCACCATCGTCGGAACGGGTGTCGCCAGCCTGTTGCTCCTTGGCGTCGTGGTGCGTGCCGCCGACGGCGTCGCGGGGGAACGCGACCGGCGCACGCTGGACGAACTGCTGACGACTCCTCTGGGGAGCAGTGAGATCCTTTTCGCCAAGGGACTCGGCGCCCTCCTGAGCGTGCGCTGGGGCGTGGTGTGGCTGGGCGGGCTCTGGCTCGTCGCCTTGCTGACGGGGGCGATGAGCGTGGGGAGCGTGGGGACCGTGCTGGTGCTGGGCGCCGCCTGGCTCGTCTACGCCGTCGGTGTCGCCGGACTCGGGCTGTGGCGATCGATCGAAAGCCACACCACGGACCAGGCGAGGGCGGCGACTCTGATTTACCTCATGCTGCTGTTCGGGGGACCGTGGGTGGCGGGCGGACTGTTCTGCCGACCGAACCCGTTGCGCCCGTGGTTCGAAACGCGGCCGACCGTGCCGTCCCTGGTCGGCGTGGCGGTCTGGGCGTGCCTCGCCGCACTCTTCTTCTGGTGGCGGGCGGTGGTCCGCTTCCGCGCCGCGAGCGGTCGTGAGGCGACGCGCCGGCCCGAACGGAGGGCGCCCGAGGCGCCGGCGAAGCCGCGAGCCGCGGAGACGACCTGACCTCCCGAGGAACGCACCCATGACCGCACCCGCGCCGCGCCGCAAGACCGGCTTTTTCCCCTCGCTCTTCGGGCCGATCCTCCTGCACGACCTCGTGAGCAGCGCGCGGCGCGGCCGCTACCTGCTCATCCGCTGCCTCTACGTCGCCGCCCTGCTCGTCATGCTGTTCCTGGTCTACGCCGGGGCCGTCGGCCGCGCCACCGGCAGCCCGCTCGACGTCTTCACCGCCGCCAGCATCGACACGGCGCGCGTCGCCGCCTTCAACGAGGACTTCTTCGAGAAGTTCATGACGGTGCAGTTCCTCGTCATCGTCCTGCTGACGCCCGGCGTCACCGCCGGCGCCGTCGCCGAGGAAAAGGACCGCAAGACGCTCGAATACCTCCTCGCCACCGACCTGCACAGCCACGAGATCGTCCTCGGCAAGCTGGCGTCGCGCCTCGGCTACATGACGCTCGTGCTGCTGACCGGGCTGCCGGTGCTGAGCGTGATGCAACTCCTGGGCGGCGTCGACCCGCAGCTGATGCTCGCCGGCTTCGCGGCCACCGCCGCGACGACGCTCAGCCTGGCGGCGCTCAGCCTGCTCAACTCCGTCTACGCCACCAAGCCACGCACCGCCATCATCATCACTTACGTCCAGGCCGTCGTCTACTTCGTCCTGTCCCTCGCCCCCCTGGCGTCGGGTCCGACAGGCGCGGCTGCCCTTCCCTGGCCGTTCGGTTGGCTCTGCGGCGGCAACCCCTACTTCGCCGTCCGCGAGCTGCAAAACGCCGTGATGACGACGGCGGGACCGTTCGGCGGCGGCCCGACGCCCGCCGCCCCCGCGTTGCCGATGATCCTTCTCCGCTATCTCGCCTTTCACCTGGCCACCGCCGTCATCTGCCTGACAATCGCCGTGCTGGGGCTGCGCGTCTGGGCGCGCCAGCAGGCGTCGGCGCGGAACCGCCGCGCCTTCGTGATCGCACTGCGGCCGAAGCGGCTGCCGGCGGTCGGCGACCGGCCCGTCTTCTGGAAAGAGGTGCATTCCGAGCCGCTCTTCCGCCTCGGCAAGGCGTCGGTCGTCATCGCCAGCACGCTCGTCTCCGCCCTCGTGGTCGTCAGCGTTTTCGTCCTCATCTGCACGTTCGTCCTCGGCCGGATGAACGGAGACGTTCCCCGCGCGATGAACGGCAGCGTGACTACTCTGGGAACGGTCCTCGGTTGCCTGATGCTCCTCGGCGTCGCGATCCGGGCGGCGGGGACGGTCGGCGGCGAGCGCGACCGGCAGACGCTCGACAGCCTGCTGACGACGCCCGTGGAGAACGAGGCGATCGTCGACGCGAAATGGTGGGGCAGCCTGTTGTGCGTGCGCAAGGCGGGCTACTTCCTCCTGGCGACGTGGCTGATCGGCGTCGTGACGGGCGGCGTGAGCCTGCTGGCGTTCCCGCTGCTGGTGATCGCCTGGCTCGGCTACGCGATGTTCGCGGCGGGCGTCGGCCTGTGGTTCTCGCTCACCTGCCGCACCACGCTGCGCGCCGTCCTGTGGACGCTGACGGCGCTGCTCGGCGTGAGCCTAGGGCACTGGGGGCTGACGCTCTGCTGCAACCCGCTTGCCCTGATGACGGCTTCCGGCAGCGGGCGCCAGGTGCCGGAGTGGTATGTCGTCTTGAGCGATCTGCAAGAGTACGGACTGACGCCGCCGGTGACGCTCGCCCACCTGACGTTCAGCGATGAGGAGTTCGCGCCGGACCGGACGCGCGACTACCGCTTTCGCTCCTACGGCGAGGCGGACGACTTCGCGGCGCGGCGGCTGACGTTCTGCATGTTCGGCGTGATGATCTACGGGGCGACGGGCGGGGGGCTGGTGATGCTGACGCGGGCGCGCTTCGCCGACGTGACCGGGCGCCTGCCGCTGCCGAGTCGGCCCGGCCCGCGGGTGATGAAGAAGCGGCCGGTGGTGAAGCGGGCGCGCTGATCCGCGACACGCGGGAGAGGCTTCCAATTTACCTGGTCCCCGTATCGGACCGTCGGGCCGGTCACTATGATAAGGCGACCTTGGACTAGCCGCGGATTTTCGACAGGAATAAGGAGCGTCGACGACATGAACGACACCTTGTCCCCCTTGCCCGTCATCAGTGAGTTGTCCGTCCCCTTGGAGCGAGACGTGTTTCTGCGCACGCTCCTGCGGGAATTGGCGGGGACGCTCCAGGACGTGGTCGGCCTGGAAGAAGCGTCCGGCTTCATCAGCGTCGTCGGACAGCGGATCGGCGACCAGATCAACGCCGCCTACAAGACGGCCCTGAATGTCTCCGGGTTATCCCGCGAGCAGGTGGCCGAAGTTCTGGTCGACTTGAAGCGGCGCATCGAGGGCGATTTCTTCATCGTCGAGCAGGACGACGAGAAGATCGTGCTGGGCAACCGGGCCTGCCCTTTTGCCGAGAAAGTCATCGGGCGTCCCGCCCTGTGCATGATGACCTCCAACGTCTTCGGCGTCATCGCCGCCGATAACCTCGGCTACTCGAAGGTCGTGATCGAGAAGGCCATCGCGCGGGGGGACGCGGGCTGCCGGGTGGTCGTCTACCTGAAGGCGACGCCGGAAGCGGAAGCGGCGGCCGGCCGGGAATACTTCCAAGGCTGATGGACCACGCCGATGTCCCCCGATCAGTTTCTTCAGGCGGCCGACTTCTTCCCCGACGCCGCCCTCCTCCTGACAAAGGCGGGGAAGATCCTCGCCGCCAACAAGAGCGTCCGGCGGTTGGGGCTGGCGCCCCAACAGGTGCGGGGGAGGGAGCTTTCGGAGCTGACGACGACGCCCGCCGCGACTCTCGCCGAATACCTCCGCGCCTGCTCCCGCAGCCGAGAACCCGTGATCGGCGCGCTCGACTTCGCCGGGGAGCAAGGACGGCCGGTCCCGTGTCGCTGTGACGGGGCGGCGGCGTATCACGACCCGGCGGGGGCGGAAACCCACATTCTGCTGCGCCTCACGCCCAAGGAGTCCTCGCCGAGTCAGTTCCGCGTCCTCAACCAGAAGATCGAGGAACTCACGGCGGAAGTCCAGCGCCGCCGCCAACTCGAGAAGAGCCTGCGGGAACAGCGGGAGCTGCTGCACGTCACGCTCCAGAGCATCGGGGACGCGATGATCGCCACGGACACGCAGGGGCGGGTCACGTCCCTGAATCCCGTGGCCCAGGCCCTGACCGGCTGGGAAGAAGAGGACGCGCGGGGGCGGCCGCTGGAGGCCGTGTTCCGTATCGTCAACGAGCATACCCGCCGAACCGTCGCAAACCCCGTGGCCCGGGCGCTGGCTGAGGGCGTCATCGTCGGGCTGGCGAATCACTCCTTGCTCATCGCCAAGGACGACACGGAGCGGCCGATCGACGACAGCGCCGCCCCGATCCGCGACCGGGAGGGGCGGGTCGTCGGTGCGGTACTCGTCTTCCGCGACATCACGGAGAGGAAGCAGGCCGAGGCGCACATCGCCCGACTCCTCGCCAGGGAACAGGGCCGTAGCGAGCAACTGCGCCAGCTGGCGGCGGCGTCCCTCACCATCCACTCGGCGGATTCGGCGGCGAGCGTGCTGGGGGTCGTCCGGGCCGAGGCGGAGCGGCTCGTCGGCGCGGCTCACGTTGACGTGGTGATGGGCGGCGCCGCCCCGCCCGGTCATTTCTCCGTGCCGCTGCCGGGTCGCGGCGGCCGGCCCCTCGGTCACATCGGCCTGACGGCCGGGGCGGCACCGTTCACCGAGGACGACGCGGCGATCCTCGCGCAACTGGCGCACATGGCGGCGGTGGCCTTCGAGAACGTCCGCCTCTACGAGGAACTGAGGGAAGGGGACCGGCGCAAGGACGAGTTCCTCGCGACCCTCGCCCACGAGCTGCGCAACCCCCTGGCCCCCATACGCAACGGCCTGCAAGTCCTGCGGTTGGCGGGGAACAGCGGACCCGTGTTGGAGCAGGCCCGCTCGATGATGGAGCGCCAGGTGGTGCAGATGGTGCGCCTGGTGGACGACCTGCTGGACCTGTCTCGTATTACGCGGGGCAAGATCGAACTCCGCAAGGAGCGGGCCGAATTGGCGGGGGTCATCGCCGGCGCCGTCGAAACCTCGCGGCCGCTCATCGAGGCGTCGGGCCACCAGTTCACCGCCGTCCTGCCGTCTACGCCGGTCCCCCTTGTCGCCGATGTGGCGCGGCTGGCGCAGGTCTTCTCGAACCTGCTGAATAACGCCGCCAAGTATACCGAAAGGGGCGGCCACATCCGATTGACCGCCGAGCGGCGGGGCGCCGAGGTCGTTGTGACGGTCAGGGACTCCGGCGTCGGCATCCCCGCCGACATGCTGCCCAGGGTGTTCGAGATGTTCACGCAGGTGGACCGGACGCTGGAGCGCGCCCAGGGCGGACTCGGCATCGGCCTGACGCTGGTGCGGCGGCTGGTCGAGATGCACGGCGGCTCGGTCGAGGCCCACAGCGAGGGACACGGCAAGGGGAGCGAATTTGTCGTGCGCCTGCCGGTCGGGGAGGAGCCGCCCGGCCTCGAAGGTCCGCGCGGCCCGGGCCACGGCGAGCGGCCCGCCGGCCTCCCGAAGCGGCGCATTCTGGTCGTGGACGACAACAAAGACTCGGCCGCCAGCCTGGCCATGATGCTGTCGCTGATGGGCCACGAAACCCGCACCGCCTTCGACGGGCTCGCGTCCGTCGAAGCGGCGGCGGCGTTCCGGCCCGACCTGATCCTGCTCGACATCGGCCTGCCGAAGCTGAACGGCTACGACGCCTGCCGCCGAATACGCGAACAGCCGGGGGGCCGAGGAATCGTCATCGTCGCCTGCACGGGTTGGGGGCAGGACGAGGACCGCCGCCGCTCGTCGGACGCCGGGTTCAACTACCACCTCGTCAAGCCGGTGGACCCGGCGGCGCTCCAGGACCTGCTCGGCCGTCTCGACCGTTGAAGAGAGGAAGTCTCTTCACGCCCTTAGTCGTCCCGCGGCGCCTGCAACACCAGCGCGAAGCCGTCCCACCAGTACAGGAAGCGCTCGCGCGGCATGGTGCGGACGCGGCCGTCCTGGTCGTTGGGGTCGAGGACCTTTACGAAGTCGTCGCCGAAATCGACGAGCGTGACGATGTGTCCGCCGCCGCCCGGGAACAGGGGGCGGAAGCCGACGACGGCGCCGAGGCCGTCGCGGCAGGCGCTGCGGAGGAGGGCGAGGTCGCGTTCGCCGCGCGCCTGAAGGCGGTAGCGGACGCCGAGGCCGTCGAGGGTCACCGTCAAGTCGCCCGGACCGGCGACGCAGTCGTGGCGCTCGGTCAGGCCGTAGAGGGGCTTGATGCGGTGGTGCCGCCCCAGCGTCTCGACGGAACACCAACCGCAGCGCCCCGGCGGGCGATTCGCGACGCGACACGCCAGGGGAATGAACACTTCGGCGCGGGCCGCACAGGGAAGGAGGAGCAGACCGGCCAGGGCGAGGCCGCGGAGAAGGGTCGTCATGGAGCAGCCCTCGGACCACGATGGGGACCTGCCGGCGTCGGCACGGGCGACGCGATAGTTTAGCACGCGGGCCGGAACGAGCCAGACGAAGTTCATGGGCTCACCTGTCGGATCGCGCCCGCGACGGCCGCCGCGTCGCTTGAAGGCGGGAGGCGCGTCGCTTATGATCGACGTGCGGCGGCGCGGCTGAGGCGGAGGTCGAAGGGGAGCCGACGAGTGAAGATCACGCTGGTCCCGTCGTCCGGCGGCTCCGCGGAGGAGGCGTCGCGCCAGTACCTGACGTCGTACCTCCTCAACGGCACCGTCGCCGTCGACGCCGGCGCCGTCGGCCTGCTGGCCCCCCTGGCGGCGCAGGCCCGCGTCCGTCACGTCGTCGTCACCCACGCCCACATCGACCACGTCGCCTCGCTGCCGATCTTCCTCGAAAACGTCTACGACGGCAGCGGCGATTGCGTCACCGTCCACGCCACGCCGCCGGTGCTGGAGTCGCTGCGGCAGGACGTCTTCAACGGCCGCCTCTGGCCCGACTTCGTCGCCCTGTCCGAGCGTGAGCCGCCGTTCCTGAAGCTGGCGCCGCTGGAGGCGGGGCGCCCGGTCGTGCTGGACGGGCTGCGCGTGACGCCGGTGCCGGTCAATCACGTCGTGCCGACGGTGGGGCTGATCGTCGAGGACGGCGCCGGGGCCGTCGTTTTCCCATCGGACACCGGGCCGACCGATCTTCTGTGGGATTTGGCGAATCGGACGTCGAACGTCCGTGCGGTCTTCCTCGAAGCGACGTTTCCCGAAGCGCTGAGTCGCCTGGCCGGGGTGAGCAAGCACTTGACGCCGTCGCTCTTCGCCCGCGAGGGGCGCAAGGTGCGCGGCGACGCGCGCCTGTACGCCGTCCACATCAAGCCGCGCTTCTACGAAGAGGTCGTGCGCGAACTGCACGCGCTGGGGTTGCCGAACCTGGAGGTCGTGGTTCCGGGACAAGAGTACGACGTCTGAGGCGCCGCGCGTGCGCAATCTTCCGCCCCGTCTTCGCAGCGTCCGCAACTTGACAGGTGACGGAATGGGGAAGATGATGCGCCGCGTCCGATAGAGCGGATGTAGGCGTCCGTTCTCACCCCGACGAGGCTCGAAAACCGTCATGTCCCGGCTCTGTCTCCCGCTGTTGGTCCTGCTGACGGCCGGGCTGTTCGCGTTCCCGCGCGAGCGCCCCGCCGCCGAGGAGACGCCGACGGTCCCCGCCGCGCGCGACTTCCGACTGCAAGGGACCGCCTCGTGCGCCGCCGCGGCGTGTCACAACGGCAACGGCCCGCGCGGCGCCTTGCGCAGCGAGTACACCACCTGGGCCGCTTACGACCCGCACGCCCGCGCCTTCGAGGCTCTTCTCGACGACAGGTCGCGCACCATCACCGCCAATCTGCGCAAGCAGGACGAGAAGACGCCGCCCGCCGAGGAAAACGCCCTGTGTCTGAACTGCCACGTCCATTCCGGCGCGAGGACGCTGGGCGCCGAGAAGGAGGCGCCGCGTCACGAGCGCTTCTCCTTGCAGGACGGCGTCGGCTGCGAGAGTTGTCACGGGCCGGCCGAGAAGTGGCTGAGCGAACACTACTCCCCCGCCTGGCGCGCCAGGTCGTCGGAGGAGAAGGCGGCGCTGGGGCTGTGGCCGACGAAGAACCTGACCGCGCGAGCCGAATTGTGCGCCGGCTGCCACGTCGGCCACAACGGCCGGGACGTCAACCACGACCTGACCGCCGCCGGCCACCCGCGCCTCAGCTTCGAGTTGTCCGCCTACCACGCCACGCTGCCGAAGCACTGGGACGTCCGCAAAGACACGCAAGGGCGCCCGGCCTTTGACGCGGAACTGTGGTCGATCGGGCAAGTGGTGTCGGCGCGCGCGGCGCTGGCGCTGCTGCGCGACCGGGTCGCCGGACCAGACCGCCCCTGGCCGGAACTGGCCGAACACGACTGCTTCGCCTGCCACCACGACCTCACGGACCAGAAGTGGCGACGCGACCCGGCGCGCGTCAAGGGACGACTAGGGTCTCCGGAGTGGGGAACTTGGTACTTCGCCGAAGCGGACGTCGTGAGTCGGAATCCGCCCCGGCCGGGTCTGGCGTACCCGGAAAAGCCGCTCGGCGAGCTGCGCCGGCTGATGAGGCTGCCCGACGCCGACCGCCGCCGGGTGGGCGACGAGGCCGGCCGCGCGGCGGACGCGCTGGCCGGCTGGGTCGAGGCGCTGCGCGAGAAGGGGTACGCGGGGGACGCCGCGGCGCTGGCGCGGGCGCTGGACGCCAGGAAGAAGGAGTTGCCAGGTTACGGCTGGGATCGGGCGGCGCAACTCTACCTCGCCCTGGCGGCACAGGCGCCGGAGGCGGGGCGCAAGGAGTTCTTGCTGAAACTGCGGAAGGATTTGGAGTTCGCGCCGGGGTACGACAGCCCGCGCGGGTTCGGGCCGCGCCGTTTCGAGAACAAATGAGATCGAGGGTTGCCATGCGTGTTCCCCTTCTGAGCGCCGCCGTCGCGAGCGCCCTGCTCGCCGGCCTGACCGTCGCGCAGGCGCCCGCCGAGAAGTCGAAGGGGCGCCCGACGAAGATGTACTTCGGCTCGTCGGAGTGCGCGCGCTGCCACCGCACCCCGCTGCCGAACGAGCCGGCGCCCCTCCTGTGTCGCTGCACCGAGGTCGTCGTCTGGGAGAAGGACGACAAGCACAGGGATGCCTTCAGGGTACTCGGGGAGCCGCGCGCGCTGGAGATGGCGCGGGCGCTCGGTTTCGCGGACGCGACGAAGGAAAAGAGTTGCCTGGCCTGCCACGGCGTCGACACGGTGGGCGCCGCGGTCCACCGGAGTTTCAAGGCCGAGGAAGGAGTCACCTGCGCCGTCTGTCACGGCCCCTACAAGGAGTGGGTCGACAAGCACGGCGGCATCGACCGCGAGGAGTGGCGGAATTACAAACGGGAGGACAAGGAGCGGACGTTCGGCATGACCGACCTGTGGGACCCGGTAAGGCGCACTCAACTGTGCGCCTCGTGCCACGTCGGCAATCGCGCGGAGGGCAAGTTCGTCACGCACGCCATGTACGCCGCCGGTCACCCGCCGCTGCCGTCGTTCGAGGTGGCGACGTTCAGCGACGCCATGCCGCGCCACTGGCAGTACCTGAGCGAGAAACCGCCCGAGGCTCAGAAGCTCCTCTCTTACGACCCGGCGCGGCGCGAGCGGTCGGCCCTGGTGGCGGTCGGCGGGCTCGTCACGTTCCGCGAGGCGATGCGCCTTCTTGCCGCCGACGCGCGGGTGGCTGCCGAGGCGGGGACGGGCCTCGACCTGGCGCACTTCGACTGCACCGCCTGCCACCACGACCTGCGCTCGCCGAGTTGGCGTCAGAGGCGCGGCTTCGGCGCCGCGCCGGGCCGGCCGCGGGCACACGAGTGGCCGGCGGCACTGCTCGGCGACACCGACCTGGGGCTCGGCGAACTGCGCCGGGCGTTCGGCGCCCGCCCTCTTGGTGATCCGAAAGCCGTCGCCGTCGCCGCGGAGAAGCTCGCCGCCTGGGCAGACGCCGCGGCCGCGCGGAAAGGCGCGCTGACGACGGACGAGGCGCGGCGCCTGCTGCGAGATCTCGCGACGCCGCCGCCGGGGCAGGTGGACGACTACGACTCGGCGCGGCAGCGGGCGTGGGCGCTGCGGGTGGTCGACCTCGAACTGGACCCGGCGGGGAGTCCGCGACGACCGACGATCGCGAGCCTGACGAAGGAACTGCGCCTCGACCTGCCGAGCGGGCGCGCGCGCCAGATCCTGGAGGAACTGCCCGAGGCCCTGCGGGCGCGGGCGGACTACGACCCCCAGGTGTTTCGCAAGCGGTTGGCGGAGATCGGCGCGCGTTGACTCCCCGGCGCCAGGTCCTCGCGCCGCGGCGAGAATCCTTCCCGTCGGCGTCCTTTCTCTCAGGGTGGGCGTCGTCGTTCCGGGGGTACGCGCCCCGTCGTCGTTCCGGGGGTGCGCGAGTACGCGACCCCCGGCTGGGATATGTAACCCCTTCGGGGCAGGGCTTCCAACATGGTTGTAAACCCAAGGTATCAAAGGCTTTGCGGCAACAGATCATGTGAACTAACGTCCACTGTCAGTCGG
>JBBROG010000240.1:0-13492 GCA_038229635.1 Gemmatales bacterium
GTCGGTCCCGTATGCTCCCCTCGCCCCCGTACTCGGGGGAGAGGGGCCGGGGGTGAGGGGGAGTTTCTCGCGACAAACAGACCCCTCACCCCCAACCCCTCTCCCCCGAGTACGGGGGCGAGGGGCTTCCGAGACAGCCGGTCAGCCGAGCAGCCCTGGAATCACAGCCCCCTCGCTGAGTTGCACCGTTCGCCCGATCGGCGACGTCAGCGCCTTCTTCGGGTCGAGCCCGACCGCCGTGAGGACGCTGGCGTGAACGTCGGCGACCGTCACCGGACTTTCCGGAGGCTTGACACCTTCCGGATCGGTGCCGCCGAGCGCCCGCCCGCCGCGCACGCCGCCGCCGGCCAGCGCCACGCTGAAGCCGTTGGGCCAGTGGTCGCGGCCGCCGACCGGGTTGATCTTCGGCGTCCGCCCGAACTCGCCGGCGCAGATCACCACCGTGCTGTCGAGCAACTTGCGCTCGCGCAGGTCGCGTAAGAGGGCCGCGAATGCCGGGTCGAGGACAGCTGCCTGTTCCTTGCAGTATTTGTGGTTGTCGGCGTGCGTGTCCCAGCCGGACAGCGTCACCTCGACGCAGCGGACGCCGACCTCAATGAGGCGCCGCGCCGCCAGGCAGCCGCGGCCGAACGGCGTGTCGCCGTAGGCCGCGCGCAGCTTCGCCGACTCGCGCGCCACGTCGAACGCCTTCAGCTGCTCCGACGACATCATTTTGCGGGCGTTGGTCATCGTGGTGCGATGGCCCGCCGCCTCGAAGCGGTTGCGGCGCCGCTTTGCGAACTCCTCCTCGACGGCTTCCAGATCCTGCAGGCGCCGGGCGTCGCGGGCGTCGGGGACGCGCGCCGCCATGTCGTGTACTTTCTGAATGGGGTCGCCGGTCTTGAAGGCGTCGTGCTCGTCGCCGAGGAAGCCGCCGCGCGCCGGCCACGGACTCGGCAGGATCGAGACGTGCCGCGGGATCTCCGTGTCCCCGCCCGGCAGCTCGTGGCAGCAGATGGCGCCGATCGACGGGTGGACCGCCGTCGGGTCGGGGCGGTAGCCGGTCTTCATGAGGTAGGTGCCGCGCTCGTGGTCGCCCTCCTTGCCGACGACGGAGCGGACCAGAGCCACCGAGCCCATCTCCTCCGCGAGGAGGCCGAGGCCGTCGGCGAGGCGGACGCCCTTGGCGGCGGTGTCGACGGCCCTGGTGCCGCCGGCGATGTCCTTGCCGGGGTGCGGGTCGAAGGTTTCGAGCTGGCTCGGCCCGCCGGCCATCCAGAGCATGATGATCGACCGGGCCGGAGTCCGCTTATCGCCGGCCTCGGCGGCGCGGGCCAACAGGTGGCTCGCCGGCGTCAGCCAACTCAGCCCCGCGAAACCGGCCACTCTCAGGAAGTCGCGCCGGCCGAGGCGGAAATTTAATGGTTCCATTTGAACTCCGTGCCGTTCAGGAGAGCCCAGTAGAGGTCTTCCATGCGCGCGCTGCGCTCGTCGCCCCTGGTGTCGCGCAGCCGTCCCTCGAAGAGCGCCGCCGCCTCGGGCGTCGGCCGCCGCGTCAGCACGCACAGGAACGCCGCCTCCACCGCCGCGCGGTCGTCGAGCGCCTGCCAGCCGATGCGCGTGGCGGCGTTGAACAGGTTCTTCTCCGTCTGCTTCTTGACGAGGTCGCCGTTCATGACGAGCAGCACCTGCGGGATGGTGCAGCCGCGGTCGTGGAACTCGTCCTCGCCGGTGTCGCCGTAGCTCTTGACGAAGTCGTTGAGGGTGCCGTAGCGGATAAAGCGGACGAGGGCGTGCGACTCCTGGTTGAGCGTCTGCACCTGCGCCGCCTGGAGGACGCCGCCGGCGACCTGCTCCGGCCGCAGCCGCGTCAGCGGGAACGCGGCCCACGACTTCTCGTGGGCGTCGGTGATCTCGTGCTCGGCGGCGCTGTCGAGGCGGAACGCCTCCATGGAGGCGATGGCGCGGATCAGCCGCCGCAGGTCGAAGCCGTGGGCGACGAAGTCCTCGGCAAGCAGGTCGAGCGCCTTCGGCAGGTCGCCGGCGGTCGGGATGTCGTCCACCGGCTCGACGAGCGGCCGTCCGCACAAGATGGCCCAGACGCGGTTGACCGTGGCGCGGGCGAAATACGAATTGTTCGGGTGCGTCACCCAGGCGGCGAGGCGCTCGCGGCGCGTCCCGCTGTCGGAGACCAAATCGGGCAGGAACGGCACGCCCGGCTCGACCTTGACCTTTTCCCCCGTTTTGCGGTCCTCCATGAGGTAGCCGGCGTTGACGTCGTCGTGAATGCCGGTCAGTCCGGTCTTGACCTGGCCGAAGAAGGCGGCGATGCCCTGGAAGTCGTCGCGCTTCCAGCGCTCGAAGGGGTGGTTGTGGCACTGGGCGCAGTCGAGGCGGACGCCGAGGAAGGCGCGCGACACGCGGCTGGCGAGGCGTTCCGGGTCGGGCACGTTGCCGTCGGCCTGGTTGACGGTGACGGTGATGAAGTTGGTCGCCGGCCGGTCGGTCCACAGCCCACGGTCAGCGATCAGGTCGCGGACGATTTCGTCGTAGGGGCGGTTGCGGGCAAGTTGATCGCTCAGCCAGGAGACAAAGCGACGGCGGCGGTAGACGATGAACGGGCCGTCCGCGGTGCCGACGTAAGCGCGGGCGAGGCGCTCGGCGAAGTAGTCGTTGAAGCGCGGGTCGCGGAGGATCGCGTCGAGCCACGCTTGCAAGCGGTCGCCCGTCGGGGCCTCGAAGTCGCGGATCTCCTGGAGCGAGGGGATCGTGCCCATGAGGCCGAGGGCGAGGCGGCGGCCGACGGCCAGTTCGGGGGCGGTCGGGGCCGGTTTCAGCTCGCGCTCCTGCCACAACTCACGAAAGGCGGCGTCAACGCGCTCGACGACGGGGCGCACGTCGGCGGCGCCTTCGACCGCGGCGGGCGCCGACGGGCCGCGCGTCGGACGCGGGAACAGCGCCGCCGTCAGAGCGCCGACGCCGGCGACGACCAGGCCGAGGAAGAGCAGATTACGCGCCCACATGAGTCCGTCTCCGCGAGGGTTGCCGCAGGAGAATACCCGCCGCGAGGCGATGGCGTTTCACTTTCAGTATAGCCGCCGTGCTTGCCCTTGCGACGCGAGGCAATCTCGACGAGGCCGCCTCAGCCCGGTAGGATACCTGAAGAGGATCTGTCATGAATCAACTGCTGGAACTTCCGGAGCCGATCTTCGCCGCCCTCCAGGAGGCGGCCCGAGCCGGAGGAAAGACCCCTGCCGAGTGGATCGCTTCCCGGCTCGCGGAGTCGCGCCCGCCGGCCCCCGCAACGCTGGCGGACCTGTTCGCCGGCCGTATCGGACGAATCGCCAGCGGCGGCCGTGAGCGGCTGTCGGAGGAGGGCGGGCGGTCTTTCGCCGATCACCTGGAGGCCAAGCGCCACGCGGGCCGGCTGTGACGCTATGCGATACCGGCCCGCTTGTGGCTCTGATCGACCGAGACGACCAGCACCACGCCCGGTGCGCGGCCGCGCTCGGCGGGCTGCCGGCCAGCCCCCTGGTGACGACGTGGCCTTGCCTGACCGAGGCGATGTACCGGCTCGGCCGAGCCGGCGGGCTTCCAGCCCAGGACGAATTATGGAGGTTCCTGGCCGACGGCCTCGTCGAGGTCCGCGCACCCGACCCCGGCGAGTGGGCGCGCCTTCGGGAGTTGATGCACGAGTACCGCGACGCCCCGATGGACCTGGCAGACGCGTCGCTGGTCGTGCTGGCTGAGCGGTCGGGCGTGCGGCGCGTGTTCACGGTCGATCGTCACTTTTATGGCTACCGGGCTTTGGGCATCGAGGCGTTCGAGGTCGTGCCGTAACGAGGTCGTTCTTCCGCAGGCCGTTTGATTTCTTCGACATCTTTGCGGGGTGTGACTCCCATGTGAGTCACACCCCGCGTCACTCCCTTATTCTCCCTGGGTCCTTACCCGAAGATCGCTTCGGCTGACCTGTGACGTGTGAGCGCTGTGAGTCGCTCGCGCCTCCGTCCCCCCGCCGGCCCCGGCACGCCCTCCCGAGGAGGGAGGACGCATCCTCATTTTACGCCCCCGGGTCCGCGCGGGCGAATTCCCGGAGCGTGTCAGGAAGTGTCAGAGAGCGACAGGCCGAGTGGCTTCGGAAAAAAACGAAAATCTTTCTCCAGCCTGTCATGGAATCGTCCGGCTTGGGAGGTAAGGAGGTAGAGGGCTTTCGGACGGACAAGAATGAAACCGACCGGGGAGCGAAGCCATTCGCCGATCCGCCGGGAGGAAAAGGGGACCTGGTGCCAGATGGGCTTGGGTCGATTATTCCAACCACCCTGTGATGGGTGTGGCGAAACGCCGAGTACGCCCGTTCAGACCGGACCGCGCGATAGAGTTCCGAACGTACCAAGTGAGGATTCGTAATGCCAACCATGTCATGGGCTCAGGAGTCGTTCCATCTGTCTGAAGCGACCGAGGGGATCGGTGAGTGGCTCCGGAATGTCGGGGACGGAATGACGCGGATGGGCTTCACCATCGTCAGCACCGGCTCTCATTGGGTCGCCGGGAACAAGGACCAGTTCACCGTGATCGTCTTCTACTTTTTCGTCGGAGGGCGTGACTTCGCCCAGCTAGCGGTGTGCGCCGCTGGGGGCGGGCCGCCGACCAGCGAGACGGATCGGGTGAACGGGTCGGTGATCGACATGATTCACCATATTTTCACTCTGTAATAGATCCATCATGTGCTGGGGCCGTGAGAAGGACGCGGCAGGCGCCGGGCCGCATTATCCCTCTACAACTGTCGGCGCACCTAGGAGAGACTATGAAGACCAGATGGGCGGTGGGACTGATCGCGGTGGCGTACGTCGCGCTGCCGATCGGGGCCGATGAGCCCCCGGCTCGCCCGGACCGACAACAAGCCGTCGCGCAAAAATTGCGCCAACTCGAAGCCGCCGGCCGTCATGTGGTTAACCCGGCGGCCTTCCTCTCGAAGGAGAAGAGGGCGAGCGCCCTCAAGGTCGCTAGCGAGTTCGCCCAGAAGGTAGCCGGCGCCGACGACAAGAAGTACGTCCGCGCCCTCCAAGGGTTCTACCGAACCGCGGTGGCAACCGAACTCGACCTCAACGAAGACGAGCTGACCTCGCCGCATGAAGATCGCACTTTCGTCCGGCCGCCCGCCGCCCAACCTTGGACGGAGATGACGGGGCGGATGCGCGACGCCGGGTCCGACGCTCTTCCCCACCCCGCGCGGAGCATCGTCGACCACCCGAACTATGCCAAGAACCTTCGGAAACTGCTGGCCCTTGCTGGCCAGGTGGACGACCTGAACCCCGCCGGCCCCAGCCTGCGGATCGTCGGCGGAGTCGAGGAGACGGAGAACAAGTTCCCGGATTGTGTCTGCGTGGGCGGCTCGGGCGGTTACTGCTGCACCGGCACCTTGGTCGGCAAGAACGTGGTCGTCACGGCCGGTCACTGCTACCCGTGCATCCGTTTCGGGACCAAGGTCTTCGTCGGGCTGGACATCAATAAGCCGGGCAAAGAATACACCGGCAGGGCGGTACGACACCCGCAGTACGGCCAAGGCGGTAAACACAACGACCTGTGCGTGATCGTCCTGGATCAGGACGTAGAGGGAGTGGCGGCACGACCCGTCGCGGCGAGTGGAGAGATCGATGGCGCCTTCTTCACCCGTGCTGTCGGGTACGGCACTACAGACTTCGGCGGGACGATGGGGTTCGGGTTGCGTCGCTACGTCGATCTCCCCGTCGTCGCCGCCCTCTGCCAGGGAGAAATGGAGCCGACCCATTACGGATGCGATATGGGCTTCGAGTTGGTCGCGGGCGTGGTCGGCCTGAACAAGGACACGTGCAAGGGCGATAGCGGTGGGCCGGTCTACGTCCTTGTGGGCGGCGACTGGAAGCTGTGCGGGGCAACGTCGCGTGCGACCGACGAGGCACCCCGGGTCTGTGGAGATGGGGGGATCTACGTTCGGGTCGATAAGTACTTCGATTGGATCAAATCCGTCGAGGGGGGGCGGTGGTAGTAGATCAGTAGGAAAAGGAGCCGGGCACGAATGCCATTAAGTTAAGGACGTAACGGCCGAGGAGGGGCTTCGAGAAGGCCCGAAAACAACGCGTTTTCGCAATCCCAAGCTGTTCAGTAAACCCTTAACTTAATGGCATTCAGGACGGGTATCTTTAGTATCACCCTCTTTTTCCAGCCGGCGTGCCGGCCCCCGTGTAGACTGCCCTCATGCCCCGCTCTCCGCGAGCCTCGGTCCTCAACCGCGGGAAGGATAGCCTCGGAAAAGCCGATAGAAGCGGTCGAAAAATCGGGAGTGAGTCATGCCGCCGATTATCACGGTTATGCAAGCGGGCGACACGAGCAAGCCGAATCCGTACACCATCGCGATCATCGCGAACCCGGCGTTGGAGACGTCCAGCGGGTCGGGCACATTCGTACCGGACCCGATTCTCGGAGACCTCCCCGGCTTCGATGCCGCGGCGCAGTACGTGTTCGACGTCCTGTTCGGCCGGTTGCCGGCGCAGGCGGAACAACTGCTCGCCGATCCTCTCCTCGGCCCGCGCATCCGGGTCGTCAAGGTGTTCGACAGCGGGTTGCCGCCGACGGACCCGAACGCGCTTGTGTCCCAGTTCGCGCCCAATATCGCGGAGCCGCGCCGCGATCAATTCAAGTCCTTCCTGGCGGTCTATAACATCACCGCCGACGTGGCTTACGCCGTGACGGCGTCGCCGACGCACGATCGGGCCTCCGCCTGGTTCACGACCGAAGACACGTCGCGCGGCGGCACCCCCTTCGACGTGGACGGGGTCGCTTTCACCCACTGGCGTTTCTGCGCCATCCCCGGCACCGTGGCGCTACCCGTCACCTCGCACAGCATGACCGCCCTGCATGAGTTTGGCCATGCCGCCTCCAGCTTCAGCGATGGCATGGTGATCGACCAGTATGTCGACAACACGGTCGGCCTGAACAACAAACGGGGGCGGCCCATTCCCGCGGCGTTCGGCACGCTCGACGCAGTGACGTTCAACGCGGACCCCACGCGCGACGGCCTCGGTTACCCGCCGAGCTGGCAATCCTACCATCCCGACTTGATCGATCCCGCGGTGCCGTCTTTAATGGATAATTATTGGCTGGCGCCGGGCGGCGTTCCGGAGCAATGTCGATTCGACCGGCTGACCCGTCAGTATTTTTTCGACCGGTTGACCGTGAAGTTGTCGCGCCCGTGATCCCCCGCAAGGAGTATCGACCGTGGAACCTCCCAAGCCGACGAAACAAGCCGACGTACTCCGCAACGCGCCGACCGCGACCCCCGAAGAGTACGAGGAATACGAACGCCTGCTTGCCAAGCACTTTACGAAGGATCCCTCGCAGGCACGCCGCGCGGCCGCCTCTCCGGATCCCGAGGAGGCGCGGCTCAAGGAGTTGACGAAAAAGCTGTTCGGTACGTCGTGAGCCGGAAAAGGGGGCGAGCACGAATGCCATTAAGTTACGGGCTTATTGATGAGCTTGGGATTGCGAAAACGCCTTGTCTTGTGGCCTTCCCGAAGCCCTTACTCGGGCGTTACGGCCTTAACTTAATGGTATTCGTGCCCGCCCCCTTTTCGCCCCCGAGCCTCGCCCGCCGCAGCGCATGAACCGAGGGGACAACAGACGCGCGACGACGAATCGGGAGCGGCGCGAAAATCTTGCACGAAATCATCCCGCCGCCGCCACTATTAAGGGGAGAGGCCGCGCCCGCCCCCGAACCCGGAAGGAGGCACCCCCGTGCGTCTGACGCTGCGAACCCTGCTCGCCTACCTCGACGACATGCTCGACCCGGCCGAGACGAAGGCCATCGGCCAGAAGGTCGCCGAGAGCGACGCCGCCCGAGAACTGATCGACCGCATCAAGCAGGTGACCCGCCGCCGTCGGCTGACGACGCCCCCCGCCACCGGCCCCGGCGCCTTCGAGCCGAACACCGTCGCCGATTACCTCGACAACACCCTGACGTCGGAGCAGGTGGCCGACGTCGAGAAGGCGTGTCTGGAATCCGACGTCCACCTGGCGGAGATCGCCGCCGTCCACCAGATCCTGACGCTGATCGAGGGGCAGCCGGCCCTGGTGCCGCCGACGGCCAAGGAGCGGATGTACGGCCTGGTGAGCGGCCGCGAGGCGATCCCGTCGCGCCGCGCCCCCGCCGCCCGCCGCCTCCCCGACGGCCACGAGAACGACGCCGACGAGGATGACGTGCCCCTGTTCGGCCGCCCCGGCGCCTGGGTGCGCTGGCTGGTCCCGCTGGCCGCCGTCGCGCTTCTCGCCGTCATCGCCGTCATCCTTTGGCAGGCGCTGCCGGGCCGGAGTCCGGTCGTCGCCGAGCGCCCGCCGGAGAACAAGGGTACGCCGGTCGAGCCGGCACCGCAGCCGCCCGTCGAGACGAAGCCTGGCACGACCCCGGACACGAAACCCGCCACGCCGCCGGAGACGAAGCCGGCGGAGACGACGGCGCCCGGCTCCTCGGAGGCGACCGCCCCGCCGACGTCGTCCGCGCGGCCGACGCGCCCGGAGGCGCCGAGCAAGGAACGCCGCGACGTGGGCCGTTACGTCACCCAGGTCGGCGGCACGCCCAACGTCCTCGTCAGCCGCCCGGCCTCCGACCAGCCCTGGCAGCGCCTCGTTAACGGCGGTAAGGTTCAGAGCGCCGACGCCCTGGTGAGCCTGCCCGGCTACCGCAGCGAGGTGCGCCTCGGCAGCGGCGTCTACGTCACCCTGTGGGGCAGCTTGCCCGAACTGGCCCGCGCGCCGCTCATGGAAAGCGCCGCCGTGCTGCACGTCCCGGCGGCGGGCCTCGACGCCGACTTGACCCTCGACCGCGGCGCCCTGATGATCGCCAACCGCAAGGACAAGGAAACCGAGCCCGCGCGCGTCCGCGTCCGCTTTCACGACGAGGTTTGGGACCTGACGCTGACCGGACCCGACGCCTCGGTCGGCCTGACCTTGTGGGGCCGCCACGTCGCGCCCTACGGCAGCGGCGAGGGGCCGCAGGCCGAACTGTTCCTCTTCGTCCTGGGCGGCCAGGCCACGGTGAAGGTGCGCTTCGTCGAACACCGCGACCTCGAGTCGACGCCGGTGCCGACGATGCTCTACTGGGACAACAAGGGCCGCGGCGTGCAGGGGCCGACGCCGGCGCGCGGCGAACAGATCGAGAGTCTGTTGGCCGTCTGGGGCAAGCCGGCGAACTCGACGCGCGAACTGCGCGCCGCCCTCGACGGGCTGAGCCAACGCCTCAGCACGCCCCAACCCATCGAAACGGCCCTCGCCGAGGTGGTCCAGCCGACCGACGGCGGGCAGCCGTTCCACCGCCTCCTGGCCGTGCGCTGCCTCGCCGCCCTCGACGACGTGCCCGACGTACTCAACGTCCTCGAAGACGACCGCTCGCCGCCGGAAGTACGCGTCGAGGCCATCCACGCCCTGCGCCACTGGATCGGCCGCGGCGACGACCAGGAGCGACGGCTGTACGACGCCAAGCAGCGAAGCGGCATCCTGCTCGACAAGAAGTTTCGCCCGGCCGAGGCCGAAATGATCCTGACGCTGCTGCACACGTTCGGCTCGCAGCAGGTCGCCGCGCCGGAAACCTACGGCTGGCTGATCGACAACCTGCGTCACGAGAGACTGGCGCTCCGCGAATTGGCGTACTGGCACCTGTCGCGCCTAGCGCCGGCGGGGCGGGCCATCGCCTATAACCCCGCCGACGGCGTCGAACAGCGCGACCGGGCCTACGAGCAGTGGAAGAAGCTGATTCCCGAAGGCAAACTGCCGCCGCCGCCGAAGTGACATTGCCGCTCGCGGCTTAGCGCTCGCCGGCGCCGCCTCCGCCGGGTCATTTCGATGGACCCGCAGGTCGGTTGAACTGCACCGGGTCGAACGGGTCGACCGGCGCCGCAGACGCCGGCGGCGTCGGCCGTCCGTCGGCGAACTTACCGGCCGCCGCCTCGGTGGGCGCCCCGTCGGCGGGCTTGACGGGCGGCTTCGTCGGCGCCGCGGCCAACCCCTTCGCTTCCCCCTGCGGCGTCGCCGGCGCGGCGTGCTCGCGCAGGTGGGGGTTGCGGGTCAGCGTCTTGTCGACCCACTCTTCCAACGTGTGGTAGGCGGCGAGTTGCTTGCCCCCGAGCGGCGCCTGGCCGATGTCGCCGTGGGCGCTGACCGCCTTCGTCAGCAGCGGGCTGGCCTGCGGCTGGTTCAGATTCACCTGAGCCAGCACCGCCGCGAGGTTCTGCTGCAGGGAGCGGCGGCTCGCCGTCGTGCTGTCGTAGCCGCGCGTCAGCTTGAACGCCCCGCCCCGGCCGCTCGCGTGGCAGCCGGCGCAGGCGTTCATCAGGATCGGCTGCACCTTCGTCGCGAAGACGCCGAGCGATTCCGTAGTCAACTCCGGCACGGCCGCCGACTCCGGCACCACGGCCGGCGCGGCGGGCGCGGGCGGAGCGGCCGCCGCCGCCCGCTCCAGGCTCTCCAGCAGGCGGCGGCTCGCGGCGTGCTTCGGCCGCAGGCGCACGGCGGCGCGGACGTTGTCGAGCGCCTGGTCGGGCAACCCCTGGGCGTGGCACCAGCGGGCGAGGCGCAGGCGCTCGTCGGGGTCCTCGGGGTTGGCGCGGCGGAGCAAGAACCGATACGCCTCCGCCACGTCGGCGAACAGGCCGAGGACGTGGTCGTCGGGCACCCACGTCTCGCCGAGGGCGCGGCGGATGCGGTACTGGCCGCCGACGCGCTCGATGTCCCCTTCGGCCGTGCGCTCGTTGTCGAGGACGAGGACGCGGCCCTTGATCGCGGCCGGCTCCCGGTCCTGGGCGCGGAGGGGGACGACCGCGGCGGCGACCGCGGCGGCACACAGCAGGAGGCGGTGGAAGGTAGTCATGGGGGCGGGACATACGCCGGGGGCGGCGGCGGGTCAAGGGCGGTTTTCCCGCCGGGGCTTGAACGCCGCCTTGACGTCGGGATTCATGAAGACGACGAGCGCCCAGACCCCGGCCGGGAGCCCGACCGGGAGGCACGGACTCAACGGGAGTACCGCCACGACCGCGATGGCCAGAGCTTCCAGGTGCGGCGAGCGCTGGTAAAGGACGCGCACGGCGCCGACGATCAGGAGGGGTCCAAAGATAAAGCCGTAGAGCGTGAGGAGCAACTCAAAAGGAGCGATCTCTTTCACGTACACGACTTGGGCCGATTCGGGGAGACAGAGCCTCACCAGAAACAGGGCCAGCGGCAGCAACGTGTCCAAAATGCCCGCCACGATCAGGGCGATGGCCGGGCCGCGGACGCGAGCTCGGGCGACGGAAGCCGCCGCGGGGGAGACGGCCGGCGCCGGGCGGCCGGAACGGACGGCGGTCTTCACCTCGCTCGCCTGTTGGTAGCGCCGCGCCGGCTCCTTCTCCATCGCTCGGAAGACGACCTCGTCCAGGTAGGCGTCGGTGCCCGCCTTCTCCGACGGGGGCGGGAAGCGGCCGACCGGCAGCTCGCCCGTGAGGATCTCGTAAAAGACGACGCCGAGCGAATAAATATCCGCCCGGTGGTCGACCTCTTGCGGCCGCTCCACCTGCTCCGGGGCCATGTAGTAGACGGTCCCCATCACCTGGTTCGTCCCCGTCAGCGTGAAGTTGCCGCCGTCGCGCCCGAGCAGCTTGGCGAGGCCGAAGTCGGCGATCTTCACGCGCCCCTTCGTGTCGAGCAGGATGTTCTCCGGCTTGATGTCGCGGTGGACGATGCCCTCGCCGTGGGCGTACTGCAAGGCGTCGCAGATTTGCGGGACGATCTGCAGCGCCTGGGCCGGCGTCAGCAGGCGGTCGCGCAGCAGCTGCCGCAGGTTGACGCCGTCGACGTACTCCATGACGAAGTAGAACAGTTCGCCGGCCCGGCCGACGTCGTGGACGGCGACGATGTTCGGGTGGCCGAGGCGGGCCAGCGCCTTCGCCTCGCGCCGGAAGCGCTCGGCGAAGGCCGGGTCGGCGGCGGCGCCCGGCGGCAGCACCTTCACGGCGACGAGGCGGTTGAGCGCCGGCTGCCGCGCCTTGTAGACGGCGCCCATGCCGCCCTGGCCGAGGAGTTCGAGGATCTCCAGATGCGGCAAGAGTCGAGCCACTTCCTCGACGGAGAGAGCCGGCGTCCCCCCCGCGTAGGCGTCCGTCCGGTTCGGCCCGGCGGCGGCGGAGTCGTGAGCGTTGCTGACGACGCCTTTCAAGAGGCACTGCGGGCAGAGTCCTTCCGGCGCGTCGGCGGGCCGATCGGTGCCGCACTCGGGGCAGCGGGCCGACGACGTGACGGGGGCGGCGCGGGCCGCGGACGGCGGGCGGTCGTCGTCCTCCTCCGGCCCGGCGCGGCGGCGGGCGCGTGGCGGGCGGCGCGAGCCGCGCCGCGACAGCCACACCACGAGGCCGAGGATGACTCCCAGAAAAGGAAGCAGGACGCAGAAGAAGCCGAGGAGGAACACCCATCGGCCCAGGAAAGGAGTCTCTTCCATGTTTCTTAATCCCAAGCACGCGAGCCGCGGCGACGAGGGCGGGGGGAGAAATCCTCCCGCCTCCTACTGAAGCAGCCGGCTCGGAAGGTTACAACGGCCCTCCGTATTTTCACGAGCCCAGCGCCGCGAACAGGTCGCGGATCTCGTCGTCGATCTGTTCCGGCGACTCGACGGTGCGGCCGATCTCCTCGCGCAGCAGGTCGCGGTACTGCTGCCGCAGCCGATGCACCGCCACCTTCACCGCCCCCTCGGTCATGCCGAGTCGCCGCGCCACCTCCCGGTACGGCGGCGCGTCCCGCTCGCCGACGAGGGTGCCGCGCAGCAGGTCGAACAGGCGCTCCTTGCCGCGCGCGGCGAAGTCGGCGCGCAGCCGGGCCAATACCTCTTCGAGGAGCGTCAGCGCCCAGCGCCGCTCGAAGAGCCTTTCCGGGGTAAGGATGTCGGCCGGCTCGACGCGGTAACGGTCCTCGGCGTCGCGGCCGTCGAGCGACAAGGGGCGCCGGCCGCCGCCGCGCTTGGCGGCGCGGGCGCGGTCGTGCTCGTTGGCGAGGAAGTGGCCGCACGCCGCCAACAGGAACGAGCGGAAGCGGCCCTTCGTCCGGTCGGCCTGGCCGAGAAAGTCCTTCTCCAGCAGGCGGGCGAAGAACTCCTGCGTGAGATCCCGAGCCTCGTCGGCGCCGCGGCCGCGGCGGCGGATGTAGGCGTAAAGCGGATACCAGTAGGCGTGGCAGAGGGAGGCGAGCGCCTCTTCGGCGCCCGGCTCGGCGCGGGCACGGGCGGCGAGGACAAGGCTCCAGTGGGTCGTCGCGAAACGGCTCGGTTGCGAGGAGGACATGGGTGCCATTGTAACGCGCGGGCAGTGTTCCGGGGGTGCTTTGTGATGTAACCCCTTCGGGGCAGGGCTTCCAACATGTTCAGTAGTTGTACAGTATTCTTCCCTTGGCGGGTGGCTGAAAACGCCCGTGGTTTTCGGCATGTCCCGCCTCGGCCACGGCGAGGCCCGACTGACAGTGGACGTTA
>JBBROG010000241.1:0-13336 GCA_038229635.1 Gemmatales bacterium
CATCCCAGCGGGTAGGGCCGCTTACTCCGCGAGTACGCTCCGTGCGCGGCTCGGACGAACGGCCTGGCCCCCGCGCCCGCGCTCACGGGGGGCCGTGCGTGACGTCGAAGGAGAACGAGAATCGCCCCTGCTGCCCGAGCGCGCTCCGGATGAGGGCGAGGTTGCGCGACGCTTCGGCCTGATACTTCCGGCTCGGGAGCAGAAGACGGTAACACGCCTCCGCTTTCTCCAATTGCCTCAGCCGCCAGTAGCAGGCCCCCAGGTTCGCCACCGCGTCCTCGCCGATCATGCCGGGGTCGAAGCCCGTGGTCCGGTCGTAACCGCCGCCGCGGCCCAGGGCGACGAGTTTCTCGAGCTGAGAAGCGGCCCTCGTGAAATCCCCCGCCTGGTAAGCGTCCCCCGCGTCGGCCCACAGGAGCGGGGGGCTGTCGGGAAACCAGCGGGCGGCCAACTCCCGAGCCTCCTCCCGCGACAGCCGGCCGAGGGACTGCTCCGGGGGGGCCGTGAGTACGTACTTGAGCAGCACCTGGACGTTGCGCGTCGGCGGCGCCGGGGCGGCGCGAGCCGGCCGGACGAGGTCCGCCGCTTCGGCGAGGACGGCGTGCCCCTTCGGGTCGTTCAGGAGGAGCAGCGTCCGCCCGTACTCGATCAGGTAGTGAAGCTGACCGGGCCGGTCGCCCAACTCCCGTTCCAGCAGGCGGACCGTCCAGCGCAGCTTCGGCTCGTCCAGCGGGGAGAGGTAGGCGTGGTGCCTCAGCCGGATCTCGGAGGGGAAAACGCGCTGTCCCTCGCGCCGCAGGGCCTCCGCCAGCGCGGGCGTGAACGACGGATGGAGCCGGCCGACGAACTCCAGGTCCGGGCGCCTCCGAAAGAGGCGCACGTCGAGCGTTTCGGTGAAAGAATCGGGCTGGTCGTCCGGCCGCACCATGTTTTCGACGCGGACGTAGTACCCGAACGCCTCGGTTCGGCTCACGCATTCGCGGACGGCGGCGTGGCTGGCGGCCGGCAGTTCCTCGGCGGCGGTCAGCCACAGGATCCAGTCGCCCGTGGCCCGGCGGACGGTGAAGTTGCGCGCCGCGGCGAAGTCGTCGTCCCAGGGATACGAGCAGACGTCCGCCCCCAGGCCAGCGGCGATCGGGACGGTGTGGTCGGTCGAGGCGGTGTCCACGACGAGCACTTCGTCCGCCAGGCCCGCGACCGAGCGCAGCGCCCGGGCGAGGCCCCGTTCGTCGTTGCGGGTGAGGAAGCACGCGCTCAGCGTCATCGGCGACTCCACCGGGTAGACCCTGGTAAACGACGTTTCTCACAACAGTCCTTCCGCGACGAGCGCCAGCAAACCCAAGACGTGCCGGCACCGTCCGTAGCGCAGGAACCCCAGACATTCGCACGAGCAATCGTCCGGCCTGCCGACGCGCACGTGGTACAGCGTCCCCAGCCCGAGCTTGTGGACCTCGAAGCCGCGCCCGCCGATGTCGCACGGGATCTCATGCACCGTGTAGTACGTCGTCCTGTCGCCGACACGCACCAGGAACGCGCCGACGCCGTCGGCCGCCGGCCGCACCAGGCGGATGACGCGCTCGGGGGCAGTCGGTTCGGTCATGCGCTCGCCGACACCGTCTTGAGGTCGGCCCGCTGCCCTTCGTAGGTTTCGTCGAAGGCCAGCGCCTTCGGGTCCGGCTCGACGCCCCACGTTTGACACGCCTGCGCGTAGACGCCGGGCCACCAGTTTTCGTGCCGCGTCAGTCCCTTGTCGCGCACCTCGGACCAGTTGCTGAGGATGCGCGACCAGCAGGCGTCGCCGTAGTCGAGGGCCTCGCGCAGGCTGGCGAACTGCGGCACGTACCACACGCGGCCGAGGGCGGCGTGCAGCACCTCGTCGGCCCAGTCGAAGTCCTGGATCGTCGCCATGAGCGGGTCGCCGGAGTTGAGGCCGACTTCCCACTCGTAGCGCTTGCCGGTCTTGGTCATCAGCCCTTGCTCGATGAAGTAGAGGACGGCGTGGCGCTCGATGGGGCTGCACTCCGTGTTGAGGCGGAACGACCAGTTGTGCGTGACGCGCGCCCGGGTCCAGTCGACGCCGTTGGCGACGAAGCCGACCTCGCCCATCATGGCGTGCCGCGCCTCGTCCCAGAGCTGCCGCGTCATGTCGCGGTAGTAGCCCCACGGCTTGCCCTTCGTCTGCGTGATGATGCTCGCCATCATCTCCGGCACGTCGACCTCGCGCAGCCGCTTGAAGAGCATCATGAGCGTCTTCGCCCGCGCCGGGAAGTCGGGGTTGTACAGGAACGACTCGGCGTTGACGCCCTGGTTCCAGAGGTCCTGGAAGCGCTCGTCGCGCCGGGGCACCGGGTCGTACTCGTAGGGCGTCGCGGAGTGGCGGCGGACGACCTCCGCGCCGGACGATGCGGTCGTGCCGTCGAGCCCTCCGGCCGCCGCGAGGCAGCGGTCGAGGAGGTCGAGCCACGGCGTCACGGCCGACCGCTCCGCGTCATCGACGAGGCAGGCGATACTTTTCGTGCCGAAGTCGATCATGTCGGCGATTTCGAGGCGGGCGAAGCGGCAGGCGCGGACGCTCGGGGCGTCGGCGAGCGGGTTGGTGTCGGCGGCGTGCCGGGCCAGCGCCGCGTGCAGCGCCGGCAGCGCCTTCTCGTAGACGCCGGCGAGCAACTCCGCCGTCGTCGGCGCCGCGAGCACCTCGTCGAAGAAGACCCGCAAGGCCGGGTGCGGAACCTCTTCGAGGCCGAGCGGCGGCTCGCGCATCTCGCCGACGCGCGTGCGCAGGGCCAGGACGTGTTCGGCGCAGAGGTAGGCGTGGTGCGCGAAGCCGACTTTCAGCTCGTAGATCGGCTCGGCGGTGATGCGCGCGGTGAGGATCTGGTGGAGGCGCTGGAAGGCGTAGTGATAGCGCTTGAGGCGCGTGACGCAGGCGTCGATGCTCAGGCCGGGGCGCGCCGCCTCGGCGTGCGTCGCCAGGCCGGCGAGCGGCGGCAGGCCGGCGTAGGTGGGATAGGGGGTCGCGTTGCGCGGGTCGCTCATGGCCGTCTCCGGAGGCGCATCCGCCCTCGTGGGCGCTTCGGGCTGTGGTGGCCATTATAGGGGCAAGTTCGCTCGCCCCGGAAGAATGTCGAAGAGGAGGCTCGAAGACCTGGCCGCGCGTCTCCGCAGTCGCTTCCTCTTTTCCCGCCCGGCCTGTCTTTGTTAGGATACCGCGCCGCCCTGCCGTTTGGCCCCCGCGAGAAAGGAGTCGGCATGAGCATGATCGCTACCAAGGCGCGGATGAGCGCCGAGGAATTCTTCGACTGGGTCCAGCAACCGGGGAACCGTGACCGTCATTACGAACTCGAACGCGGGGAGGTCGTGGAAGTGTCCCGTCCAGGTGAACGTCACGGATTCGTGTGCTTGAACGTGGGGCGGATTCTTGGGAACTACACGTTCCAGCGCCGCCAAGGCTACGCCTGCGGTAACGACACGGGCCTGATCCTGGAGCGCGACCCCGACACGGTGCGCGGCCCGGACGTGATGCTCTACACCCAGGTCCGCCGCTACGACGACCTGAAGGTTCACTGGTGCGACGCGCCCCCGACGCTGGCCGTGGAAGTGCTGTCCCCGAACGACCGCTGGGGGACGATGACGCGCCGGATCGCCCAATTCCTTCAGCGCGGCGCGGCGATGGTCTGGCTGGTCGACCCCGAGGGCCGCACCGTGACGCTGTATCGTCCCGGCCAGTTGCCGCTGGTTCTCGAAGGGGAGGACGAGTTGACGTGCGAAGACGTGTTGCCGGAGTTCCGTTGCCGGGTCGCGGAGTTTTTCTACCTTCCGGGAGAGCAGGATCCGCCAACCATGTGAAAGGCAGGGGGCTCGGGCGTCAGCGAGGACTTCCCTTCGTCCCTCGCTGACGCCTCGGGCTCCGTCACGGCTTCCGTTCCGGCGGCCGAATCTGGAGGAGGCCCGCCGGCCTGCCGAACGGCCGTCCCGCCCCCTCGGACGTCGCGCCGAGGAAGACGAAGCACATCTCATTCGTCGTCTGCTCGCCGAGCGTCACCGCCCGCGGCGGGTTGTTCGGGTTGTTCGGGTTCCGCGCGCTGTTGTCGTAGTACGCCTCGACCTTCAGCGCCGAGCCGGCCTTCAGGCTCATCGGCTCCTTGAGGAAGTACGTCTCCTGCCAGTTGTAGTCCCAGTCCTTGATCGCCAGGAGCGTCTTCGAGCTCGCGCCGGGCGCCTCGAGCGTCACCTTGATCTCGCGGCCGATCAGGTGCATGTGCGGCATGATCGAGTGCAGCGTACAGTCCTGCAAAACCGGCACGGCGCCCGTCACCTTGCAGTGTTCCTGGTTGGCGGGGATGCCCTGGAAGATGCCGAGGACGCGCGGGAACTCGCCGCCGATGAGGCCGCCCTTGAACGGCTTCATCCCCGCGCTCTTCTTGGCGAAGTACAGGCCGAGGGAAGAGCGGTCCTTCTCGACGCGGCCGTCGCGGTGGTAGTGGGCCTGCACGATCACGTCCGACCCCTTCGGCAGCAGCCAGCCGTAGCCCTCCGGCAGAGTCCGGGAGAGTTGTCCCGGCGCCCAGCCGCTCAGCCCGCCGCGCGGCGCGAAGCCGACGCCCATCGCCACCGAATAGCCGGGGCCGCGGTCGTATTCGCCCTCTTTCTTGTCCTTCTCCTTGGCCTGGGCCTCCTCCTCGAGGCGGCGCCCCTGGCCCGCGAGGTCGATGTAGTTCAGCGTGTGGTGCAGGATGCGCGCGTTGCCCGGCTTCACCTCGAGGGCGACGACGTATTTGTCCTCGGTCAGCCCCGTCGGCAGGACGTAGCAGCGGAACAAGTCGCGGCCGCCGGGGCCGAGGACGAAGTCGTCCTTCGGCGTCAGCACCAGGTCCGGCGTGCCGAGCTGCCAGCCCTCGGTGAACTGCCGCGCCGGCGGCGCGTCCTTCGCGTCGCCCTCCGGCGTGCCGCCGTCGGCCCACGACGCCAGCGTGGCGAGTTCGCGGTCGGTCAGCCGCCGCTCGTTGTGAAAGGCGACGCCCTCGGTGATCTTCCACGGCGGCATCTTGCGCGACTGCGTGTACTCCTTCACGTCCGACGCCCAATTGACCGCCTGCTTGTAGGTCATGAGCGAGAACGGGCCGACTTCGCCGGGGCGGTGGCAGCCCTGGCAGTGGTTTTGCAGGACCGGCAACACGTCGCGGTGGTAGGTGACGGCGCCCGCCTTGGCGACGTTCTTGTCGACGCCGATGGGGCAGCCGACCGCCTTCGTGAGCGGCCGGCTCACGGGCTTGCCGGCGAGGAGTTCGTCGAGGGCGTTCTTCAGGTCGTGGTTGCGGATGATGAGGTTTTTCTTGAGGCGGGCGTTGTAGCCGTCGTCGATGCGGCCGCGGTAGCGCAGCACGAAGTTGTGGTCGAGGACGAACGCCTCCGGCGTCGTTTCCGCCTTGAGCGCCTCGACGGCCGCGCCGTTGTCGTCCCGGAGGAGGGGGAAGCCGAGCTTGAATTCGCCGGCGTGCTTGGCGAGGGCGGCGGCGTCTTCGGCGTCGGCGCGGCAGACGCCGAGGAAGGAGACGCCCTTGTCGGCGTACCTCTTCGCCAGGTCGGCGAGGACGGGCGAATAGCCGGTCGAATTGGGACAGTCGAAGGAGAGGAAGACGACGACGACGGCCTTCTTCTCCTTCAGGTCGCGAAGGACGACGGGTTTGCCGGCGGCGTCCTTCAGCGAGAAGTCGGCGATCTTCGTGCCGAGCCGGGCCGCGCCCTCGTCGCCGCGGGCGGACGCCTGGAGCGTAAGGCAGGCGGCCAGGGCAAGGACGAGCGTTCGCGGCACGGCGCTGTGCGTGTGGGGCATGGTCACCTCAACGGAGCGAGACGGAGTCGCGGCCCCGCGGGCCGATCGATCTCTGCAATTGTTCTACCAATTCCAACACCGCGAGGTTTCGGAAGAGGTGACCGTGTGCCGCTTGCGGCTTCGCAAGAGGTGCGAAAGGGCGCGCGCGGGTCAGAACCGCCACGACGCCGCGAAGTGCCACTGCCGGAAGCCGACGTCGCGCACCGGCCCCACCGGCACGACGAGGCCGCTCGACAGCCACCAGTCGTCGCTGAGCCGGTAATGCACGCCCGGCAGCAATTCCCAGGCGTGCGGCGACCCCGGCCGCCCTTCGCCCACGTCGCGATACCGCCCCAGCGCCTCCATCACGAAGAAGAGTCCGCGTGCCGAGTCGGTCGTCAGCCCCGGCACCGGCTGCTGGAGGGCCACGCCGTAGTGGACGGAGCGGCCGAGGTTGTCTTTCCACGTCGTGTTCGCCCGCACGTCGGTGCTGACGAAGCCGTGCAGCGCCGTGCCGTCGCCGAGGTGGTGGAACAGCGTCAGGGCCGGCGACAGGAACGTCGGCCCTTCGTTGACGCCGTTCCACTCGACCCCCGCCGGCGTCACCGCCTGGCAGGCCAGGGCGCAGCCGGTGTTCTTCCCCTCGAAGAGCGACAACTGCGTGTTCAGCCGGTAGAAGCCGACGCCGCCCGGCGCCCCCGGCCGGCGGAAGTCGAAGAACGGCCGGTCGTCGCCCATCGCCACCTGGATGCGCCCGAAATCGACGTCGTCCTGGAACGGCAGCTTGACGGGCGCGTCCTGGTCGGGCGGCGGGTCGAGATCGCCTTCCAGGCCGATGGGCTCGGTCAAATAGGCCGCCGGCATGCGCAGCAGGCGGACGCGGGGGGCGCGCGGCGGCGGCGCCAGCCCTTCGGCGGGGGCGGCCAGCGCCCATAGCGCCAGGTCGCGGAAGAGAGGGGCTTCGGCCGACGGCCGCACGGCCGGAACCTGGGCGCGCGCGGCGGACACCAGCATCCAGCCGAGGATCAGGCTCAACCAGCGGTATATCGGGTCGCGTGAGTTCATGAGCGAGAGGTCGGTGCGTCCGGCGCCGCGAAACGCTTCGGGCCGCAAGGTTTATCGGCTGCCCGGAAAAAAGACAAGAGAAGAAGTGAGAGTCGGGGAGGGGGCGAGGTACGGAATTCGGGCGTGCCGTCCCGAACAGAAACGGTCGTACACGGAAACGGCGCCGCCGCGGGTCAGGCCGCGAGGACGCGCTGCATCGTGGCGAGGAGGTCGTCCATCGGAATCGGCTTGGCGAAGTAGCCGCGAATGCCCAACCGCACCAGCTCGGCGGATTCCTCCGGGTCGGTGCATCCTGTACAAACGAGCACGGGAAGGTGAGGGTGCAACTCGCGAAACTTCGCGCAGAGGTCGATGCCGCTGACGTCGGGCAGTTGAATGTCGAGGAGGACGACGTCGATCGGCTCGATCGGGGTCCGCAGCAGGCCGATGGCGTCGTGGCCGGTGGCGGCGGTTTGCACCAGGTAGCCGGCCCGCACGAGGGCTCGGCACATGGCGTCGCGCACCAATTCCTCGTCTTCGACAAGTAAGACGCTGATCTGGCAACGGCGCGGGAGTGAGGAAATCATGACAATACGTTCCAGGCCGCGTGGGACACGACAACCAGTCCGCAGGGGCGCCTGTGGTCACACGATCCTTGACTCGGACTCAATTGTTATATTTATAAGAAGAGTCGGCGCCAGGTAAAGGGCAATTGCCAAAACTTCACAATTCGGTCCGTGCCCGCGGACGGAGCGCCCTCCGTCTTTCCCCGCTCCGTCAGCCAGGGACTTGCCGTGGAAGCGCTAGTCATCCTGCTCGCGATCCTGGTCGGCCTCGTCGTCCTGGCAGGCGTCGGCCATCTGATCTGGCTGGCGTTGGCCGGTCTGATTCGCCTCGCCACCGGCGGCGGACCGCCCGAGCCGCGCTGGCTGCGTTTGGCGAAGTGCCCCGCCTGTGGCGAACTCGTCGCCGGGGACGGACGTCGCTGCGAGACGTGCGGCCTGGCTCAGGGCGGCGCCACCGCCGACGCTTTGCGCGACCTGCAGACGACCCTGCGTCAACTCCGCCGCTTCCACGAGACCGGCGCCCTCGACACGCCGACGCTCGAACGCCTGGACCACGCCTGTCGCCAGGCGCGCGAGGACCTGCTGGAGAAGCGGCCGGCGCCGCACCGGCCGATGCCCGCCCGGACGATGCCGGCCGAGCGTGTCGAGGACCTGCCGGAAGTGCTGCCCGTCGAAGCCGTCATGCCCACCCCCGCCGCGCGCCCCGCGCTCGTCAGGGCCGCGCGTCCCGCCGCGCCCGCCGAGGAGCCGCACCGCCCCGCCGGCCAAGGACTGGCCTCCTTCATGGAGTCGCGGAACATCCTCTGGGGCGAGGTCGTCGGCGGACTGCTCATCGTCGGCTGTTCGTTGGCTCTCGTCGTCAGCCTGTGGGAAAAGCTGCAACACATCCCGTACTTCCCGTTCCTCATCTTCGCGGGCATCACGGCGGCTCTCATCGGCGCCGGGCTGTACACGCTGCACCACTGGAAGCTCGAAGCGACGAGTCGAGGGCTGCTCGCCATCGGCCTGCTGTTGGTGCCGCTCAGCTTTCTCGTCCTCGCCGGCCTGGCGCGCGGCGCCGAGGGCGGGGCGCCGGAGTGGGCGGCCGACGCCGTCGCCGTCGTCGTCTTCACGGCTCTCGTCGTTCCCGCCGGGCGTGTCCTCGCGCCCGCGCGGCCCCGGTTGCTGGCGCTCGCCGTCGTCGGCCCGCCGGCCCTGTCGCTTCTGGTGCCGGCGCTGCTGACGGCTCCCGGAGGGTTGCTGCTGCTCGCGGGCGCGGCGGCGGCGTGTCAGGCGTTTGCCGGCGGGGTCGCCGTCGTGGCCGTCGCGCGCCCACGTCCGCTCGCGGAAGGGCCGGCGCGCGAACTGTTGGCCTTCCTGGGGCTGGCGTCGTGTGCGGCGGCGGCGGCGCTGGGCTTCCTCGCGTATCGGGCACGGGCGGAGGGCCTCGGCCTGAACGGCCTCGCACTGCCGACGACCCTCGCCGCCATGCCGCTGTTGGCGGGCGGACTGCTGGTCTTCCGGGGCCGCGCCGACGGCGAAGGGGGCGCGGAGGCGCTCCCCGCCTGGCTGGCCACGACCGGCAGCGGCGTGGCTGTGGCGGGCATGGCGGTGCTGGTCGGCGCCCTGCCGTTGGCGTGGCCGCAGCCGGGGGCGCTGATCGCCGTCGGCCTGGTGGACTTCGCGCTGCTCAGCGCCGTCGCCGTGGCGTACCGCCTGCCCGGCCTGCACGCGGTCGCGCTCGGCTGCGCGGCCTTCGCGTCGCTGACGGGGTTTCACCTCCTCGCGGGCAACCTCGAAACGGACCTGCCGAGCCTCCTGGTTTCGCCGACAAGCGGGAGCGTTCTCGTCGTTCTGACCTTGCTGGCGTTCGCCGCGTCGGAGGTGCTGGCGCGGCGCGGGCGGAGGGCCGATTCCCTCGCCTACGTCGGCAGCGCCGGCGTCCTGGCGCTGCTGAGTCTCGTCCTCATCGCCCGCGGCGGCATGGCGGAAGTGGGTCGCGCGGCGGTCGCCTGCGGGCTGTACGGCGCGGCGATCCTTGCGGTCGGCGTGCGCCTGCGCCGGCCGTGGTTGTTCACCGGGGGACAGACGACCCTCGCGGCGGCGGTGCTGCTCGGCGTCGCCCGGTGGATCGAAGGCGAGGCGTTCGGACACCTCGACCCGCGCGGCCTGCAAGCCTACGGAATCGGCCTCGCGGCGTTTTCCCTCGCCTGGGTGGTGGTGCGTCTCGGCCTGCGCTCCCGCGAAACGGCTCGCCACCTCCTCTCTCCGTCGTGGCCGGCGGTCGATCAGGTCTTGCTCGCCGTCGTCGTCATCGGGCAGTTGCTCCTCGCGGCCTGGGGCGTCGCGCCGGAAGCGCTCGCCGAACTGACACCCCTCGGCGACGCCGCGCCGGGCGGCTGGCCGGCGGCGCACGTCCACGCCTTCGGCCCCGGCGCCTGGGCACTGCTCGCCGCCGTGACGGTCGCTCTCGTCGTCGCCCTGGGGGAATGGAAGGAAGAAGCGGCGATGGGGCTGGTGCTGGCGGCCGTGACGGTGCCGATCCTCGCGGCGGGACATTTCGCCGCGGAATTGGCGTCGGCGACGGCGCTGCGCTGGGGCCTGTCCGCCTGCTTCCTCGTCGCGTCGGCGCCGCTTTGGGGGCGTGTCGCGCCGGCGCGGGAGGCGCTTCGCCGCCTGCTCGTGGCGCTGTGCGTGGTGCCGGTCTTGCTGCTGACGCTGGCGGCGGCGGGCGTCGGTTTCAACGGACAGGCGACGAGCGGGCCGGCGGCGGGCTCGTTGTTCCTGGCCGTCGGCCGGACGACGTCGGACCTCCTGCCGCTGGTTCTCGTCGCGGCGGGGTTGGTCGGCCACGGGGCGCGCGACCGCCTGCCCGGCTACGTCTTCGCGGCGGGGCAAATCCTCGTCGGCGCGCTCGTCGGCGGTTACGCCCTGCACGTCCTGCGCTCGGGGACGACGCTCGGCGACGCCGAAGGAATTCGCATGTTGCAACTCGCCGCGCTGGGAGCCGCGCTTTGGGCGCTCGGCTGGCTGGCGGCGCGACGTTGGCGCGGTGTAGCAGACACGCCGCTCACGCGCCCGCTGCTCACGGCGCAACTGAGCCTGGCGGGTGTCGCCTGCGGCCTGCTCGCGTTTCTGCCCTTGACCGCCCTGATTCTCGACCCACAACGTCCGCTGTCGGCCGCGCTGGCGCAGGCGGGAGACGGCCTCGGCTGGCCCGCCCTGTTGCTGACGGCGGGGGCGGGCTTGTGGCTCGTCGGACAGGTCGCGCCGCGCGGCCGCTCTCACGTCGCCGCCGTCGCCCTGTTGGCCGCGAGCGTCCTGGCCGCCTGTTCCGTCACTCCGTGGGACACCGGCAACTGGCTGTCGTTCCACACCCTGCTCGCCTGCTGGGTCGCGACCGGCCTCGGCGCGGGCGCCCTCGCACTGGTGATCGTCCCTATTTCGGATAAGCAAACTGCGCACCTCGACCTCCGGTCGTTGCGCGGCTGGGCGTGGGGCGTCGGTGCCGCAGTCGTCGTGCTGGCGCTGCGGGCGTGCGTCGCCGACCCGCAACGTCCCGTGCCGTCGACCCTGGCGACGCTCGCGGTGGCGCTGACGGCGGCGGCGCTGGCGCTGCGCTTCGGCCGGCGCGAGGACGGCGCCGCGTCGGCCCTGCTCGTCAACCTGGCGGGCCTGTTCGTCTGGCAAGCGTGGGGCCGCGACACGGCGAGCGCGTTCCTCGGCGTGCAGGCGCTGTGCCTCGGCCTGACGGCGGCGCTCTGGACCGCGTGCGGCCTGGGCCTGCGCTCGTCCTTCCTCGCGACCGACCCGCGTGAGCTGGCGCGGCCGATCCGCGCGGTCAGCCTCGTCGTCGGCCTGACGCTGCTTGCCGCGGTCGTCGCGCTGGACGTGGCCGCGCGGCTCGACGGCGAGGCGGCGGCGAGAGGCGCGACCGCGTGGGGCGCCCTGGCGATTCTGGCGGCGACGCTGACGGTGAGCCTCTGGGACGGCGAGTCGCGCCTGGCTCCGGCGGGCCTGTACGCGGCCGGGCTGCTCGCCATCGGCCTGGCGCTGCCGCACCTCGCGGCGACGCCGGAGCGGCTCGCGTGGTCGGCCGGTCTGATGCTCGCCGGGCACGTCCTGCTCGCCGCCGTCGTCGCCCGCCTGGCGCCGAAAATACCTCTGAAAATTCCTGAATTATCTGTGGATTGGCTCGTTCCGGCGCAGGCCGTCGTCGCCGTCGTCGCCCTGGCACTGAGCGCGTGGACGAGCGTGGCCTTCGTCGATTTCGCCGACCGCCTCGCCGGGCCGGGGACGGTCGCCGTCCTCGCCGCCGCCGCGTTCCTGATGACGCGCGGCGCCCGCGTGCCGGCGCTGGAAGCGTGGTCGTCGCCGCGCTACGCGACGCTCTTCCTCGGCGCGGCCTTTCTGACGGAGCTGGGCTGGGCTTTCCTCGGGCGCGAGGGGCCGGCGCCGTGGATGCACCGCAACGTTATCCTGATGACGGCTCTGGCGTCGGCGTCGGCACTCTACGGCGTCGTGCTGGCGCGCCAGGGGCATCGCCTGCCCGGCTGGGCCGAGGCCGGACGGCGCGGCGGGCCGGTCCTCGGCGTGGCGGCGCTGCTCGTCCTGTTCGTCGTCCTCGGCCAGGAATTGATTCACTACAACCCCGACCCGCTGGTGCGGCGCACGCCGCTCGCGAACTGGGCGGTCGCCGCCGTCGGCGTCGCGCTGGCCGGGCTGATGGCGGCGCAGGTCCGCTTCGCCGTCGTCCCCGGCCGCGACCCGTTTGGCCTGCCGGAGCGGCGGCGGACGCTGTACGTCTACCTCGCCGAGGTCATGCTGCTCGGCCTGTTCCTGCACGTCCGGCTCAACCTGCCGGGGCTGTTCGGCGACCGCTTCGTGCAATACTGGACATTCCTCGTCATGGGGATCGCTTTCGTCGGCGTCGGCCTGGCGGAGTTCTTCCGCCGGCGCGGCTTGCCCGTGCTGGCCGGTCCGCTGCTGCGCACCGGCGTCTTCCTGCCGCTCTTGCCGCTGCTCGTCTTCTGGCTGCGTCCGCCCGACGTGCTGCGCGAGTTCCTGGGGGCGCGGCTCCCCGGAACGGTGCCGCTGCTGAGGGCGCTCGACAAGCTGCCGAGTGCGCTCGACCACTACGCGCTGCTGTGGTTCCTGACGGGGGCGCTGTGCGCGGCCCTGGCGGCGGCGCGGCGGTCGTCGCGCTACGCCCTGGCGGCGGCTTTGGCGGCGAACGCGGGTCTGTGGTGTCTGCTGAGCCACCACGGCTGGGAGTTCCTTCGGCACCCGCAGATGTGGCTGGTGCCGCTGGCGCTGATCGTGCTGGCGGCCGAGTTCCTCAACCGGGAGCGGCTCGGCGCCGCCCGCGCCGCGACGCTGCGCTACGCGGGGCTGGGTCTGCTCTACCTCTCGTCGGCGGCGGACATGTTCATCGCGGGATTGGGGAATTCGGTCGTGTTGCCCCTGGTGCTGGCGGGCCTGTCGGTGGCGGGAGTGTTCGCGGGCATCCTGTTGCGAGTGAGGGCGTTCCTCTACCTCGGCGTCGGCTTCCTGGCGCTGGTGATCTTGTCGATGATCTGGCACGCGGCGGTCGACCTGGCGCAGACCTGGCTGTGGTATGCGTCGGGCATCGCCCTCGGGCTGGCGATCCTGGGACTGTTCGCGCTGTTCGAGAAGCGCCGCAACGACATCCTGCGCGTCGTGGAGCGGGTGAAGGCGTGGGAGTGAGCCGCCCCTTTCTCCCCTCTCCCCTTTGGGGAGAGGGGTTGAGCCTTCAGAGACTTGGGGGGGGGGGCCCCCCCCCCCCCCCCCCCCCCCCCCCCACCCGGGTGGGGGGGTGGGGGAAAAAGATACACACCAGAAAGAACAAACACACAACAAACCCCCCCCCCCCCCCCCACCGGCGCGGCAGCCCCAACGCGCCCCCCGCCGGAAC
>JBBROG010000242.1:0-13301 GCA_038229635.1 Gemmatales bacterium
CAAAGGTTCGGGTCCCGGCGAAAGAGATGAAAGTCTATAACGCTCGCCTGGGGCGGTCGGCAACGCTACCGAAGTACGACATTACGATTAAGCCGAAGAAGCCAAGGGGCGGGTAAATTTCGTCCCGCCCCTCGCCTAAGGAGGTCGCGGGCGCCGTGGCGGACGTGTACGACGTTGACGACGTTGCCCCCGACGGTGAACAGAACGCGGTAGGCCTGCCGCCTCTTGCCCGCCAGAAGCTGCCGCAGCGGGACGCCGTACTTCTCACCCTCGGGCGCCAGGGCACAGCGCTCGGGGTGGCTCTCCAGGGTCCGCACCGCCGCCAACAGCGCCGCGTACCAGCGCGCTGCCGCGGCCGGCGAGTGCCCCTGCATCCAGGCCAACACGTCCTCCACCTCGGCCAGCGCCTGGTCGGCGATCCGGACCTGAAACGCCATGTCTCACGCACCCTTCTTCCCCTTGCCCTTCTTGGGAGACGCCGCCCCGTCGATGCCGTGCTTTTGCGCCAGCCCTTCGAGCGCCTCGCGCATCGGCCTCGTCCGCCCGGCCGCCGCGTCTTCGAGGCCCCGCTCGAGGGCCAACTCCCGGAGCCGGTCGAACTCCTCCATCAGCCGCTGGTACGACTCGGCGTCCCGGAGCACGGCTTCCGCCTTGCCGTTCACGGTCAAGACGAGCGGCTCCCCCGTCTCCCGGAGCCGGGTCAGGTACTTCGTGCTGTCGCGCTTGAAGTTGGTGAGCGTGTCAATGCCGTCGACGATGTTGGGGAGCATGGGATCCTCCTTCGCATTTTTAAAGATGCTTCAACCATGCTACCACAACCCGGAGCCAGCGGCAACGCCGAAGCCCCCTGCGCCTTCGGCCGCGCGTGCCGAGACCCCGGTTACCTCCTTTCCTTCTCCCCCAAAGACAGCAGCCCCCCGTTCGGCCGATAGCGTCTCGGCTTCCCGGGGGGCTGACTGTTCATGCAGGGCGACTGGTGGTTCAGCGGCCGGTGACGACGCAGCCGCGCACGGGGCTGCCGCGCTCCAACATGCGACGAATTTTCTCCGCGACCTCCGGACTATCCGCCTCGCCGCGCGGCGTGACGACGTAGACGGCGTCGCAGGCGGCTTCCAGGCCGGCGCCGTCGGCGGCCTCCTGGTGCGGCGGCGCGTCGATCAGGACGAGGTCGAAGCGATCGCGCAGTAGGCGGACGATCGGCCGACCCGCCTCGCCGACGCCGCGCGAGGGACGGAGCGGGTCGCCCTCGCCCGCCGTCAGGGCCGTCAGGTTCTCCAACCCCGTCTCTTGCAGCGCCCGGTCGAGCGACTCGGCCCCGTCCAGGATCTCGGCGAAACCGGGCCGGCCGCGCAGCCCGAGGCGCCCGGCGACGGACGGCCGAACGCGGTGTGCGTCGACGACGACGACGCGCACGCCCTGCCTGGCGTAGGTGATCGCCAGATTCAGCACGGCGCAGGTGGTGCCGGCGTGGGCTCCGAGGCCGGTGCAGAGGACGGCGTGCGCTTCGCCGGCCTTGAGGCCGTGGCGCAGCGCGGCGGCGAGTTGGCGATACTGTTCGCTCGCGGAGTGGTCGGGCTGATGGAAGGCGACGAGGTCGGCGGCGAGGCGCTGCGACGGCGGAGCGAGGCGGCGGTCGAGCGGTAGGGGGCGGAAGCTGACGCTCACCGCCGAAGGGAACGAGGCCGGCGGCAGCGGCTCGAACACCGGGGCGACGTCGCCGGGCACCTGCGGCGCCAGGCGCAGGCGCGGCGCCGGCTTCAGCGACAGCACGGCCGGCGAGCCGTCCGGGCCGTTCGACCGGCCGACCTCGATGAACGGCACCTCGTCGTCGTCGGTCAGTTCCGGGAAGCCCTCGTCCGAAGGCGGCGAGGGCGGAGGGGCCACGCCGACCCGGATCGTCTCCGCCTGCCCCAGCGCCTCGAGCATCCTGCCCATGTCGTCGCCCTCCCGTGTGTCGCCGCCCCTCACCCGCCGGCCCATCTCACCAACGTCATGACGCATACCGCCGTGGAGTCCGCTCGCCGTCCGGCAGCAGGAGGGTCAGGTCGCCGTCGTCCTCGTCGCCCTTCGCTTCGAGCCCTTCGGGCAACTCCAGCCCGAGCAAGGCGAGCGCCTCCAGCGCCGCCTCGGCGTCCACGCAGGCGCCGCCGCCGGCGTGCGTCAGGCCGAGCGCCTGGTGAGCCGCCTGGTTGAGCAGGCGCGGAATACCGCGTGTCGCCCGCGCCAGCAGCTCCAACGCTTCCGGGGTCAGGATCTCCTGCGGCCGCCCGCCCGCGACTCTCAGGTGATGCAACAGATAGTCCGCCGCTTCCTGGGTACTCATCGGCTCGACGGCGAGCCGCACCGCAAGTCTCTGGGCGAGGCACGTCAGATCGGGTCGCCGCAGGAGGTCGAGCAGGGCCGGTTGCGCCGACAGGACTACCTGGAGGGCCTTGCCGCCGCGCGCCTCCAGGTTGCCCAGGAGACGCAACTCCTCCAGGAGGTCGGCGCCGAGGTGCTGCGCCTCGTCGACGAAGAGGACGGCCTTTTTGCCTGTCGCGTAGTTCTTGAGGAGGAAATCGGTCAGCGCGAGGCGCAGTTCCTGCTCGCCGAGGCCCGCGTAGGGGAGCCCCAGGTCGTAGAGGATGGCTTGCAACAGCCCGGCGCGTCCGGCGACGTGGCCGTTGGTCAGGAAGGCGCTGGTGACGTCGGGCTCGAGTCGGTCGAGCAGACAGTGACACAGGAGCGTCTTGCCGACGCCGGGTTCGCCGACGACGAGGGCGAGTCCCTCCCCGTCGCCGAGGGCCTGCTGAAGCCGGCCGAGGGCGTCTTCGTGGCCGGTCGACGGGTAATAGCAGGAACTGTCCGGCGCCGCCCGGAAGGGCCGCTGTCGGAGCCCGAAGTGCGTTTCGTACATGGTGAGCCGTTCCCCCTGGGGCGCGTGCGCGGACTGGCACGGCCTTATCGGTCGGATCGGCTCGGCCGGCCGCGAACTTGAGAACGCCTCTTCCGGTCGCGACCGGACGCCTCCCCATCTCCCCCGCTCGTCCCGCTTTCCGTTTGACACCTTGAGGACTTCGGTTTACAAGGATGGGAGAAAAAACCTCCGTCGTGATCGTTTGTCACGGTATCCCACGGGACGACAGCGGACGAGGCACAAGGGCTGAAATAGCCAAAAGATACGTCGAGTCGGCGGAAAAGGCCGGGGTGGCGCGGATCATCGGTTTCCTGAAGCAATCCCAAAAAGAGTCCCGCAGCGACTCATTTCCGGTGTCTCTGGAGTTGAGGAGGTTTGTCATGGCCGCCGCCAACACCGTCCTTCGCAACCTGACCGACGCCGACCGCCAGAAGGTCGAGGCGTGGCTGCTCGACTTCGAGAACTCCTGGACGCCGGTCGCCCTCGGCGCTTGTGCCGCCAAGCTGCCGCCTGCCGGCCAGCCGCTGCGCCTGCCGACGCTCGTCGAAATGGTCAAGATCGACCTCGAACGGCAGTGGCGGAACGGCCGTCCTCTCCGCATCGAGGACTACCTGAACTCCTTCCCCGAGTTGGGCACGCCCGAGACCGTCGCCCCGTACCTCCTCCAGGCCGAGTACGAGGTGAGTCGCCAGTTCGGCGACCCGGCGACGTTCGCCACGTTCGCCCGCCGCTTCCCGCGCCAGGCGGACAAGTTGGGCCGCCTGCTCCGGCGGACCGGGGCGAAGCCGGCCGGCGCGGCGGCGTCGGTCACGTCGAAGCGCGAGACGGTCGCCGCCGTCGCTTCGACGCACTCCAAGGCGCAACCCTGCCTCACGCCCACGGACTTGCCCGAGCACTTCGGCCGCTACCGCATCGTCAAGAAGCTCGGCGGCGGCGGCATGGGGACGGTCTACCTCGCCGAGGACCCCGACCTGGACCGGCGCGTCGCCCTCAAAGTGCCGCACTTCGCCGGCGCCAATCCCGAAGAACTGCGCCAGCGCTTCTTCCGCGAGGCGCGAGCCGCCGCCGGCCTCACGCACCCGTCGATCTGCCCGGTGTACGACGTCGGCGAGGAAGGCGGCACGCCCTACTTCACGATGGCGTTCCTCGAAGGCCGCCCCCTGTCGGACCTCGTCGCCGACTACGCCAAGGCCAAGAAGCCGATGCCGCAGCGCTGGTGCGCCAGCGTGACGGCCAAGGTGGCGCAAGCGATGGCGGTGGCGCACAAAAAGGAGATCATACATCGGGACCTCAAGCCGTCGAACATCATGATCCGCCAGGAGGAGGGGGGCAAGACGAAGGACACGCCGGTCATCATGGACTTCGGCCTGGCGCGGCGGGCGCAGGACAACCGGCTGACGGGGAGCGGCCAGGTGCTCGGAACGCTGCCCTACATGCCGCCGGAGGCGTTCGGCGACTCGTCGGCGGAGACGGGACCGGCGGGAGACATCTACACCCTGGGCGTGATCTTATTCGAGTTGCTGACGGGGCGGCTGCCGTTCGACGCGGCCGGTTGGGGCGTGGCCGTGCAGATCATGGCGGGCGGAGCGCCGCGGCCGACGACGATTCGCGCGGACGTCGACGCGCGGTTGGAGACGGTCTGCCTGAAGGCGATGCAAAAAGCTCCCGAAGAGCGTTACGTCTCGATGGCAGAGATGGCCGCGGAACTGACGGACTACCTGCGCGCCCAGGGGACCGCGGGTCCGCTCGCCAGCGGCACGAGACGTCGGGAAGACAATCCGCCGGAAGAGAATCCGTGGGTCAACATGGCGGAGCCGGCAGCGAGCCCCTCCCGGGTCGCCGCACGACCCAAGGTCGCGGGGAAGAAGCGTCGGTTTCCGCCCCCCCTTCTCATCGCGATTGCAGGGGCCGCAACGGTACTGCTCCTCGTGGCGGGGATCATCATCACCATCAAGATGAAATGGCCGGACGGGAGCAGTACGGAAATCGTCATCGACACGAGGCCGCCAACCGCGCAGGGGAAAATCGGCGGACAGGAGGTTCCTCCCGAGACGAAAGAGGTCCCGCCGCCGAACCGGACCGTCGATCTCCTCGGGAAGATCGACCTGAAAAGGGATAAAGTCCGCGAAGACTTCCGGCTCGAAAAAGGCGCGTTGCGGACCCCCGAGAAGGCTTATTCTCTCTTACAGATACCTTATGTTCCTCCCGAAGAGTACAGGCTGGAGGTCGTCGTCAAAAGAGAGCCGAACGGGGGCGAGGATCCTATTACCCTGGGGTTGGTCGTCGATACCGCCCAGGTCATACTCGTCCTCGACGGCAGGCGAAGTACCGTCGGCGGGTTAGAGCATATGGACGAGAAGGCGTTCGACGGAAATGATTCCACCTTCCGCGGTCAAGTGCTACCCGTGGGAAAGTGGAGGAGAATCGTTTGCACCGTCCGTAAGAACAACGTCCGCGTGACGTGTGACGGCGGCAAGGTCATCGATTGGACGGGGGACGCGGCCCGCCTCTGGTTGCAACCCTCCCGGAAGGCGGCCAGCGACCGGACCCTGTTCCTGGAGAGCTGGAGCGTATTCCAGGTTTCCGAGATCACGCTCACGCCACTCTCCGGCGAGGGCAGTTGGCTGGACGAAATCACTTTGGGTGACCGCGAGACCGAGCGGCGGCGCCTGCGGGCCAAAGCGGACCGGCTGGTGCGGAGGTCCCGCCTCGGGCAGTTGTCGGAGCCGGCGCGGGATCAGGTCGTGGAGGACATGATCGCCTGCGGCCACGAGATCCTCGCCGGCGAGGACCCGGAAACGGCGAAAAGCCTGGCCCAGGCGTTGCAGGTTCTCGCGGCCGACACGAAAAAGGAACTCCTCATTCACCGCGCCGCCTTCCTGCGGGATGAAGCCGCCCTCTTTCTCGACCGGCTCGGCCGAGTCTTGCCCCACCGGGAGGCGTTGAAAGCTAACCCGGACGACCCGCGCGCCAACCTGGAGGTTGGGAAGTACGACTGCCTCGTCAGGAACGACTGGGCGAGCGGGCGCCCGGCCCTGGCCAGAGGCAGCGACCCTTCCCTCAAGGCCCTGGCCGCCCTCGAGGAGGGACTGCCGGTCGCCGCCCCGGACCAGGCAAAGCTCGGGGACGCCTGGTGGGACTACGCCGCCAAAGTCCCGCGGGAAGACGCCTTACCGGCAATGCATAGGGCGAAATACTGGTATCTGAAGGCGCTGACCGCGTCGAACGAGGCGGAACGGCGCGCGCTCGCCGGCCGGGTCTTGCCCCGGGTCGACGGCACACCTTCCCCGCCCGTGTCCCTGAGAATCCGGGTTAACGGTTTTATTGGTTTTCATACTCTCATGATATCCAATGACGGCGTCCGTTCGCTCCGTACGCACGAGCTCTCGGCGCCCTGCGAGTTGCAGGTCAACCACTTGCGCCGGCCCGGAAAGATCGAGGGGTACGCGAACGCCGGCCCGAATCGGCTCTTCGCCGGGGCCGTCGACTTCACGACCGCCCGAATCGTCAGTACCTGGAACGGGGTTCACGGCGGCATCTCCTTCCGCGTCGCCCCCGATCACCTGGTCGTCGACGTCTTTCAGTGGACAGCGGGCGCGCTCGACGGCGAGATCGTCGTCGCTTTCCAGGCCAACGGCTTCTCGATCCCGGACAGGCTGTCGGGCCTTTGGGACGTCAATTTTTACGGGGTGGGCCAGAATGCGGGAGACAAGCCGCAGCGGATCCCGGGGGGCCTCGACAAGAACGCCAAAGGAAAACTCCTGGACCACCGGCGGTTGGACCGCATCGACTTTCGTTCCGACAAGCCCATTTTCCACCCGACCCGCGGGCCGCTGCTTTCCGACAAGCTCGGGGACGGAAACTTCTTCACGATGATCGCCACCTCCGAGTGGGACCTGTCGGCGGGAACCTACGAACTGAGCGCCTTCGTGGACGACGGCCTCCACGTCTTTATCGACGACCAAATGGTCCTCGACCTCTGGGGTGAAGCTCACAAAGAGGCCGTGAAGAAGGTGAAGCTTCCCGCGGGCAAGCGGAAAATCCGCGTAGAATACACCCAGGTCACGGGACCCGCTTACCTCTTCTTGTCGGTGCGCCGGCTCGAGGATTAGCCCCGCGCCCGACCGTCGTGGGAATCGTGAGCCACGGGCGCCGCGGGGACTTCGCAAGGAATCAACGATGAAGCTTTGGCCACTGCCGCTCTTGCTTTTCCTCGCTCCCCCCGCCTTCGCCGGCGAGTTGCGCGTCGGCGCCGCCGCCGTCGTCATCACGCCCGCGCCCGGCACACCGATGGCCGGCTACCATTCGCCGCGCGGCGCTGACGGCGTCCGCGACGACCTCTTCGCCAAGGCCCTCGTCCTCGAAAAGGACGGCACCAAGGCCGCCCTCGTCTCCCTCGACCTCATCGGCACGACGAGACATTTCGTCACCGAAGCCCGCCGCGAGATCGCGAAGACGACCGGCATCCCCAGCGAGAACGTCATGATAAGTGCCACGCACACGCACACCGGCCCGGTGCTGACGTCGCGCGGCCCGCGCGACGACGCCCTCGGCGGCGCCTCCGACCTCGCCCGCCGCTACGGCGAGGAACTGCCGGGTAAGATCGCTCTCACCGTGCAAAAGGCGGAGAAGGCTCTGGCTCCGGCGCGCCTCGGCCTCGGGCGCGGCCGCGAGGAGACGATCGCCTTCAACCGCCGCTTCCACATGAAGGACGGCACCGTCGGCTGGAACCCCGGCCTGCTGAACCCGAACATCCTCAAGCCGGCCGGCGTCATCGACCCCGAAGTCGGCGTCGTCACCTTCGCCGCTCCGGATAAGAGGCCGCTCGCCACCTACGTCAACTACGCCGTCCACCTCGACAACGTCGGCGGCACCAAGATCAGCGCCGACATGCCGGCGACGGTCGCCCGCCTCCTCGCCGACGTCAAGGGGCCGGACATGCTCACGCTCTACGCGACCGGCTGCTGCGGCGACGTCAACCAGCTCAACGTCGCCTGGGGTGAGCGGCAACAGAGCCCCGAGCAGGCGGCGCGCATGGGCATCATCCTCGCCGCCGAGGTGCTGCGGACGTTCCCACACCTCAAAAGCGCCGAACCGGCGACGCTGCGCTGCAAGAGCGAGATCGTCAAACTCCCGTTGCCGAAACTGGCGCCCGGCGACGTCGAGAAGGCGCGGGCCGTCGCCGACCGCTTCCGCGAGAGCAAGGGCAAGGGCATTCCCTTCCTGGAGAGCGTGAACGCCTTCAAGGTGCTCGACGTCGAGGCGCGGCAGGGCCAGCCGAACGAAGTGGAGGTGCAGGTCGTCGCCCTGGGCAAGGACGTGGCGTGGGTGTCGCTGCCGGGCGAGATCTTCGTCGAGCTGGGGTTGGCGATCAAGCAAGACTCGCCGTTCAAGCACACCCTCATCGCCGAACTAGCGAACGGGTCCATCGGCTATGTCCCGGCCCGGCGCGCCTACGCGCAGGGAAACTACGAGGTCGTCAGCGCCCGCTGCGCCGAGGGATCCGGCGAGTTGCTCGTCGACGCGGCGCTGCGGCTGTTGAAGGAACTTTACGCCGCGGCGCCCTGAGCCGCGCCGGGTCGGGGACTCACGGCTGTGTCCGGGCCACGCGGAAGCCGAGCGAGAAGTTCCGCTGCGTGGCCTGATCGCTCGTGCGGTCGGCGGAGCGCAGGCCGCCTGCGGGGTAGATGAATGCGCCGCCGCGGAGGATGCGCCACGCCCCGTTATCGACGGTGCGGTTGGCCTGCTCCCGGTCCTCGGCCGGCTGTCCTTTCCGCCCTGGCGGGTAATCGGCCCCCTCGTCGTGGCACCACTCGAAGGCGTTGCCGTGCATGTCGAACAGGCCCAGGTCGTTCGGCTTGAGGCGTCCCACGGGCCAGGTGCGCACCTCGGAGTTGCCCGCGTGCCAGGCGTAATGCTTCAGGAGCGCCAGGTCGTTGCCGTAACAGAAGGCGGTCGCGGCGCCGGCGCGGCAGGCGTACTCCCACTCCGCCTCGGTCGGCAGCCGGTAGCCCGTCCGCTTCAGGTAATCCGGCGGCAGCGTCATCCCCGGCTTGATTTTATCCAGTTCGGGATAGCACATTTGTGCCGGATCGATCCTCTCCTCCTGGCTGAGCCAGCGGCAGTACATGGCGGCCTCGTACCAGGTGACGGAGATGATCGGGCAATCGGGCTCCGGGGCGAAGCTGCCGGAGATCGTGAAGTAGTGTTCGGTCCGCACCGCCCGCTTGAAGCGCTCGAACTGCTCCACGGTGACTTCCTTCGTGCCGACCGCGAAGGAGCGGCCGACGCGCCGCCAGTGCAAGACCTCGTCGGGCTCGCGGTCCGGCTCGTGCCGCGGCGATCCCATGTCGAACGCGACCGGCCCGCGGACGACCGAAAGCGTCTGCCCCTGGCCGTTGACGTACCACCCGCGCCCGTCGTGCAACGGCTTCTCGCGGGCGAGTTCCCGCTCGGCCGACTCGACCCGTGCCCCCTCCCCCCAGCGGCGCAGCAGCCAGTCGTAGGCCGAGTGGGAGCCCGCGTCGGGGTCGCGACGAAAACCCTCCATCAAGGAGGGAACTAACTCCTTCCGCCGCGCTGGGGGCAACGACGCCTCGTCGCACTCGCCCAGCGCGAGGAGGAGGGCGCGGCGAGCCGACGGCACTTGCTGGCGCTCGCGGAGGAGAAGGAGTTCCTCCGCCCCGACGCCGAAGGGGGCGAGGCGGTGGACGAGGTAGCTCCGCAGCCGCGGGTCGGGGCCGTGTTTCAGGAGCGGCTCGACGCGCGCCACCTCGCCGAGGCGCAGCAGGGCCACGGCGGCGTTGGCTTGCCGCCCGGCCAGGGCGTCGCGGTCGTCCTCGGTCACGATCGGCCGGCGCCACACCGAGGCCGTCTCCGGCGCCTGGCCCGCCACTTGCGCCGCCGCGATCGCGACGGGCCGGTATCCCTCCGCGGCCCACGAGCGGGCGAGATCCCGGTGTCGCCGCGGGTCGAGGCCGTGGGACTCGCGCGAGTCGAACCGCGGGACGTGCTGCCAGACGCCGGTGTACTCCGTCTCCGGCGGCTTCGGCTTGTCGGCCGCGGGCGGCCCCGCGCGGGCGACGATGCCGACGTCGAGCTGACTGGCGCCCAGATGAACGAACGCTTCGTAAACCGGTCGCCGCTTGGCCCAGAACGACGTCGGGGTCGGCGTGCCAGGTTTGCGCCACACGGCACTGTTGCGGGCGCGCCCGTCGGCTCCGTACATCCGGTGATAGGCGACCGGGCTGAGGCCCTGCTTCTGGAGGGAGGGGATGGTCACCGCCGTGTGATCGCCGTCGGCGACGCCCAGGTACATGTCCCCGCGCTCCCCCTCGCCCTGCCGTGCCTCCCACAGCGCGACGTAGTTCTCCGCCCCGTCCGGAGTCGTGACGCCGGCGACGTCGACGGGCACGAAGCCTTCTTTGGCGAGCGACCGACTCTCCTGAAGGACCCGCCCCGCCGGCGCCGGGGCGAACAGGCGCCAGTCGCGCCCGTCCCGCGCCCACACCGCGGCGACGTGGACAGCCGCCCCGACGGCGTAAGGGCGGAAGCGGACGGGGCGGTAGCCGGCCGGCCGCAGCGCCTCGGCGACTTCGAGGAATTCGGAGAGCGGCATCGTCTGGCACAGCGCGAAGTCGCCGGCCGCGAGGCCGCCCGCCGCTTCGAGCCGCCTCACCAGCCCCGCCTCGGGCGCCGCCCGCCCGGCGGAGGGCGCCGCGTCGTTCCAGTCGGGCGCCAACTCCCGGCGCAGCTCCCGGACGAGCAGCGCGACGGCCCGCTCGCGGTGCGCCTGGACGCCGGGGAAGAGGGCGGCGAACTGTCGCTCGTTCGCGTCCAGCAACAGGTCGGCCAGCGTCTCGGGCCGGTCCGCGGCGTAGTCGGCGGCCAGCGCGGCGGCGAGGCGGCGCCGGTCGAGGTCGTCGCCGCGGAACGCCTTCGCGAGCGCCGGCAGCAGCGCCCCGCGCACCGGCTCGAAGGCCGCCTTCCATGTTCCCAAATGGAGCAGGTCGGCGGCGAGCAAGTCCGCGACCGTGGCCCCGGCGTACTCCGGCCAGTCGTCCCCGACGGGGTCGAGCCCGGCGAGAAGCGCCAGGAGCCGGAAACGCTCCGCCGGTGCCTTCGCCGCGGCCTTCACTTGTCCCCACAGAAGCGGAATGACCTCGGCGGAGTGGGGCGCCAGCGCGTGGCGGACTAACAAGACCTCTTGCGGGTCGTCCGCCTTGCGGGCCAGCTCGATCAGCCGCGCGCGGACCGCGACGTCGGCGGCGAGCGCCAGGCCGACCCGGAGGCGCCGGCCGTCCGCCTGTTCTTCCTCCCACTGTCGGGTGAGCCGCGGCATCACGTCGGCCGGGTGCTCCCGCAGACTCGCCAGCAGCGCCGGCACGGTGTCCGCCGAGGCGTCGGCCAGGGCGTCCGCCTGAGCCACGGCCCGCGTCCGCCCCTGCTCCCGCCGGACCGCCACGGCACCGATCACCGCCGCGCCGAGGAGCGTCAGCGCCACGACGCCGACCGCCGCGACGAGCGTGCGGTGCCGCCGCCGCCAGCGGCCCAACCGCGCCGGCCACGCCTCGGGGTAGGCTTCGACGGCCTCGTCGGCGAGCCAGCGCTCCAGGTCGTCGGCGAGGGCGCGCGGCGTGGCGTAGCGGTCCTCGGGGTTCAGCGCCATCGCCTTGAGGCAGACCGCCTCCAGGGGCGGGGCGACGCGGGCGTCCCGCTCGCGCGGCCGGGGGAAGTCGTTGCGCCGGACCGCGTCCAGCACCTCGGCCACACCGCCCCCAGCGAACGGCGGCGACCCGGTGAGCAGGCAGTAGAGCGTGGCGCCCAGGCTGTAGACGTCGCTGCGCGGGCCGACCCGGTCGAGCTGCCCGTCCGCCTGCTCCGGGCTCATGTAAGACGGCGTCCCCAAAGCCGCGCCCGCCCGCGTGAGGTCCGCGTCGCCGCCGTCGGGCACCAAAACGCCCTCCGTGTTTTCGGCGTCCGCGTGGCCGACGACCTTGGCGAGGCCCCAGTCGACGACGAGCGTTTCGCCGTAGCGGCCGACCATGACGTTCGCGGGCTTGAGGTCGCGGTGGAGGACGCCGCGGCTGTGGGCGTAGGCGACAGCGTTACACACGTCGAGGAAGCGCGCGAGCAACTGTCGCAGCGCGACGGCGCGTTCGCCCGGAGAGCGACCGCCGTTATCCGCCTTATGGAACTCGGCGATGGCGTCCTTGAGGCTGTCGCCGCGGATGAAGCGCATGGCGTAGTAGGGCCGCCCGTCGCCGTGGGCGCCGAGGCCGTAGACGGGGACGACGCCGGGGTGCTCGAGCCGGCCGGTGACCTCGGCTTCCCGGACGAAGCGGGCGCGCTGGGCGGCGTCGTCGGCCTGCTCCGGCCGCATCTCTTTCAGGGCCACCTCGCGGCGCAGCTCCTCGTCGTGGGCGACGAACACCTCGCCGAGGCCGCCCCGCGCGTGCGGCCGGAGGATGCGGTAGCGCCGGCCGTCGAGCGAGGCGCCTGCCTCGGGGGTGGTGGCGCCGGGGTCGTGTCGGGGCGGCGTCACGCCCGAAATCCGTCGGAGGACGTCAGCCACGGCGGGCGTCGTCCGCACGGCCGCGAGACTCCGCTGCGGGTCGTCCCCGTGCTGCTTCAGGTGCTCGCGGACCAGGGCTTCGAGCAAGGAGACGCGCTCCGCCGAGAGCGCGCCGCGCTCGTTGAGGACCTGGCCGAGCGGCTTGGCCTTGTCGAGCACCCAGGCGTTCATCGCCGCGATCAGGTCGTCGCGGCCGACGAAGTCCATCTGGAGCGCCAGAATGCCCAGGAGCAAGTTGCGGTCGGCCTCGAAGCTCGGCATGGCGGACGGCTCCCGTAAGGGCGAATCATTCTGATCGACGGCATCGTACCAGGGGCCGGCCCGGCGGACGAGTGCGTCGTCGTTCCGGGGGTGGGCGAGTAGGCGACGCCCGGCGTCGTCGTTCCGGGGGTGCGCTGCGCGACCCCCATACGGATCAAGCTAAGACTTCGGATCTCCGTCATGAATCTCTTGCTGGAGCAACTGCCAGGCGCGCGGGTCTTTCTGGCCGCGGTGGATGCGCGTCCCCGCCGCCAGGCAACGCACCGTCACCGCCAGCACGCTCACCAGCAGCGACAGGCTCCCCAGCGCCGCCACCCGCGGCAACCCCTGCGGGCGCACCACCGCCGACGCCTTGGGCAAACTCCGTCGGCTCGCCGGCCAGCATCCCGCCACCCGCACCCCGTGCCGCACCACCCGCGCCGTCAGTTTGGCAGAGACCTCGCACGGCACCCGCCGCGGCTGCTCACGGTGCGACTGACCCAGGCCCCCGCACGACTTCCACAGCGTGAACAACAACTCGATCTGCCAGCGGCAGCGCGCCCGCACCGCCAACGCCGCGGCGCGGGCCAA